>CAZQBM010000053.1:0-17028 GCA_964591945.1 uncultured Lachnospiraceae bacterium | reverse complement strand
TTCTAAAATTAACAATATATATAAATATTCCGGATTTGTATTTCTGTGTTTGCTTTTTGTCGTTGCATTAATGGAAATTGTGTTTATTCTAATCGGTCAGGGGGCAGATGGACCGATTAAAGCCTTTACAGATACCGCTGACTGGACCTTTTCCCGGCAGACACCGCCACCGCCAATAGAATACGAAGGACATTATTTATGTACGGTTGCTGCCGGCGGTCATAAAAAAGTTGTAAAACCATTAAGATACGCAACAAGAAGAGGACAAAGGATTGTTGTAAACAGACAGCTTTGTGTGGCAAATGCGTTTGAAGACTATATACAGACCAAATTTCCCGAATTTCATAGGTTTATTCGTGGAATATATGATAAATATGGATATCCAATTTCAAAACATATTACAACGCAGACAAGAGCGGATATTGTTTATTTTCTTATGAAACCATTGGAATGGATATTTCTTGGATTTTTGTACACGCTGGATGTAAATCCGGAGGATAGAATAAGGAAGCAGTATAGAGAGCATTAAAAAGGTTAAAAAATATGAGTTATAAAATAGAATCAATCATTACATATATTACTTTCGCAATCATATTTTGTTTTGCTATGTGGATTTATATCTATTTTTGCCGTAAATATAAAGACAAAAAGAAGGTATATAAGTGGTTTGTTGTCATTCCGTACGCAGAAATGATTGTATCGCTGATTTTATTTTGTGTATTATATTTAAATAATTTCGATGGCAACGTCCTTTTTCTTGTTGTGTTAGGGCTTATGTTATTGCCGTTTATGCATTTGTTTATGTTTTATTATGTACCTTACGGAAATGAAAAAGTACCACTTTTTAAAAGGATTCAATGTTTAATTATTCTCTTTTTCTATGTTGTGTTGGTTTTTGGATTATTATACTGTTTTTATAGCGGTGTATTTTTGTTTGGTTTTGGGAATAAACAGCCGGTTTCTATTGAGGTGATTCAACATGAACGGTCGGAAGGAAATGAGAAGTCTGTTTTAATTACCGATGACGAAGAGATATTGGATTTATATAATGCAATCCGTCATGCAAAGATTCAAGAAGTGCAGTTCGATTCGGAAGGCTTAGAAACGGATGGAGATTGGGCAATCATTTTACATTTTGAAAATGAGGATATTTCATTGGCTACCCAAGGAGAAGGAATGAAGGACAGTATCTATTTCCGGAGATATCTGAACCAAAATGATTCGCACGAATTTATTGAATTTTGGCTGGATAATTCCATGTTAATGGGGAGATTGCAGGATTACAATTGATTGAATGGATAAAAATCTAAGAAAGGAGAACGGCATGCAAATCACTGATTTGAAAAACATACCTTTGGTCAAGTTAAAAGGCATCGGCGAGAAAAGTGTCGTTCCTTTTACAAAGGTTGGTATCGAGAACTTATACGATCTTTTATATTATTATCCGCGAACCTATCAGACCTATACAGAGCCCGTAAAAGTAAACGAATTGTATGAAGGTTATACAGGAGCAATCCGCGTAGGCGTGTGTCGTGATTTCTTTCAAAAAGATATCAAGGGTAAAACAATAACCACTGTATCCGTAGAAGACGAAACCGGGCGCATCGGCTTAACATTCTTTCATTTAAAGTATTTGCGTCAGGTGTTGAAACCGGGTAGCATTTTCTGTATCTATGGTACGGTTTCCAAGCACGGAAACAAGCTTCATATGGACCAACCGCAGATTATTAAACCTGAGGATTATGATGTTTATATGCAGACTCTACAGCCTATATATTCACTATCCAAGGGGTTGACGTCAAACGCAATCAAGAAGGCCGTAAAACAGGTTTTTGCGGACTATGGTGAGTTTGAAGAGGTTTATTCCGAGGAATTCAGGCAAAAATACGGCCTTGCCCTTCTGAAAGACTCTTTAAAACGCGTACATTTGCCAGAAGAATATGATGTTTTGGTTGAAGCGCGTAAAAGACTGGTTTTTGATGAATTTTATGCCTTTTTAAAGGCGTTAAAAGCATCAAAAGAAGAAAATAACCGCGTTGAAAGCAATTTTACAATGATTGAAAATGCTTATACAGCGCGCTTTATAGAGAAGCTACCGTTTGAACTGACCAAGGCCCAGGCAAATGCCTGGCGGGATATCTGTGACGATATGACGAGTGGTTATGTGATGAACCGTCTTATACAGGGTGATGTTGGTGCCGGTAAAACAATCATTGCTTTTATGGCAATGCTTCTGTGCGTAAGTAACGGATTTCAGTGTTCTTTTATGGCACCTACGGAAGTCTTGGCCGGACAACATTATGAAAGTCTAAAAAAACTGGTGGACAAGTACGATTTACCGATGCATCCGGTACTTTTAACAGGATCTACACCCGCAGCGGAGAAACGTCGTATTTATGAGCAGATTGAAAGCGGTGAAATTGATACTGTAATCGGAACTCATGCGGTATTTCAGGAGAAAGTGGTTTTTGAGCGCCTTGCCCTGGTGATTACCGATGAACAGCATCGTTTTGGTGTCAGACAACGTGAGAAACTGGAAGAAAAAGGCGATAAAGTGCATGTGCTTGTTATGAGTGCAACTCCGATTCCCAGAACTTTGGCATCTGTTTTATATACGGATTTAAGTGTGTCCATTGTGGATGAATTGCCCAAAAACCGCCTGCCAATTAAGAATTGCGTGGTTGGTACGGATAAAAGAGACGTTGCCTATCGTTTCCTAATGACAGAGGTACAAAAGGGCCACCAGGCCTATGTGATCTGTCCTATGGTAGAAGCTTCCGAAGAAGCGGGTAATCTTGAAAACGTGGTTGATTATGCGGATAAACTGCGGGAAGTGATGCCGAAAGAGTACCGTATCGGTGTATTACACGGACAGATGAAGCCAGCGGATAAGAATAAAATTATGAACGAGTTTTCCCGCGGGAACATTGATATTCTGGTATCTACCACGGTGATTGAAGTTGGTATTGATGTGCCGAATGCGACAGCGATTATGATTGAGAATGCAGAACGATTCGGTTTGGCCCAGTTGCATCAGTTACGCGGACGTGTCGGACGTGGAGATGCCCAGTCTTATTGTGTTTTTATACAGGGGAATAAAGAGCAGAGACAGTCGGAACGCTTAGAAGTTCTTGTGAAGAGTAATGACGGTTTCTTTATTGCAAATGAAGATTTACGCTTGCGAGGCCCCGGCGATTTGTTTGGTATCCGCCAAAGCGGTTTAATGCACTTTACAATGGGTGATATCTATCAGGATGCGGATATTCTGATGTTAGCTAGAGATGCGGTAGAGAATGAAGAAGCATAATTATAATATGCATAAATTGATATGTGAAAATTGGATAGGCGTTATTGCTTATAATAAGTGTTTGTGATAAGGAGAATGATTATGAAAAAAGGTAAAAAAGCTATCATTGTCTGCATAATATTAGTTGTTATTTTAATATGTATATTTGTTGTTCTATTATTATGTGGTGTTTTTAAAAGTGAAGAAAAGAAATATGAAGATGACATTGCAGTATTAAAAGTTGAAAAATCCGGAAAGTTTTATTTTTTTCCAGATGAAATACCCGAAGAAGCAAGCGATGTTAAATGGACTCAAATACCAACGATTCTTCAAGGCGCCGGACACGAATCACTTTCTTTTTATGCTTCAGACGAATATATCTCTTCCGTTGTTGAAAACTACGGTACCGACGCAAGAATTTTTATAAGATGCAGTCCGTATGACTATGAAACTGATGAATGGTGTTCAATTTGGCCTAAAACGGGAGAAGAAGCGGAAAGTAATCCCGGCGAATACGAAAAACATCCTTTTGATTCTACGAGTCCTGATGCAAAAGGTATTCAGTACATTACAGATGTTGATTTCGTTAACAGTTCAAGTTTTGACGAGGAACAATATAATATTTATGGTTTGTATTTAAGCTTTCCGGGATATTACGAATTGCAGGATAACGGAAATAAAGATGCCGTAATTTATATTTTGTATGATAATGCCGACTGGAATCATCATCATGTTCGCGGTTTCTATGTAATACCTGAAGAAAACTATATTTATTATTTTTGTCAATAACCTGTTAAAAGGAGAGCGCGATGAATCGCTCAGAAAAGAGGAGTTTATGATTTTCTTTGCTTGGAATGATTTCTTTGGAATTAAAAGATTGCCCGGGTATATGGCATACGAGGATGAAATCCCTAAATTTATGTGCAAGGAGCCGGAATTTAGGCCGGAGGCACTTACCACAGGGGATCGAATGTTTATTGCGTCCCATACCTTTTATTATAATGATGGCAGAGTCTATAAGAACTATACAATGCCGAAATTCTGGGTGACGGACCGCATCAACAATCTTTTTATGATGAGCATTGATGAAGATGAATACTGGCTGATTGTCAACAATCAACCGGTTCGTGTGAATGCCGAATTTGATTATGATGGCAATATAGAAGATGGTTACCATGTTTCCTGGGATATTCGCAGAGTGATTGTTCCTTCGGTTTTGTATTATATTTCGGAAATTCAGATGCAGAAGATTGTGAAGAAGGCATTTGAGGCGTATGCATATATTATTTTAGAAAAGAATGAGAAATAAAAAATAAATTAAACTGTTATATTAATATTTTATTGTAATAGTTAATATAGAATTTATATTTTTAATCTAGAATTGATTTGTCAAATGAAACATATATGGGAAAGGTTTAGGATAAAATGGCAAGAATTTATAAACAAATGATGCATCAGGCAATGAACAATATGTGCCAGATGAACGAAGAAGTGCTTTGTAATGTTTTTGGGACAACCTATCGCGATAAGGCTTTTGGGATTTTTCCGGGGAAAGTAGCGGAAATGTTTGCCGGAATTACATCTAACGGCAATTTATTGATTTATTATCATGAAAATTTCGGAACTTCTCAGGTCGCTGAGGTATATCCGCTTTCCTGTGCAACGAAATTAAAAATAAAAGGACCGAATTTTTTAGGAATTAATCGAGTTCAGATTACTTTTAAAATAAATGGCAAGAAAAAAAGTGTGGATTTGAATGTAGCAAGTGATGTAGAAAACAGTGATTTGGACGAACAGGCAAAAAATGTATCACGTTTTCTTCTCGAATTAAGAAGAATAACCAAGTTATATTAAAAAAAATTACATATGATAGATGGCAGGTGCATGCGCCTGCCTTTTTTATGCACATTATGTGGTATTTATGTTAAAAAACCACAATATCGTGTATTTTTTACTTCTCATTTACAATTCTTTGTGTTATAATTCATTTGGAAATTTTTGTGCATTTTTAAGGAGAAGATAAAATGGCAAAACAAGTGACTTATGATTCAAGTGCAATTACCGTCTTGGAAGGTTTGGAAGCGGTACGTGAACGCCCCGGTATGTATATCGGCAGTGTGTCCACCAAGGGCTTGAATCATTTGATATATGAAATTGTAGATAACTCTGTGGACGAGCATATGGCAGGCTTCTGTGACCGTATTACGGTTACTTTGGAAGCGGATGGTTCGGCAACAGTGTCCGATAACGGCCGAGGTATCCCTGTAGATATGCACGAGAAGGGCATCAGTGCGGAACGTCTTGTTTTTACTACATTGCATGCCGGCGGTAAGTTTAATAATAATATTTATAAGAATTCCGGCGGTTTGCACGGTGTTGGTTCTTCGGTAGTAAATGCCTTGTCTAAGCAGATGAAAGTTACCATCAAACGTGATGGGCATATTTATGAGGATACGTATGAGAGAGGTATTCCTACCTTAGAGCTTAATAATGGCGAGCTTCCGGCTATCGGTAAGACACGGGAAACCGGTACAACAGTTAATTTTACACCGGATGATACCATCTTTGAGAAGACTCGTTTTAAAGCAGAAGATATCAAAAGTCGTCTTCACGAGACCGCATATTTGAATCCAAAACTTACAGTTGTGTTTGAGGACAAGCGCGATGGTTTGAATGAAGTCATTGAATTCCACGAAGAAGAGGGGATTGTCGGCTTTGTCAAAGACTTAAACAAAGGCAAGGAAGCCATACATGATGTGGTTTATTTCCAGGGAAGCTCTGATGATATCATTGTGGAATGCGCATTCCAGTATGTAAATGAGTTCCATGAGAATGTTTTAGGTTTCTGTAATAACATTTACAATGCCGAGGGCGGTACCCATATTACAGGTTTTAAAACAATTTTTACAACTGTAATCAATTCTTATGCAAGAACGTTGAATATTTTAAAAGAAAAAGATGTGAATTTTACAGGTCCCGAAGTACGAAGCGGTATGGTTGCAATTGTTAGTATTAAGCATCCGACACCGAGATTTGAAGGCCAGACCAAGACAAAGCTTGATAATCAGGACGCGTCCAAGGCGGTTTCTAAGGTTGCAGGCGATGAACTTGTGCTTTATTTCGATCGTAATTTAGAGTGTCTGAAAGGTGTTATCGGCTGTGCCGAAAAGGCTGCCAAAATCCGTAAAGCGGAAGAGAAAGCCAAGACAAACATGCTTTCCAAGCAGAAGTTTTCTTTTGATTCCAATGGTAAGTTGGCAAACTGCGAATCAAAAGATGCTTCCAAGTGTGAAATTTTCATCGTAGAAGGTGATTCTGCGGGTGGCAGCGCCAAAACGGCCAGAGACCGTAAATACCAGGCAATTCTGCCTATTCGCGGTAAAATTCTTAACGTAGAAAAGGCAAGTATGGACAAGGTCCTTGCCAATGCGGAAATCAAGACTATGATCAACGCTTTCGGTTGCGGTTTCTCAGAAGGCTACGGTAACGATTTCGATATTACAAAGCTTCGCTATGATAAAATCATTATTATGGCCGATGCGGACGTGGACGGTGCTCATATCAGTACGCTATTGTTGACATTGTTCTATCGTTTTATGCCGGAATTGATTCAGGAAGGGCATGTATACATTGCAATGCCGCCTCTTTATAAGGCAATTCCTTCCAAAGGTGCAGAAGAATATCTGTATGATGATTATGCCCTTGCGCAGTATAGAAAGAAACACAAAGGACCTTTTACATTACAACGTTACAAAGGTCTTGGTGAAATGGATGCTGAGCAGTTGTGGGAGACGACATTAAACCCTGAAACCCGCAATTTGAAGCTTGTCCAGATTGAGGATGCAGGAATGGCGAATCGTATGACGGAATTGCTTATGGGGACAGAAGTTCCGCCTCGTAAAGCTTTTATCTATGAGCATGCTAACGATGCAGATTTGGATGTGTAAAAAAGTGTATTTTAGAATGTATGAATTAATCATACAAGTGTAGTTATACAAAGAGAATGGAGCTATAAAATGGCTGAAAAGATAATCAAAACCGAATATTCCGAGGTGATGCAGAAGTCTTACATCGACTATGCTATGAGTGTTATTGTTGCCCGTGCGTTGCCTGATGTTAGGGATGGCTTAAAACCCGTTCAGAGACGTACCTTATATGATATGCATGAACTCGGAATCAAATATGACAAACCATATCGTAAAAGTGCTCGTATCGTAGGTGATACCATGGGTAAATATCACCCTCACGGCGACAGTTCCATTTACGATGCTTTGGTTGTTATGACCCAGGAATTTAAGAAGGGACTTCCTTTGGTGGATGGCCACGGTAACTTCGGTAATATCGAAGGTGATTCCGCTGCGGCAATGCGTTATACAGAAGCTCGTCTTCAGAAGATTACCCAGGAAGCATTTCTTGCGGATTTGGATAAGGATGTTGTTGATTTTATTCCGAACTTCGATGAAACAGAGAAGGAACCTTCGGTTTTACCTGTTAAAATCCCGAATCTTTTGATAAACGGCGCAGAAGGTATTGCGGTTGGTATGGTAACAAGCATTCCGCCTCACAATCTAGCAGAAGTCATTGATGCTACCAAGGCATATATGAACAACCCTGACATTACCACAAGGGAATTGATGAAATATGTTAAGGGACCTGATTTTCCTACCGGCGGTATTGTGATTAACCAGGATGACTTGCTTGAAATCTACGAAACCGGTGTGGGCAAGGTGAAAATCCGCGGTAAAGTAGAGGTAGAAAAGGGCAAGGGCGGTCATATTAACCTTGTAATTTCCGAAATTCCTTATACGATGATTGGTGCCAATATTTCCAAGTTTTTACAGGATGTTGCGGCGCTGTATGAGACCAAGAAGACAACGGATATCGTTGATATTACAAACCAGTCTTCCAAAGAAGGTATCCGTATTGTAATTGAATTAAAGAAAGATACTGATGTCGAGAACTTCAAGAACATGCTTTATAAGAAGACGCGTCTTGAGGATACTTTTGGTGTGAATATGCTTGCAATTGCAAACGGCAAGCCTGAAACTTTAGGTTTAAAGCAAGTGATTAAGCATTGTGTGGACTTCAGCTATGAAGTAAACCACAGAAAATACACCAATCTTTTAGCCAAAGAGAATGAAAAGCGAGAAGTTCAGGAAGGCTTAATTAAAGCTTGTAATGTCATTGACTTGATTATTGAGATTTTACGCGGTTCCAAAGATCGTGCCATGGCTAAGAAGTGTCTTGTGGAAGGTATTACCGATGGCATTAAGTTTAAGTCCAAAGAGTCCAAGGTTATGGCACAGCAGCTTATGTTCAGTGAACGTCAGGCTAATGCCATTCTTGAAATGCGTTTATATAAGTTAATCGGCTTGGAAATCCAGGCTTTGATTGCAGAACATGACCAGACTATGGCCAATATCTATCGTTATGAGGATATTTTAGACAGCAGAAGTTCCATGACTCAGGTTATCATTAAGGAACTGGAAGATTTCAAGAAAGAGTACGGAAGAGCACGTCGTACCTCTATTGAAAATGCTGCGGAAGCGGTTTATGAAGAGAAGAAACCGGAAGAAATGGACGTTTATGTTCTTGTAGACCGTTTCGGATATGTAAAGAGTGTTGATAAGGCAACTTATGAGCGCAACAAAGATACCATCGAAGCCGAGAATAAGTATGTCTTTGTATGTAAAAACACCGGCAGAATGTGCATTTTTACGGACAAGGGACAACTTTATACCATTAAGGTAACGGATATTCCTTTCGGAAAGCTTCGCGACAAGGGTGTGCCCATTGATAATATCAGCCCGTATTCTTCACAGAACGAGCGAATTCTTTGCGCAACAAGCCAGACTGAGTTAAATCTTTACAGATTAGTATTCGTAACCAAGACTGCTATGGTAAAAGTGGTTGACGGCGGTGAATTTGACGTAGCAAAACGTGCCGTTGCCGCAACCAAACTTGCGGATGGTGATGAAGTAGTTTGCGTAGAGGTGTTAAAAGAACAGCGTAATATGATTCTTATTTCAAACGACGGCTATTTCTTACGATTCCCGTTGGAAGAAATTCCCGAAAAGAAGAAGGCTGCCATCGGTGTACGAGGTATGAAGTTAAACGGAAAAGCCTTAATTGACCAGGTTCACTTCTCAAAGAATGCCGTAGAAAGCAGTATTGAATACAATGGCAAGAAGATTGAATTAAATAAAATCAAACTTGGCAAGAGAGACAGCAAGGGTACTAAAATCAGAACCTAGGAGAAAATCATGAGAGTAATTGCAGGAAGCGCGCGCAGTCTTCAGTTAAAGACTCCGCCCGGAAATCATACAAGACCTACTACGGATAAATACAAAGAAACACTTTTTAATGTATTACAGTCATATCTTGGTGGTGCTGTATTTGTTGATCTTTACAGCGGAAGCGGAGGAATCGGCATTGAAGCTTTGAGCCGCGGCGCTAAGAAAGCATATTTTGTTGAAAATAATACTGCGGCACATAAATGTATTGTAGATAATTTAAATCATACGAAATTGGCAGACCGGGCCACTGTTTTAAAGCAGGATGTACTTTTTGCTCTGCAGAATTCCATTCATGAGACGGTAGATATTATCTTTATGGATCCGCCCTATGTTGAACACGCTGAAGTGCAGGTTTTACAGTTCCTTGCAAACTGGAAGTGCTTGGATGAAGATGCAATTATTGTGGTAGAATGTGATTTAGAGGCTGATTTTGATTTTGTGGAAGGAATCGGTCTTGAAGTTTATAAAATCAAAGAATATAAAACATGTCAGCATGTGTTTATCAGGAGGAAATAAAGATGCGTGTAGCGATTTATCCCGGTAGTTTTGATCCGGTGACAAACGGTCATTTGGACATCATCAAGCGTGCTTCCGGCCTTTTTGACAAAATAATTGTCAGCGTTTTGAATAATAGCGCAAAAACTCCGTTGTTTTCTGTGGAAGAACGTGTTAAAATGCTAAAAGAAGTAACCAAAGATATCCCGAATGTGGAAGTGGACAGTTTTAGTGGTCTGACAAGCGAGTATGCTAAGAGCAAAAATGTCAAAGTTTTAATTCGTGGTTTGCGTGCGGTAACAGACTTTGATTATGAATTACATCTTGCACAGACCAATTCACTTTTATCCGACGGAAATTTGGAAACGGTATTTTTGACCACTGATTTGGCATATTCATTCTTAAGTGCCAGCACAGTGCGTGAAATTGCAAGTTTTAACGGTGATATTACGAAGTGTGTTCCTGAATATGTTGCGGACAAACTTTATGAAAAATATGGACATAAGTAGAAGAGGGAGATAAGGATATGGTAAGTAAAATTGAACAGTTAATTGATGAACTTCAGACATGTATTGATGATGCCAAGCCTAAGTTTATGGATTCCACAAAGATCATTGTAGATAAAGAAGAAATTGAAGGCATTATTGATGCATTACGTAAGCAGACTCCGGAAGAAATTAAGCAGTTACGTAAAATTATCGCAAACAAGGATGCAATCTTGAATGACGCTAAAGAAAAAGCAGATGCTTTGATCAATCAGGCTACTGCTGAAACGACTGAATTGTTAAGTGAACATCAGATTATGCGTCAGGCTTATGCACAGGCTGACGAAGTTGTTGCATGTGCTACATATCAGGCTCAGGAAATTATTGACAGAGCTACCATTGAAGCAAATCAGGTTAGAGATGCAGCAATTCAGTATACTGATGATATGCTTGCAAATATGGAACAAATCCTTGCTTCTTCTATCGATTCAAATAATGCAAGATTTAATGATTTACAGAACTCATTAAATCACTATTATCAGATTGTTAAGGCTAATCGTGAAGATTTACATCCTGCAGCTACAGGCGGAGATACGCCCAATGATGGAAATCCTCAGGTAACCGAATCAACTACCGGAGAAATTAATTTAGATATGCTTTAAAATATGCAATAAGGTACCGGTTTCTTACCACAAGGAACCGGTATTTTTGAGTTAAAAATAAGAATGGAATGTTTAAAACAGATGCAAAAGAAATTTATTAATAGAGTATTTCTTTTATTGCTTCTTGTTTTTTGTTTCTGTATACAGTTTGATGCAGTTGCAGAAGCAAAACGCGATGTGGTTATTGTCATTGACCCCGGGCACGGCGGTACCAACATGGGCGCAAGACACAATGGAGTCATTGAAAAAGAAGCTACAATGAAAGTTGCAATCGCAATGAAAGAAGAATTAGAAAAATACGAAGGTGTGGTCGTTTACCTGACTCGTAATGGTGATGACAGTATGGAATTGCTTGAGCGTGCTGAATTTGCAAGAGATGTTAAAGCTGATATTGTGTTAAGTCTTCATTTTAATATGTCAGAGGCCCATGATTTGCACGGAAGTGAAATGTGGATTTCTTCTACGGGCGGATTAAAACAAGAGGCTGAAAAGTTTGCAACCATTGAGCAGATGTTGTTAAAAGAATATGGCATCGAAAAACGTGGTTGTTTTACCCGATTAAACGATCTGGGAACGGATTATTACGGAATTATTCGAGAAAGTGCTAATTTTCAAATTCCTGCGGTAATTGTGGAACATTGTTACTTAGACAGACCGGAAGAATATGCCTTTTACGATACGGACGCAGCCCTTGATCGTCTCGGACGTATTGATGCAACCGCAGTAGCTATGGCATACAGATTATCTTCCGAAGAACTTGGCGTTGATTATTCAAGGCATTATGTTTCAAATACTAAATTACCGGAAAATTTATTGACGGAAGATATTACGGCGCCTGAAACTGTAAATCTTGAGATCGTCGATTTTAATGAGAATAACAATCAAATGAAGCTTCATCTGTCTGTTTCGGAAGCCGAAAGTACCATGACTTACTATCAGTATTCTTTTAACGGAGGTAAGACTTTTTCAGATAAAATACCTTTTTATACCGAAAAAGAAATTGATTTCAGTACAAGTGCATATCCGACGGCAAACAGCGGTTTTATGGTGAGAGCATACAATGCGTACGGATTATATACCGACAGCGAAATATATGATTTAAATTTGGTTTTATTTGATATAAAAGAACCGGCAATTCGCGGTGATTTCATGGTGCCCGGTTTTATTACCGATGTTCTTGGTGAAATCGAGGCATTTGCAGAAGAATTACCGCCGGAGGTTAAAACAGCAGCGACAGCCGTGCTGATTATCGGAAGTGTATTTGGTTTGATATCAATGATTACGTTATTTATACAGAGCCGCTCCAAGCATAAAATAAGCGAAGATTTTCAATCAAAAGCCAAAGGAGCGTAAGCAAGAGCCAAAGAAACCATTGAACTACTTTATGCGTTAAATATTTCGATAGTTTGCAATCGGTTTCAGACAAAATGCCGGCGGTTTGACATATACATGACAATCCGCCAATGGCTAAAAAGGGGACCAAAAGCAGAGAGGTCATTTTTAATCCTATACTGTAGAAGTCCTTGGTCATAAACAATGCACCGTTAACTTCCAGCAACCAGGATAAAATACCTTGTAAAAGCAGATTGTCGTTGACAAAATGCATCGGAAGAAAACGCAGCATATTAAAGAAAATCATACATGCACCAAGAAGAAGGGATGTACTGACGGCTTTGTTAAGTGAGTCTGTAAACGCTTCGGCGAATGTAGTTTGATTTGTATTTACTTTTAACGGTGAATGTTTATTTATGTTTTTAGCAGGGCTAACTTTTTTATATATACTTTCAGTAGGATTGGATTTGTAAATATCATTTTGGTTATTATTTGAGATAACTTTAAACGCCTTGCGATAAACAGTATATCGAAGGATGAAACCATAAATTAGCGGAATTCCATACATTCCTACAAGTAATAGAACATGGTAATCCGGGCTAAAAATCGGCAGTACAAGACTATAGAGGAAGACCGGACCGATATTGTTACAGAACGCAAGCAAGAAATCAGCTTGTTTATCAGAGATTTGACCTTTGGATAACAAATCCCGGACAATAACCGCGCCCATAGGATAACCGCAAAGAAATCCCATAACCATTGCGTATTCGCAATAAATGTTGGTTCGGAAAAATTTATACAAAATGGGATGAAGAAATCCAACAATCATAGGCGCAATGTCAAGACGAATAATGAAGCCTGAAATTACCATAAAAGGAAAAAGTGCAGGAATCATATTATTAAACCACAAAGTCAATCCTGTGGAAGCATAAGACATAGCTTCGGCAGGAAACATTAAAATTTCAAATATTAAAAATATAATAAGAATGGATAAAAAAATACGTTTCATAGTTTTTTATTTTATTTTATGTGTGGTTATTTTATCAAAGAACAGGAAGTTGTTTGTAACAGTGATTATTTCATAATAGTCGATAAGAACGGAGAAGAAATTGAGACTGGATAAGTTTTTAAGCAATGCCGGTGTCGGCAGTCGCAGTCAGGTGAAAATTTTAATAAAAAAGGGCCAGGTTATCGTCAATGATGTTAAGGCAAAAAGCGGTGATGATATCGTTGATGAGAATACAGATATTGTATTATGTCAGGGAAAACGTATTTCCTTGGTGAAATACCGTTATTTTATGTTGAATAAGCCTGCGGGCGTGGTTTCGGCGACGGAAGATAATCTGGATAAGACCGTTCTTGATTGCCTGTCTAAAGAGGATGCCAGGGATATGTTCCCTGTGGGGCGACTTGATAAGGATACGACAGGGCTTATGCTTTTAACCAACGACGGTGAATTGTCTCACAATCTTTTATCACCGCGAAAACACGTGGATAAGACATATTATGTGACTTGTGAGCTTGAAGTGACGGAAGAGCAGTTAGATTTGTTGCGAAAGGGTGTCGATATCGGCGATGATAAAATCACCCTGCCTGCACTTGCAAGAGTTGGTGCGCAGACTAACGAACTGTATTTAACCATACGCGAAGGCCGGTTTCATCAGGTAAAGCGAATGCTTCAGGCGGTCGGCAATAAAGTAACGTCATTGAAGCGGTTAAGTATGGGCAGTCTAAAGCTGGACGAAAGCTTAAATCCCGGTGAATACAGGGCTTTAACCGCTGAAGAATTAAGGGATTTAAAAGCCGGAAGCATTAAAATGCAGGTGTAAGATTTTATTAATAAATTATTAAAGCGAGAGAATATGAGTAACAAAGGATTTTTGCCGGTCTGTAAAGCAGATTTACAGGAAAGAGGCATTGAACAATTGGATTTTGTTTATGTTTGCGGTGATGCGTATATCGATCACCCTTCTTTTGGTACGGCAATTATCGGAAGAGTGTTGGAACACAACGGCTATACGGTAGGAATTCTGTCCCAGCCTGATTTTCGTAATTCGGATTCCATTCTTGCTTTGGGCATACCAAGGCTTGCATTTCTTGTTTCTTCCGGCAATATGGACTCTATGGTGAATCACTATTATGTGTCCAAGAAAAGAAGAACCAAAGATGCCTATACCCCCGGTGGCGAAGTCGGAAAACGCCCTGACCGCGCTGTAATTGTATACTGTAATATGATTCGTAAGCATTGTAAGGATATTCCGATTATCATCGGCGGAATTGAGGCGTCTCTGCGTCGTCTTGCCCACTATGATTATTGGTCAGACTCCTTCAGAAGGTCTATTCTTCTGGAAAGCGGTGCTGATTTGGCATCCTACGGTATGGGCGAAAAAAGTATTGTGGAAATTGCAGATGCTTTGAATGCCGGAATTCCTGTAAAAGATATTACTTATATCCCCGGAACGGTTTATAAGCGTAAAGTTTTAAAAGATGATTTTGCGGAAGCGATTTTTTTACCGTCTTATGAAGAAATGCTTGCAAATAAAAAGAAATACGGCGAAAGTTTCCTGATACAATCGCAGAATACTGACCCGATTAACGGACTTACGTTGATTGAGAAGTACTCTGAGCATTGTTATATCATTCAAAATCCGCCCGCATTGCCTTTAACCGAAAAAGAAATGGATGAAATCTATCATTTGCCTTATATGAGGGCAATTCACCCTTCTTATCATGCACTTGGCGGTGTTCCTGCCATTGAAGAAGTACGTTTCTCGCTAACCAGTAACCGCGGATGCTTTGGTTCTTGCAATTTCTGTTCCCTTGCTTTTCACCAGGGCAGAATTGTGCAGGTTCGAAGCCACGATTCCTTGATAGAAGAAGCAAAACAAATCATTGATATGCCTGATTTTAAGGGGTATATTCATGATGTTGGCGGTCCTACGGCGAATTTCAGGCATACAGCCTGCAAAAATCAGTTAAAAACCGGTGCTTGCAAGAATAAAAAGTGTCTTTTTCCTACGCCTTGTAAAAATTTGGATGCAGATCATTCAGATTACATTTCGCTTTTGCGTAAGTTGCGCGGTTTGAAGAAGGTTAAAAAGGTATTTGTACGTTCCGGTGTTCGTTTTGACTACCTGTTGGCAGATAAAGATGATGCTTTTTTAAAGGAATTGGTAGAGCATCATATCAGCGGGCAGTTAAAAGTTGCTCCTGAGCACGTATCGGACAAGGTTCTTGACAAAATGGGCAAACCCCGCCACGAAGTATATAAGCGCTTTGTGGCTAAATACGAGAAATACAATAAGGAATTAAAGAAAAATCAGTTCCTGGTGCCTTATTTTATGAGTTCGCATCCCGGCAGCACCTTGAAAGACGCGGTGGCGCTGGCGGAATATATTCGCGATACAGGCTATATTCCCGAACAGGTGCAGGATTATTATCCTACGCCGTCCACTATGTCTACGGTAATGTATTACATGGAAATTGACCCAAGGGACGGAAAGCCTGTGTATGTAGCAAAGAATCCCCACGAGAAGGCTTTACAACGCGCACTGATTCAGTATTCCAATCCCGAAAACTATGATTTGGTGAAAGAAGCATTGGAAAAGTGCGGACGAAAGGATTTAATCGGATTTGGTGAAAAGTGTCTGATTCGTCCGAGAAAGCTTGCCAAAGAAAAGTCGGCTACTCAAAAAACAAAAGAAAATGCAAACACCAAAAAGAGTGTTTCGCAGAAACAAAAAAACAATATAAATACAAGAAAAACATACTCTGATGATAAAAAAGCATCGGGAAAGGACAGAAATAATGGCAGAAAAAGGAAAAGGTAGTTTCGGATATTTAAAAAAACAAGCAATAAAACAGGGCTTATTATCTTTGGGTCTGCTTGCTATCTGTGCCACAATCTTTTTAATCGGATTCTTCTGGCTGACGCAACATAATACGATTTTAACCGTGGTTGCTGTGCTTGGCCTGCTTCCCGTGGCGAAATTTATTGTATCCATGATCCTTTTTATGAGAGCAGAGAAGTTTAGTTGTTCATCTCATCTGTATGAAGAAGTTATGAAGATTGCCGGTGATAAAAAAGACAGTTTACTCGCAGGATTTGACTTTTATCTTACAAGTTACGACAAAAACTTCCCCTTAAGTGTAGCTTGTGTTGCCAAAGACTGCCTCATTGCATATACTCCTTGGGAGAAATGTGATTGTAATAAATGCAAGGAACATTTTGAGGAATATATGAAAAAGAACGGTATTTCGGGCATCAGTGTTAAGGTTTTTACAGACGAGAAGAAGTTTCTGGAGCGCTTTAAACAGGTTCGCGATGATGATACTACCGAAAACGAGAAGGCAATGTATCGTTTGTTGCTTAATTTATCGCTGTAAGTTTTTCAAGGAGACCAAATATGAATAAGAAACCTCATTTAGTACTTTTAATTTTAGGTATTATATTAATTATAATAGGCATAGTT
>CAZQBM010000052.1:0-17308 GCA_964591945.1 uncultured Lachnospiraceae bacterium | reverse complement strand
TTCCAGATGTTATTTGCCATATGAGAATCTTTTTTGCTTTGAATACTATGGATATGTCGGAGAGTATGAAGCTAGTTATCGAAGGTTTTGGTATGCGACAACTTCGGACGGCAGAGATGATCTGGAACAGGTATACGATCTTTGCAGGAGAGAATATGAAGGCGATTATGCGACGGATGAGGATAACGTAATCAAGTATTACTGCAATGATGAAGAGATTTCCAAAGAGAAGTATGAGTCTTATAGGATAGAAGGGGATTATGACTATTTAGGCGGAAATAAATATATCTATGAGATGATAGACGAGATGCTTGAATTATAGTGAGTAGGGCTTTTTAAAGAATTGTGATAAATGAAACTACGTGGATGAATATTTAATTCACGTAGTTTTTATTTTTTTTTAATAAATATACTATTTTCTTTTAAGAATCGTTTTAATAAATGTGTGATAAAATAAGCAAGAGGGTGTGAGATCCAAACGATGTATAATAACTTGAAAAGCAGCACCTTATAAAAATGAAGTTATGATTTTATGGTAAAAGGAATGCCATAACATAATGTTGAGGTAATGATGAAACTGATTCTTACAGATATAGAGGATTTTGATTTCCAAATCGAAGGTGAGCACAAGGTAATCAATCCCCAGGGAAACATTAAGAATTGTATCGGGTGTTTTGGCTGTTGGGCAAAGACTCCCGGCGAGTGCGTGATTCATGACGGATATGAACGTACTTCTTTGGATATGGGCCTGTGTGATGAGATGATTATCGTAAGCGAGTGCTATTACGGTACTGTGAGTCCTTTTGTGAAGGCTGCGCAGGATCGTGCAATTTCATACGTGCAGGGCGATTTTATTATTCGGAACGGCGAGATGCATCATAAGCATCGCTATACCAACCATTTTAAATTGTCGGCGCATTTTTATGGTGAAGATATTACGGAAGATGAGAAGAAGACCGCGAAGGATATTATTGAGGGCAATGCCGAGAATTTCGACGCGGATTTTGAAGGGGTATATTTTTATAAGAGTAAAGACGAGTTAAAGGGGTTGAAACTATGACAGTAGCATTGATTAATGCAAGTCCCAAGGTAAAGGGCAGTTCCAGCGGAATACTTTTGAATGATTTGAAAGAGTGTTTGGGAACCAAGGTAGATATCGAGGAGATTTGTCTTCGCACAAGCAAGTTAACTGCTGAAATTATTGAGCAGTTAAAAAAGGCAGATACCTGGGTTGTGGCATTTCCTTTGTACGTGGATTCGTTACCTTCACATCTTTTGGCATGTTTAAAGCAACTTGAGAAGATGACTTGGAAGAATAAGAACTTAAATGTATACGGAATTGCAAACTGCGGTTTCTACGAAGGTAATCAGGCAGAGCCGGCATTGAATGTGTTAAAAAACTGGTGTGTGAAGGCCGGTTGTGCTTACAAGGGAAGTCTTGGTATTGGTGGTGGCGGAGCCATTGCGGTAAGCGGTAATCAGTCGGCCAAGAACGGCCTTAGAGCGAATATTTATAAGGCGATGAAGAAGTTTGCGGATCGCATCGTGAAGAAAGAAGGGGAAGTGAATAAATATGCTACAGTGGCATTCCCCAGATTCATTTATAAGATTGCGGCGCAGAACAGTTGGCGAAAGATGATTAAGGCAAACGGCGGCAAGAAGAGAGACTTGAATAGAAGACTTGATGTGAAGCAGGCGGACGCAAGTGTGAATAAAAGAATAGTTTACGAACAATAAAAACGAAGAGAAGTCATTTTATATGGCTTCTTTTTTAGATTATACTTTACAAAAGCAGAAGTAAAAGTGATAATATCAGAGATTAATAATTTTAAGTATTTTAGGAAGTATAATAATGAAAAAGAAATTTATTAGGAATCGAATGATTCCGGTTGTTGTTTGCTTAATATTGGTAGTTATCACTACGTATATTATTGCAAAAAATAATTATCTGGCATGTGAACTGGCAAAAGGATATGAAGTGCGAGGCGTGGATGTATCCCATTATCAGGGGGATATTGATTGGGAGACATTGGCTGGAGAGGATATTAATTTTGCGTTCATCAAAACTACGGAAGGAAGCGGGCATGTAGATACCAGATTTTATGAAAACTGGGAAGGTGCAGATGCTACTGATTTGAAGATTGGCGCATATCACTTCTTTAGTTTTGACAGTCCGGCAGAAAACCAGGCACAGCTGTATATAGAAACCGTAGGAGATTTGTCAGGAAATCTTATTCCTGTGGTGGACGTTGAATTTTATGGCGATAAGTTCAGCAATCCTCCGGAAGAAGAGGAACTTTTGGCAGAATTAAAAACCATGCTGGCATTACTGGAAGAAGAATACGGTGTAAAGCCCATGGTATACACTACCTATACATTTTATTATAAGTATCTGGATGGTGAAATTGACGGGTATCCTTTGTGGATTCGAAATGTCTATTTCAGTCCCAATTTGGATATGCGTGGGGAATGGACATTTTGGCAGTATACGGACCAGGCAGTGCTTGAAGGATATTCCGGTGCGGAAGAGCATATTGATATGAATGTGTTCTACGGAAGTTTGGATACATTGGATGAATATGTGATTTGGGAATGAAAGATAGTAAGATAAAAAACAAAAGAGCAACAGAACGTTGTTTTTAGTATTAGAAAAATAAAACACCCCTTGGTCCCCAAGGACCGAGAGGTGTTTTTTATATGTGTACTGCTTAAACTTCTCTTATTTGTTCTACTATACTGTATTTGCTGGTGTGCTCGTACATAATTGTAGGAATTGCCCATCCAAGCAGGGCAAACACAGGTATAGCAAGGATAACGGGACCTATGGTAAAGCTTGCACTAAAAAACCAAAACATTTTTTCAAGTAGGTTACCAACCAACGGATTGATTATAAAAGAGAGTACCAGAGCAACTAAAACTGAACTGATAGCATAGAAGAGTCCTTCATATACTAACATGTTTTTTAACTGCTTACCGGTCATTCCCACGGCCTGCAATACTGCAAATTCTCTTTTGCGGGAAATGATTCCTGTCATAATTGCATTGAAGAAATTCAAGATGCCTACAATACCAATAATGGCACAAAGCAGACTACCTAACAAAAGGAACATGTGTTGAAAACTTTCAAATTCTGCACGTATGGTTGCCTTGCTTTCATACATTAATCCGGTGGCATTATTAGCGGTCAGTTCGGCAAGATAGCTTTCTGCTGCTGCTTCTGTGGCTGCATCCGGTGTATCAAACAGATAAAACATTGGCACCACTGCCTGCCCACTATCTGTTTGCAGTGATTCTACCGGCAGTACAAAACTGTAACCACCAACCATAGAATAACGGTGACTCATGGAGTGGGGAACTGTTACATAGGCGCAAATTGTATAGTCTACATCATTTTGGTTCATGCGGTATTCTATAAATTCCAAGGGAGTGTTTGCATCGCACGTTTCACCGGTACGACTGTCGATGTAATAGATAGATTCTATATAAGAGATAGTCTGTGTTGTACCAATTTCCGGATAAGAATCTAAATATTGTGCATTGCCGTAATCATCAGTATCAAGAACTATTGCTATGGCATTTGTATTACCCTGAAGCATGGGCGTAATATCACCATCCAAAACGGTCAGCTTTTCAAATAAAGGTGTATCCAGCCCTTCAATTAACGCGGTAGAACCTATCAAATCATAATCATTGCGTTGCAGTTGCTGTGATAATGATTCATCTATCACTTCTTGAGAAACGTAGTTGGACATTGCAACTCGCCAACTTTCTTCTGTCATCCAACCAATGGCAGGAATACCGTCCAGTGTATATCCGCAACCTGCTAATGAACTCGAAGTATTGGTCTTTATCTGTGCAATTTCTGTGTCGGACATGAAGTCATTGTCCGTAACTGCAGAACGGAAGTAGTCGGTGCTACTGACAATAAAATCTGCACAGCTTTGTCGTTCCAAATATTTTTCCATATCGAAGCCGTCGGTAAAGGTAATAAGAATATTGAGAAGTACTACAGACAATGCAAGGGAGATGATTACGAGGATAGTCTTGCTTTTATTTCTTCCCAAATTTGCATAGGCCATTAGGTATACCTTGGCACCACGAGTGGCACGACGTTTCTTTTTATTGGTAAATGCATCCGTATGTTTTGTTGCTTCTACCGGAGAAACTTTTGCTGCAATTTTTCCGGGGCGGGTGCAGGATAACAAAACAGTAATAAGGGCAAACAAAGCAGAAACTGGAAAAATCACGGGTGAGGTACTGACAGTGGCAATACTTGCCCCCAATGTGGTTTCTGCCATTATGATAGGTGTTAAAACAGCACCTATTCCATATCCGAGTAACAGTCCTGACGGAATGCCTACTACACACAAAAGCAGTGCCTGCTGTCGTATGATGCGACGAAGCTGCCTAGGTGTTACCCCAATTGTTTTAAGCAGTCCGTAATACTGAACATCACCGGTAACGGAAATCTGAAAAATATTGTAGATAATCAGATAACCGGTAAAAATCACCAGTGTAAGGAATGCAATAATGGCGATAACATTGGAGATATCTATGTTTGCACCAAGCTGGGAAGAGGTATAACCCCAGTTGACACCGATACGGATAGATTGGTTCTCACCTGCGTCATTCGAAGCATAACCCAAGTCCCAAGCTACCTGTTCCATTTGTCCGCCAATATCAATTGTAGATGGCATCATTACATTCAAATCTGTTCGGAAAGGATCCATACCTAGGGATATGCCTTCTGCTTCGATGGCATTGGCATATTCTTCACTGATGTTTATGTAGTGAACCGGATCAATATCATTGTATTCCCACCATCCTACCAGAGTAAATGTTTCGGTTTTTTCATAGGCGGTCTGACTTTTATCACCCACAAAATATGTTAAAGTAATTTCAGCGCCCAACTCCGGTTCAATGCCCAAAAGTTTTAAGGCTGTTGTATCCATGGTAATCTCGTTTCCATTGTATGGTTGATGTCCCATAGTTGGTTCGGCAAAACTCCATTTGGTACAGTTACCATCCATGAAACTAACTTCTGCAGGCTTTTTTGCAAAAACACCGCTGGTGATGTAGCCAATATTTGTACGTGCGCCAACCGCTTTTACACCGGGGTGGGAAGCAATAGCTTGGATTTGTTCGTCGCTTACTTCTTTAAAAGTCCCATGGCAGTAACCACCAATCTGATGGAAGGTGTACATTTCGTAACTGGAATTAATAGACATCACCACTGTAAATAGAGATGTAAATAACAATGTTGTCAGCGCAATGGCAATGATTGCAATGATGTTACGTTTGCGGGATGCCCACAAGGAACGCCTGCTCAAGCGACGGATACATTTTCTGTTTTTAACATTCATCTTAGCCACCTCCCGTTATTGATTGGTGACAATCCGACCGTCTTCAATGCGGATAATACGGTCTGCCAACTGGGCAATCTCTTCATTGTGTGTAATCATTACAATTGTTTGAGCAAACTTCTGACTACTGATTTTTAAAAGATTTAGAACATCCTGACTGGTCTTGGAATCCAAATTTCCGGTGGGTTCGTCTGCAAGAAGGATAGCCGGGGCAGTAGCCAATGCGCGGGCAATTGCAACACGTTGTTGCTGACCGCCGGAAAGTTGACTCGGTAGAGCATCCAGGCGTTCATCCAATCCTAGAGTATTAACAATTTGCTGTATGAATTCTTTCTTGATTTTTCCACCATCAAGCTCAATGGGAAGGACGATGTTTTCATATACGTTTAACACGGGAACAAGATTGTATGACTGAAAAACAAAACCGATTTTGCGACGGCGAAAAATGGTTAAGGCTTCCTCTTTTAAGGAAAAGATGTCTTTTCCGTCGACAAAAACGCTACCGCTTGTAGGGTGGTCCAGACCGCCAAGCATATGTAACAGAGTAGATTTACCGGAGCCGGATGTACCGACAATTGCAACAAATTCTCCTTTTTCGACGCTTAAATTAATTCCGTCCAGTGCATGTACTGCATTGTTATCGGAACCGTAAATTTTTTTCAGGTCTTTTGCCTGTAAAATTTCCATAAAAAACTACCTCCATGAAAAAATCTGTATGTATGCAAAGACAATCTTCTTTGACACATACAGATTATTACATATAATTCTTTCAACAATCTTTCCTACGCGAGAGGAATTCTAACAGTTTTGAAAGAATTGACATTATTTTGGCAAAAATACGGAAAACGTGCTTCCTTTACCGGAGATGGAAGTGACCTTGATATAACCGCCTTCACCGGATATGATTTGTCTTGCCAGATACAAGCCGATTCCTACACCTTCCTGTTCTCGGGTATTTGCTGAACGATAAAAACGAGTAAAAATTTTAGGTTGTTCACCTTCTGAAATGCCTACACCGGTATCTGTTATGTCAATTTTTACAAACATTTCATAGCTTGTAACCGAAATCGTTATCGTGCCTGCTTCTGTATATTTGATGGCATTGTCAACTATATTTGCCAATGCTTCCGTAGTCCATTTTGGATCAAAGGTTGCAGAGATATCTGTGTCTTGTAGGTGTAGGGACAATCCTTTTTCAGTCGCTTTTGCAGAATATTGTTCCGTAATATTTTGAAGCATTGATTGTAATGAAGTATGTTGTGGTGATAATGTTATAATACCGTTTTCTAACCGGGACAGTTTTACAAGGGCGTCAATCAAAAAGCGCAGTTTTTCTGATTGACTGTAGATGGCTTCAACATTTGTCCTCGCGGATACAGAAAGTTCTTCTTCCTTAAGCAGTTCGCTATATAAAAGGAGATTCGCAATGGGTGTTTTGGTCTGGTGCGAAATATCTGCTATTAGTGAATTGATTCTGTCTTTTTCCAGAGCTAAATTATGTGAAGACGTCTCCGAGGCGGAAAGATAGTGTGCAAATTTGGTTTCTAAGGCAGACAGTTTGCTTTCATCAAAAGCGGTTTCGGTAAAAGAACCATCCATTGCAGCATCCAGCATATTTTCAATTGTCTCTATTGTGTATTTTGTTTTCTTTTGATTCCATACAACAATGGCCGTTGTCAACACAAAACACAGAAGTATTGTAATCCAACCTATCTCATTCATCTTTTATTACCCAGCTATAACCGATTCCATAAACTGTTTTAATGTATTCTTGCGCGCCAAGTTTATCCCGTAGACGTTTTATTGTAACAGACAAGGCATTTTCGTCAACATATTCTGCACCATCCGTCCAAATACGATCTACAAGGATATCACGGGTCATAGTACATCCTCGATTTTTAATCAGTAGATGTAATAATTTCTGTTCCGTTTTGCTTAGTTCTATTTTGGTATCGCCTACATAAAAAATCATTGATTCAAAATCAAAACAAAAATGGTCGATATGAATCGAAGTATTATTATGTATAATCGTTTTCTTGCGCAACTGAGTATTTACCCTTGCTCGCAAAACCGACAGAGAGAAGGGCTTGGTAATATAATCGTCTGCCCCCAGTTCCAAACCGTTTACAATATCCATATCCGTATCATTAGCGGTTAGTAAAATGACCGGTATGTTGGGCATATTTGTTTTGATTTCCTGCAACAAATCAAGTCCGCTACCGTCCGGCAGGTTTATGTCTAATAAAACAAGAGATACCTCGCCACAAAGTAGTTGGTCTCTTGCTGTTTTTAAATTCTCACAGGATATAATCTGATGATTATCAGCTTTCAAAGCTTTGCTTAAGCCTTGATTTAAGCCCTTATCATCTTCAATGATTAATAATTGCTCCATATATTTTACTCCCTGTTATGCAAAATTTATGTGCTTTATTTATTATAGCAAGGTAAAAGGAAAAGGTAAACTCCTTAAATAGTCTTGCAAAGTTGCATCTTGGATTGCAATTCCGCTACTTAATATGAATTTTACCATTTTTACTTATAAAAATAAAAAATTATCGAAAAACGATAAAAAGTTGTTGACAAAAGAAAATAATGTGGTATTATAGATTTATCGATAAACGTTAAATATTTAACTTTTTGCGCAAATATGTAACTTTTAAGTCGGAGGTGAAAATGAATTTATTGTTAAGCAAAATTGTAAGCAGTATATTACAGATTATTTTATTTGCAATCATACCTTTCATCTGGTGGTTCATTACTGCAAGAAAAAAGCAAAGCTTTCCGCAGTGGATTGGATTAAAAAAGATAAAATGGAATAAGAAGGTATTTATAGCCAGTTTTATCGTAACCGTTGCTTTTATGTTCCTGGGAATGTTGACATTATATATGCTGAAAGATGCGGAATTTGCAACTTCTGAATTTGCAGGACTTGGATTACAGGCGATTCCGGCAATTGTAATCTATGCAACATTTAATACTGCTTTACCGGAAGAAATTTTATTCAGAGGATTTTTATTAAAAAGGATGCAAAATAAGTTCGGATTTGGTGTAGCCAACGTTTTTCAGGCTTTAATATTCGGATTCGTACATGGAGTTATGTTTTGGGGAGTGGTAGGAGTTGTCAAAGCATTGGTTGTGATTATATTTACGGGTGTCGTTGCCTGGTTGATGGGTTATATCAATGAGAAGAAGTGCGAAGGTTCTATTATTCCGAGTTGGATAATCCATACTATTTCAAATATATTTGCAGGAATCTGCGCGGCATTTTCTCTTATCTAAAATGTAACATAGCAATTATTAAGAAGATTAAAAACGGAGGATTTAAAATGAAACAGGAAGTTGTAGCAAAGATTAATAAGTTTGGTAAAATTGGTGAAGTCATAGCACAGATTAGTCGTATTTTTGTGATTTTGGGTGCAGTTATTTTATTGGCAGCAGGGATTTTGATGCTGGCAATGCCGAAGGATTTATTTACTTTGGATTATTATGTCGGTATGGATATGCAGGTGGATTTGGATGCCGTGGGTGAAACCGTAACGGATGAAGATATCGAAGAATTAAATATGGAAGCTTACAGTGTAGCGGTAGATGGTGAAGAGATGGAAATGGTAGATTTTACCGTAGATCGAGACAATAATACGGTAGCGATTGAGATGGCATCACAGCCGACAAATATTTTTCACCCTGTTAAAATTGTAATTTTTATTTTGGTTGAAACCCTTCTGATGGTAGTAAATTTTATTACTATTACTTTTATCATTAAGCTTTGTAAAGAATTCAAGACTTGTGAAACACCTTTTTCTGCAGGCGTGATTAAGCGTATCAAGCAGGTTGGATTTTCGTTAATTCCCTGGTGCATTATGTACCCTACAGCGGAAGCGGCTGCTAATTTTATGGTATCAAATAACTTGAATATCAGCATTGATATCGGTATGATTATTATGGTGCTTGTTGTTTTGGCATTGGCGTATATTTTCCAATATGGTGCAATGTTACAGCAGGAATCTGATGAGACATTATAAAAAGGGGGACGCGATTATGGGTAAGATTATATTACGACTGGACCGTGTGATGGCGGACCGTAAAATCAGTTTGAATGAATTGTCCGAGATGGTTGGCGTTACCAATGTCAACTTGTCTAAGATGAAAACCGGTAAAATCAGTGCAATCCGTTTCTCCACGTTAGAGGCGATTTGTGAGGCGTTGCATTGTCAGCCGGGAGATATTCTTGAGTACGATGAAACTGCGGTTGATGAGAGCGAGTAGATTGGTGACAGACGAATAGATTGTGGCATAAAAGGAACATCCTGCGGAAGCGGGATGTTTCTTTTTTTGTGGGGGAATTATTTTATAAAAAACATATTGACAAGGAAGGTCGAATGCGTTAGACTTGAGAAAAGGTTTAACGTATTCGACCTTGTTTTTAATAAGATAGAAAGTAAAAAGTGTTTTATATTCCATATCCAAAAATGTCGTTGACAGTTGGAAAGTATTATTTCAGAAAGGAAGATGACAAATGGAGACACCGAAAGTATTTGAAAGTGAGTATCGCTTTTGTTTGATTTTATGGGAGCATGAGCCTGTTAAGAGTACGGAGCTGGTGAAATTATGTCAGGAAGAGTTGGGCTGGAAAAAGGCTACTACATATACCGTAATTAAAAGACTTGCAGAGCGCGGCGTGTTAAAAAGCGAAGATGCGGTAGTGACTTCTCTGGTATCCAAGGAAGATGTTCAGGCGGCGGAAATTGATGAGTTAGTGGAGAAGACCTTTGAAGGGTCGCTACCTGCTTTTATCGCGGCTTTTACCAGGCATAAAAAATTATCCGCCAAAGAAGTGGCAGAACTTCGTAACTTAATTGATTCATATGAGGAGGAATAGCATATGGCAAACTTCTTTCTTGAAATTGTGAATATGAGCATTACGGCAAGTTATCTGATTGTGGCAGTGATTGTGTTGCGATTGGTTTTGGCGAAAGCGCCGAAGTGGATTCGTGGTATTCTCTGGGGACTGGTTGGAATAAGGCTTGTGGTGCCGTTTTCTTTTGAGAGTATGTTTAGTTTGTTGCCGGGGAAGAGTCCTATTCCTACGGGCACGGTGCAGAGTACGGCAACAGGTACGGATGCAGGTGCGCCATCGGTGATGTTGGATATTAATACAAGTGCAGGAGCTGCGCCACAAAGTACGGATATGGCAGGAACGTTTGTGCCGGTGGAAGAAGCGGCGCAAACAGCCAGCGTTTCGTGGACAGATATTTTGTCTATCGTTTGGCTGGTTGGTATGATTGTTATGCTTGCGTATTGCATCATATCTTACCTTCGTCTAAAACAACGTGTGGTGGATGCGGTGATTTATAGCGGAGATTTGTGCGCCGATTGTCATAAAGAGAAAGCTTTTGAAAAACGTGGTAAGAAATATTTGATTTATCAGAGTGAAAAAGTGGCATCTCCTTTTGTGCTTGGATTTTTCAAGCCGGGAATTTATATGCCGTTCCAAATGACTGCTGAGGATATGGAATGTGTTATTGCCCATGAAAAGGCACATATCGCAAGGAAAGACCATTGGATTAAGCCTATCGCTTTTCTGCTTTTAAGTTTTTATTGGTTCAATCCCCTGGTGTGGGTTGCTTATATTTTATTGTGTCGGGATATCGAACTTGCCTGTGATGAGAAAGTAATTAAGGAGATGGGCGAGAATCACAAAAAAGCTTATTCTAAGGCACTTTTAAAATGCAGTGCACCGGGACGTATGATTTCAGCCTGCCCGCTGGCATTTGGTGAGGTGGGTGTGAAGAAGCGTATTGTGAATGTTTTAAATTATAAAAAACCTGCATTTTGGATTATTCTGGTATCACTACTTGTGTGTGTGGTGGTGGCGGTTTGTTTTATGACAAAGCCGAAGGAGAAGACCATACCGTATATCAATGACGGCAGCGTGGAGTGGGAGAACGTATCGGAGATTATTATATATTCGGACGGATACTACGGACGCACTTTGGAAGAACCCTTGGTGATTACGGATGAAGAGGATTTAAAAAAAATTCTGGAGGCTACTTTGGATACGGATGGGTATAAGGAAGTAGACGACGGTGAACGGTTAGAAGGACTGGGTGCGATTTTTATTGATTATCAGAATGGTACAATTATCTCGATGTACAGTGAACCGAATTACGGGATGATTTCCGATACCATGCAGACTACAGGGGCAACCTGTTATTATGTGCCGCGGGATTTGTATGATACGGTGATTGATATTTTAAAAGAAGAATACGATAGGGAGATGTTACTTCAGACAGGACAATTACCCAATTCTGATGTGGAAGACATACCATCTGAGTCTTTTACTTCTGTACAACTCTTGAAGAAGCCGCCCACACTGACTATGCAGGATGCCTTATCCAGTGCTATGAATTTTACCTATGTGGAAAGCGGAACCTACGAGTGGAGTTATCCTACGGGAAATCCGAACGAGATGACTACAATAAATGCCAGCGGAGCCTTTCCGACGGTAGCAGTAAAAGGCAAGGAAGATGAGTGGATAGAGGTGAGTGATTATAACAATATCGATTATGCTCCGTATATGTTAAATTGGGGAATTGACCCGGATCGTATAAGGGTAAAAGAATATGATTTGCTGGATTTGGGTGATATGGAGCCGTTGGTGTTAGACGAATATACCTTAGAGGATGTTTATTTCCTGGAATTGCGCCCGAGACGCATTTACGAGGTAATTGCCCAGTGGGATGAGGGCAGTAACGGAAATGGTTTTTACGGAGAAGCAACTTATATTTTTGCCACGGATAATTACGCGGTGAGCAGTACAGTGGCAGAAGGAGAGGAACAGCCGGTGCTTATTCAGGCAACCATCAAAGAAGTTATGGCAGATTCTAAGGATAAAATTTGTATTACTTCCGAGTCGGAGAATTTCCCGGGTGCCTTTGCGGTGCAGATTCCGAAAGATGTTTATCCGATTGACGCATTGCGAGGCGGTCAGGCAATTACGTTGTCAATGAAAGATACAGGGGAAATGTATAATGAGCATTTGCCGATTTACGAAGCACTGATTATAAGGGTGCGAACGGCAGATGAAACAAATCAATTATCGGAAGGAAATGCGATGTCAGGAATGAATTTGCCCGCTGTGGTAGATACCCCTTGGGAGCATGAAGTAAACACATTAGAGGGTGTAAGCCTTTTTATGGAAAAGTATACTGATACCAATGGTGAGTTAGAGATTAATAACCAGTTGCGTTTGAATTTGCTGTCTTCCGGTGATGTAGGAAAGGTATTACAGACCGGTGCATGGTTTACCATTCAGCGAAAGGTGGATGGAGCGTGGTATGACCTGGCACCAATTGCTGAGGTTGCGTGGCATCAGATTGCTTATGAAATATCTGCCGGAAAAACGACTGTTTTACCTGTGACGTGGAAGTATTTATATGGCGAGTTACCACCGGGGGAATATCGTATTGTAATTTCAATTCAGGATTGGCGTGCACCGGGAGATTTTGATACCTACTATTTGGCAGATGAGTTTGAGATTATGAAATCATATTAAAATATAAAGTATTAAAACTTATTAGTTATAAGCTGAAATAAATGAAAATAAAAAGCAGAGCGGATGATGTGGCAGTCATTCGTTCTGCTTTTATATTTTATTATGTGTCTAAGCGGAAAGATATGATGTGCATATCAGTTCCTTAAAAAGAAATGAATTAAGATTGCTTAGAATACTGATTCAGATAACCTTGGGCTTCTTCCATGGTTATAGAGAAATTGGACATAAGTTCATTTATAATTTCATCATCGGTAGTGTTATATTTACGGCAACTACGAATAAGCGCATAGATTCCTTCTTCGCGTCCGGCAGCAAGGCCTTCTTCGCGACCAATAGAAAATCCTTCGTCATATTCTACAATAAAATCTTCTTTACTGCCAGCAATTAATCCTGGATATCGTCCTACTTTTTTCGTGTATTCATCCCATTCCCATGATTTCATATAGTCTAAATTTATCTCCCCTTGTTCTTTAAGCCGGCCAACTACATGATGTATAAATTCTATATCGGGATTGGTTACATTTGCCGATACGGAGTTCTCAAAATATTTTAACATATCCTGCAATTCTTTACTAGCGTTTCCGGCTTTTCCTTTCGTATACAGTATCATTTTTAATGCACCGTCGTTATAGTCGAAGGACGGCTCTTCTTTAATCATATTTTGTATGGTATAGATCATACGGTCGTATCCAAACGGGTCATAAGGCAGAATGAAAATAATGACCACGTTGGGAAGGCGCGTGTATGCTTGCCCTCTCTTCAGGTTAGCAGCGTCTATCATTCCCTGATAGAAACGCATCCGCCTGGGTATAGAGTCTTTCTCATAAGTAAGATTGGGCTCGATGTCATAGATGTCAGGTAAAATATCTGCATCGAAGGCATCACAGTCGCTAATGTCTTCCAGATAAGCATCCATACGGATGCCATGCATATCTGTATCCAGTCCATACAGTTCTTTCTGGGGTGTGATTTTAATGTGCCGTATTTCTTTATTCAGAATGGTCCTTAAAAGAATACGACAAAACTCTTCGCCGGTCTCTTTGTCATCAATCATCTTATGAAATAAAAAATTATCAATAAGATTCAATTCTGTAAGAGGCCGAAACTTTAGAAAACCGGTATGCGCCATAGGCATATTCCTCCTTTTGATTTGTATTTGATTCATTTCCGTGCGACAGAATAAAAGCAACAGGAAATAAAATTACATTGTGTATCCTTGTTGGAAATATAAAGAAATAATTGATATGACTTAAGAAAGTCAGAGTAGGTTGCCCTACCTATAATGATTTGTGAGATAACTATAATGCAAATACAATAAAAAGGCAAGAGAAAAAAGATAACTAACATTGATTTTTTTGAAGAATTAGTTTATGCTAACTGATAGAGCTTAGAGAAATAAGTAAGTATATTTTTAGTTTACAATACCCTAAAAATAAAAAATCAATATGAAATAAATAGGAGGTTTATAATATGCTTGAATTTAAATACGATACACAATTACTTATTGAAGGAAAAGATTTGGATGAGGATGCTATCAGCGATTATTTTACAGAACACTTCAAAGGTGACTGTCTTCTGGCAGTTGGAGATGAAGAATTGATTAAAATTCATTATCATACCAACGAGCCTTGGAAAGTTTTGGAATATTGTGCATCTTTAGGCGAAATTTATGATATTGTTATTGAAGATATGGACAGACAGTCCAGAGGATTGCAGGGATAATTTTTATAATATTGTATATTGTAAAAGATAAAAAATTGCAGGGATTTGATATCACTGTAAAAATAGGAGTTTTTATGCAGAAATATAAAGTAACCGGTATGAGTTGTGCGGCCTGCAGTGCCCGGGTGGAAAAGGCGGTATCTGCGGTGGAAGGTGTTACAAGTTGTTCTGTCAGCCTTTTGACCAATTCCATGGGTGTGGCGGGTAGTGCAAGCGAAGCCGATATTATCAAAGCAGTGACTGATGCGGGGTATGGTGCAAGTGTTTTGAGTGATGCACCGGCATCTGTTGCGAATAAAAAGAATAATGGTGAGGATCTCCTGGAAGATACCGAGACACCCAAGATGAAGAAACTCCTAATTGCTTCGGTTGGTTTCCTTGCGGTGTTGATGTATTTTTCCATGGGACATGCGATGTGGGGATGGCCGGTGCCTGCATTTTTTGTCCATAATCCATTGGCTTTAGGGCTTTTGCAACTTCTATTGACTTCAATAGTCATGGTAATAAATCAGAAGTTTTTTATCAGCGGATGGAAAGGTGTTCTTCACAAAGCACCCAATATGGATACTTTGGTAGCCTTGGGTTCCGGTGCGGCTTTTGTTTACAGTACGTATGCGCTTTTTGCAATGACGGCACAGGTGAGTGCGGGAAATGCGGACGGCGCACACGCATTGATGCACGAGTTCTATTTTGAGTCGGCGGCAATGATTTTAACCTTGATTACAGTGGGTAAAATGTTGGAGGCCCGCTCAAAAGGGAAGACTACGGATGCGTTGAAGTCATTAATGAATCTTGCACCGAAAACGGCAACCGTGGTTCGTGACGGCGTGGAGAAAAATGTTGCAATCGAGGAAGTATTAAAAGGCGATATCTTTGTGGTGCGTCCCGGTGAAAGTATCCCGGTGGACGGTGTTGTGTTGGAAGGAAGCAGTGCCATTGATGAGTCAGCCCTGACCGGCGAAAGTATCCCGGTGGATAAAAATCCGGGCGATTTGGTATCGGCAGCAACCATCAACCGTTCCGGTTTCTTGAAATGTGAGGCAACCCGCGTGGGCGAGGATACCACGCTGTCTCAAATTATTCAGATGGTAAGTGATGCGGCCGCAACCAAAGCGCCTATTGCGAAAGTGGCGGATAAAGTGTCCGGTGTTTTTGTTCCTGTTGTGATTACCATTGCTGTAATCACAACGCTGATTTGGTTATTATTGGGTGAAGACGTTGGTTTTGCATTGGCCCGCGGTATTTCGGTGTTAGTCATCAGTTGCCCCTGTGCACTGGGACTTGCTACTCCTGTTGCCATTATGGTGGGAAACGGTGTAGGTGCCAAGAACGGTATTCTTTTTAAGACAGCGGTTTCCTTGGAAGAGACCGGCAAAGTGCAGATTGTTGCGCTGGATAAAACAGGAACCATTACGGCAGGTACACCGAAGGTGACTGATGTGGTAGCGACAGACGATGTGACGGAAGAGGAACTGTTAATTGCGGCTTTGTCTTTGGAATGTAAAAGCGAGCACCCGTTGGCAAGTGCAGTTATAGAATACGCACGTGAAAAAGGTGTAAAAGAAACGGAAGTTTCAGACTTTGAGATTTTACCCGGAAACGGTTTAAAAGCAGAATATGAAGGTGACCATTTGGTGGGCGGAAGTCTTAAATATATCAAAGGTCAGGTTGTTATTTCCAGGGCAATGGAAGAACAGGCGGAGGCCCTTGCAATGCAGGGTAAAACACCGTTGTTTTTTACCAAAGGAAATAAACTTCTTGGTATGATTGCGGTAGCGGATGTGATGAAACCTGATAGCAAGGAAGCCATTGAACAACTTCAAAATATGGGCATCCGTGTTGTAATGATTACCGGAGATAATGAGAAGACGGCCAATGCAATCGGTAAGGAAGCCGGTGTGGATCAAGTGATCGCAGGCGTACTTCCCGACGGTAAAGAAGCGGCGATTAGTGAATTGATGAAACTTGGCAAGGTCGCTATGGTAGGTGACGGAATTAACGACGCTCCTGCCCTTGTGAAAGCAGATATGGGCATTGCCATCGGTGCCGGTGCAGATGTGGCCATCGATGCAGCGGATGTGGTGCTGATGAAGAGCAGTCTTTTGGATGTACCTGTAGCAATTCGTTTGAGTCGTGCGGTTTTGAGAAATATTCATCAGAACTTGTTCTGGGCATTCTTTTATAACTGCATAGGAATTCCATTGGCAGCAGGTGCTTTTATTGCAGTATTAGGCTGGGAATTGAACCCGATGTTTGGTGCGGCAGCAATGAGTCTGTCAAGCTTTTGTGTAGTGTCGAATGCCTTGCGTTTGAATTTGGTTAAGGTGTATAATGCCAAGAGAGATAAAAAGGTAAAGCCGGCGTTGACGGCAGAAGAGCGAAAGGAAGTAAATAATATGAAGAAAACAATGAAAATTACAGGTATGATGTGCGGACATTGTTCAGGACGTGTAAAAAAGGTTCTGGAAGCGATGACGGAAGTAGATGAAGCAATCGTAAGCCACGAAGAAGGAACCGCGGTTTTGACATTGAATGCAGAAGTGGCAGATGATGTGCTTAAGAAAATCGTAGAAGATGAAGGATACGAAGTGACGGGGATTGAGTAAGAATAAGATGAAAAATAATAAAATGTTAAATTACTTATATAAAATATCGGCATACACTGTAA
>CAZQBM010000051.1:0-18202 GCA_964591945.1 uncultured Lachnospiraceae bacterium | reverse complement strand
TCTTAGCTGAGTTAGCATCTCTTTCGATGTTACCGATGATTTCGCTGTATGTCTTAGTAGCTGTATCGAAACCGAATGAGCATTCGATGTCTTCGTTCTTTAAGTCACCGTCGATTGTCTTAGGACATCCGATAACCTGTACGCCTGTGTTGTTAGCTGCAAAGTATTCAGCAAGAACAGCAGCGTTTGTGTTAGAGTCGTCACCACCGATGATAACAACAGCTGTGATGCCGTGCTTCTTGCAAACTTCTGCAACGATAGCAAACTGTTCTTTGGTTTCAAGCTTTGTTCTACCGGAACCGATGATATCGAAACCACCTGTATTTCTGAACTTGTTGATGTATTCGTCATCAAAGATTAAGTAGTCATCTTCGATAAGACCGCTGGGGCCGCCCTTGAAGCCGTATAATTCGTTTTCAGGGTTTGTAGCCTTTAAAGCGTCATATAAACCACAGATAACGTTGTGTCCACCGGGAGCCTGTCCACCGGAAAGGATAACACCTACAATCTGCTTCTTAGCAACAGATGTGTTCTGACCCTTCTGGAAAGTGATTTCTTTCTTGCCATAGGTGTTGGGGAAAAGTTCTTTGATCTTTTCCTGATCAGCTACGCTCTGAGTTTCTGCACCTTCGTTTACGCAAATGTCAGCGATACCGTTTCTTAACATTGCGGGAAGCTTGGGAGAATACTCGTATCTTGCTTTCTGTAATGATGAAATTTTCATAACTACGTCTCCTTTATGTAATATTTAATTTTTTACCAATCTTCATTCTAATATATTTTAGAAGTAAAGTAAACTGTAGAAATAGGCAAAAAATCACTTTTTTAGCATTTTCTGTTGTAAATAATACCGATTTATCCGGTAAAGAAGTATTCGATAATAGGCTGTACAAAATTTTAGGGTATAAAACATCGAGACGGATGTCGGGCATTCATATATTTTTTATTTTATAATGTGACATTATGTGATATAATTTTACAGGATGCGACAATCGTAAAAAAATTAGAAAAGGCGGTTTAAATATGGCAGGTTATCCCTATCTTGATGTGGTGGTTTATAACAACTTTTATGAGATGCTTCACAGCGTTTACGGCAAGACTCCGGAAGAGATTGCAATCCGTTATCGTGAGAAGGAAACGATTCGTGATATCTCTTATCGCGAGATGCTGGAAGAGACCGCAAGTTTTTATTTTTATTTAAAAAACAAAGGCCTGGAAAACAAGCACATCGGCATTTTATCGGAGAACCGTTATGAGTATCTGACGATTTATTTTGCCACGGTATTTAAGAATGTGATTGCGCCCATGGATAAGGAGAATGTGCCTGAGAATTTGTGGAAGCAGATTCACGATTTCGATATCAGTGTTGTTTTCTACACCGATAAAACCGCGCACTTAGTTGAGAGTTTTCAAACTTCCGAAGAAGTGGAATTTATCAATATAGATGAAGTATATTCTGATATCATCAAAGACAAGCACAGCATCGATTTGCTTTGGGAAGAAATTAAGGATACGGACAGTGACCGCTTCTGCGTATTAGGCTTTACTTCCGGTACTACGGGCGATGTAAAAGGTGCAATGCTGACACAGCGAAATGTAACGGCCTGCTTACGCGGTGCCCTGCAGAATAATGTGTTAAAAAGTCCCAGTCTTGCGGTGTTGCCCATGAATCATACTTACGGCTTCAACCCGGGCATTTTATGTACGCTTTATAACGGCGGCACCATTTGCCTGACTGTGGAATTAAAACATTTTCAAAGAGATTTAAAAGAATACAACCCCTACTTTGTCAGTATGGTTCCTATGATTGCGGAAGGTGTTTATAAAAAGATTCTGGCGGAAGCCAAACGTCAGAAGAAAGATAAACTTTTACAGCGGATGATTAAGGTCAGCAACTTCCTTTTGAAGTTCAAAATCGATCTCCGCAGAATGCTTTTCGGCAACTTAATCAACAAGCGTTTGAAGTTTATTTCCTGCGGTGGCGCACCCTTAAATCCCTACTATGTGGACCGCTATATGGAGCTTGGGATTTATCTTTTAAACGGTTATGGTTTGACGGAGTGTGCGCCCTTAATTTGTATCAACCGCGAGTTTGATATGGATTCCGAAAGCGTGGGTACGATTATTAAAGAAGTCGATGCCAAAATTGCGGACGACGGTGAAATTCTAATCAAGGGGCCCAACGTAATGCTTGGGTATTATAAGAACCCGGAAGCGACTGCGGAATGTATGGTGGACGGCTATTTTAAGACCGGCGATTACGGTTATTTAAAAGAGCGTCGTCTGTACGTGACGGGACGTAAAAAGAACCTGATTATTCTTGATAACGGCAAGAATGTTTTGCCGGAAATGATCGAGGCGAAATTAAGCAACTTGGACTGGATTAAGGAGTGCATCGTTACTACCCGAAAGGTAAATGATAACCGTATTCTTGTGGCATTAATTTATACCGAAGAAGCACCGGAAAATATTCAGGCGGATATTGACCGTATCAACGAAAGCCTGCCCGAATATATGCGTCTTGCGGATTATGAATTGATGGATAAAGAGTTTGAGAAAAACAGTACCAAAAAGATTTTGAGAAACAAATACGGAGAATAGAATTTATGATAGCAGCATTGAAGAAATTAATGAAAGATAATTACGGGATTAAGCAAATCAACGATGATGATAACTTTAAGAAAGATTACGGTTTGACTTCCTTTGATTTCGTAAATCTGGTTTGTCTGATTGAAGAAGAATACCACATTGAAATCGATGAGAAAGATTACCGTTCGCTGAATACGGTAAGCGAGTTGGTTGCATATCTGGAAGCGAAGAGCGCAGAGGCAAAATAAGCACGAAAAAACATATACGAAATGTACGTAAATTAATACAAAGAATATGTATGAAATGTACATAAAACAAGGGGAACATTGTGAACATTACAGAAGTAAAAAGCAAAGCGGAGCAGAAGAAATTTCTTGCATTCCGAAGAGAAATTTTAGGTGAAAACTCACACTACGTGGACAATGACATTTTTATGATTAAGGACTTGTTCGCAGGCAAAACTTCTTTCACGAATAACAAAGAAGTAAAAGTCTATTATGTGGAAGCAGACGACCGGATTCTGTGTGAGGGTATGGCTGTTTATACCGAACAGTTAAAAGAATACATACAGCTTAGTTTCTTTGTAAGCCGTGAGGACGCGGATGAGGCTGTAAATATGCTTACTGATAAGGTAGTGGAAATAGGTAAGACCTTTGGCTGTACAAGGCTTGTAATCGGCTTAAACGGCCACGTAAATTACGGTCTTGGATTACTGGCTTCCGGCTACGAGAAAGGCAACTCTTTCGGCTCAGCCATTAATCACGAGTACTTCAACACCTATTTTAAAAATATGGGTTGCGAAGAGATAACCATGAGCACTTATCATATCGAGAAGATTGATAAGCAGTTGGAACGATACGCTGCATTCCTGCGCAAAGTAGAACGTAATTATACATTTAAATGTTTCGATAAGAAACAATTTAAAGAATATGCAAAGATTTATACGGATTTGAATAATCAATGTTTTCCCAACCACAGATATTATTATCCGAGGACTTATCAGGAAGATATCGAGATGTTAAAAGAACTGTTTTTGTTTATGAAAGAGGATTCGCTGATTTTTGCTTTTGACGGTGATAAGCCGGTGGCCTTCATTATGTGGTATCCGGATTTTAACGAACTTGCCAAACCCGGCGAGGCCTTTGGTGCCAAGCATTTTATCAAGAACCTGTTCTTAAATAAAAAGCTGAACACGGCCAAGGTAATGGAGTACGGCGTATTGGAAGAATATCGTGCCGTGGGAATGCCCCTTGTGCTGATTCACCAGGTATTTCTGAAAATTATTGCCAATTACGGTGCAACCAGGGCGGAAACTTCCTGGGTACTGGATGAGAATACGGACTCTTCGGGATTCTGTAAAGCGGTCTGCGACGGAGTGTATAAGAGATATATAGTGTATGAAAAAGAAATCTAATAAGGACATAAAAGTATATTGTGAGGAGCATTTTGACAAGCTGCCAAAGTTGCCCTTTTTGGAGTATCCATATGACAGGGAACTTCTGAAGATTATTAAAGAAAACAATCTTTTTCCGCAGGAATATTATTATATTCAAAGGGGTGAGTCCTATGCGTTCTTTGTGGTGTATCACAACCGGATGGATATTTTAACCTTCGGTAAAAGGTCCTTGTATTATCCGGTCAAAGTTATCGGTTTTCCCTGTTCTTTAAGTTATCCGGGGTATGTGACCAACGATGAACGGTTTATGCTTGATTACATCAAAACCATCAAGGGTGCCAAACTTGTGCTGAATGTTTCAAACCCTATTGCCCACAACAGTTACGTAATCGGCGAGACTCTGCCTACCTGTATGGTGGATTTGACACGCGGTAAAGAGGGGAAAAGTTATGAGACGGCAGAAGCCTATTTTACAAGCTTTCGAAGTTCTTACCGGAGAAGGATTCGCCTGGCAATCAAAGCCTGCACTGATTTGGAGATAAAGAAGAATCCGAAGGATGAGAGAGTGTATGATTTATATCGCAATACCTACGAAAAATCCGGTTACAAATTAGAGCGGTTAGAGCCGGGATTTTTCGAGAAGGCAGAGGCCGACAAACTGGTCTTTTATCGGGAAGATAAGCCCATTGGCTTTGTTATGCTAAAAGGTATAGGCGAACAATTAATCTTTATGTTTTGCGGAATGGATTATTCCACAGAGACGACGGATTTGTATTATTTTATGATTTATAACATTATAAAATATGCAATCGAAAATAAATTTAAATCCATCGATTTGGGGCAGACTTCCGAAGAAACCAAAATGAAATTCGGAGCAGTCCTTGAGAAGAAATATTTTTATGCCAATCATACCAATTGCCTGTTGAATACGGCGATTAAATTAGGAAAAGGGATTCTGGAGTACCACTATCGTTTTCCGGACTATAGGGTGTTCAAGGAAGAAAGAGAAGAAAATGAAAGTATTGTTTTTTAGACCAAGACCGCATAAGGAAACCATCGGTTTGCAGAATGTTATGATTTGTGAGCCCCTGGAATTGGAGTACCTGGCATCGAACATTGAAGCGCTGGGACATGAAGCGGTTATTGTGGATATGATTCTTGAGAAAAAGTCACTGGCATATTTTCTTAAGCTGCATAAGCCTGATGTAGTTGGCCTTACAGGCTACATTGCACATGTCAATGTCATCAAAGAATATGCTAAGAAAATTAAGGCTTATGATGAGAAAATGCCTGTTGTGGTGGGCGGTGTACATGCCGAGGTAAATCCGGAGGATTTTGAGTGTGAGTATATCGATTACATTGTACGTGCCAACGGCATCCGCACTTTTATCGAAATTCTGAATTCGCTGGATCAAAAAGAAGATGTGCACAAGATACCTTGCGTTTATCAAAAGGACGGCCCTGCAGTTGTCAAAGAGAATGAGTTTAACTACCTGTTTCCTGCGAGAGATAAGGTAAATAAATACCGCAAGCATTATTACTATATGTTTCATCGCAACTGCAGTTTGATTAAGACAAGTTACGGTTGCCCGTATCAGTGCAAGTTCTGCTTTTGCCGTCAGATTACCGACGGGAAGTATTTTACACGTACCTTGGAAAATATCATAGAAGAGTTAGAGAGCGTTCCGGAAACGGAAATATACATTGTGGATGATGACTTCCTGGTAGACAGAAACCGTATCCTTCGCTTCTGTGATATGCTGGAAGAGAAGGGCATACATAAAAAATATTTGATTTACGGAAGAGCGGATTTCATTGCATCAAACGAAGACGTCATCAAACGTTTCAAGGAAGTAGGTTTGCGTGCGGTCATTGTAGGTCTGGAATCCTGCGACAGTAATGAACTGGTGGATTACAATAAGAAATCCAATGTAGCCATAAATGAGCAGGCGGTGGCAATTCTGAAACGCTATGATGTGGAATGTTACGGTACTTTTATCTTAGGTCTTGACTGGCGTTGGGAAGATTTCAAGGCACTGGGTAAGTGGATTAAAAAGCTGGGTCTTATATTCGTCAATTTACAGCCTTTGACACCACTTCGCGGAACCGAAATGTATGAGCAGTACCGCAATGATTTCATCGTGGCAGAGGAAGAATATGAGAAGTGGGACTTGGCCCATCTGGTGGTAAAACCCACACATATTTCCGCAAGGAAGTATTACTGGTACACCATGGTGCTTTATTATACTATCACCGCAAATCCCGTGAGCGCCTGGTATATGATTAAGAAATACGGCTTGCACGATACCCTGAAATTAACCTGGGGTGCGTTCAAGGTGAACTGGCAATATATGAAAAAACTAATGAGGGGAAAGTAAATGAACGAGAAAATTAAAATATTACTGGTGCGTCCCAAATTCACAACCATCATCGCGAATTTGGAACCGCTGGGCTTGGAGTATATCGTAGGTTTGTGTAACGATTTGGGTGTGGAGTGCGAAATTTTTGATGAGTTTCAATATCCCTATTTTAACCGTATGAATCGTTTGACCAATAAGATTAAAAAGGGCGGTTTTCACTACGTAGGTTTTAACGCCAACGCCAATACCGTGGATTATATTCTGGATACGGCGAAGAAACTTAAGAAACGTTTACCTGATACCAACATCTGGGTTGGAGGACCGGAAGCAGAGATGAATTATAAGGACTTCTGTACCGATTCTATCGATATGGTTTATTACGACAACGGTTTGCAGACTTTGAAGAATTTGATTCTCGGCGGTTTTGCGGAAAATGTGATGGATGAGCAGAACGGTATCTGTTTTAAAAAGAACGGCGAGTGGGTATTTAAGAAAAAAGGACCCGCAGTGGATGATTTCATCTGTAAGCCTGACCGTACCGCGTTTTATCAGGGACTGAAGAAGAATTTTATCTTCTTAAAAGGCAGTTATGCGCTGAGCAAGGCTTCCTTTTCCTGTCCTTTTAACTGCAGTTTCTGTTACTGTACGAAGATGAACAGCGATACCTATACCGAGCGAGATATTATGAAGGTTGTGGATGAGGTGGAAGAGATTGATCACCCGAGAATCTGGTTTGTGGATGATACTTTTTTCGTGGATCAAAAACGTGTCAAAATGTTCTGCGATGAGATTATCAAACGTGGTATCAAGAAGCAGTTTATGGCTTATGCAAGAGCGGACTTTCTGGCAGAGAATCCCGATAACATTCTTGCCCTGGCTTATGAGGCAGGTTTCCGTGACATTATGGTTGGTTTGGAAGCCATCAGTGACGAGCAGTTGAATGAATACAATAAGCAGACGTCCAAGAATGAAAATATTATGGCGATTAAAAATCTTCACGATAACAATCTGGTGTGCAACGCGCTGTTTGTGGTAAGCCATACGTCCACCAAGCAGGATTTTAAGAACCTGATTAAGTTTATCCGCGAGAATAATCTGCTTTGGGTAGTGTTCGGTATTTTTACCCCGTATAAGGGTACGGACGCGTATGACGAGTATAAAGACCGCGTTATTAAGTTTAAGTCAAAGCGCCTGGACGGTATCCACATTACGATTAAGCCGGAGCATATGTCGTCCTTTATGTTTATGTTCCGCGTATATTGGTTGCACGTACTGACCTATCCCAAGGTTATGTGCAGAGCATTGTTTAAGACTGCGTACGATACCAAGCGTAAGGGCTGGTTTTAGAAAGGGTAAAAGGGAATTCCTATGAGAAAAGAACGTTATTTATTGGTGCGAGCACCTTATGATAAAAGAGTGGCAAGTTTGGAGCCTTTGGGTCTGGAGTACATTATGGCTGCCATTAAGGCGGAAGATGCTTTCTGTATGATTCATGACGAGAGTATCAGCAGTCCCTGTTTTCGTTTCAAGAGACTTTTGAAAGTGGTTGACGAGAACAAGATTACGATTGTTGGTTTTTCCATTATTTCAAACATTGCCCACTATGTGTTAAAAGAACTTCACAAGTTAAAAAAGGCCCGCCCCGAGCTTAAAATTATGGTGGGCGGTGCAGAAGTTTTCATTAACCCCGATGACTTTATGTTAGAAGATGTGGACTTTGTACTCTACGACCACGGTTTGGATTCCATCCGTCTTGCAGTGCGAAACGAGTTTACGGGCGAGGCGTTAAAGGATTGTACCGGTATGGCTTATCGCGACGGCGACACCTGGGTAAAAAATGAAAAAGGCGAGCCCATCAGCGATTACGGTATTCTTCCGGACAGAAGTCATTTTTATGATAATATCAAGAAGTACCGCGTGCTTGCAAAGGGAACTTTTTCCGTAATGAAGACCGCCTTTTCCTGCCCGCAGAAATGTAACTTCTGCATTTCCAGACAGTTTAACGCCTGTCACTATGCGGAACGTAAAGTGGATGATGTGGTAGATGAAATTCTGAGCTTGGACAATGATAAAATCTTCATCATTGACGATGACTTCCTTGTGAACAAAGAGCGTGTTTTGGAGATTTGTAATAAGTTAATTGAGCATAACTGTTATAAGACTTTTATGATCTTTGCAAGAGCCGACAGCATTGTGCGTTGTAAGGATATTATGCCCCTGCTTTATAAGGTGGGATTTCGTGATATGCTGGTTGGCTTGGAAGCGACAAACGATGAAACTCTGGATTATTACAATAAGAATTCCAGCGTGGAGTTAAACCGTGAGGCAGTTAAAATTCTTCGCGACCATAAAATGCTGTGCGTGGGATTGTTTGTAATCAACTATGATTTTACCCATAAGAATTTTATGGAGATTAATCGTTTTATCAGAAAAGAGAAATTGATTTGGGTATTGTTCAGTATCCTGATTCCGTTCAAGGGAACGGTTACCTACGAGGAGAACAAGGATAAGCTTTATAAGTATGAGTATAAAAGAACCGGCGGTACCCACGTTTTGATGAAGCCTGAGCATTTGCCTATGTGGTTGTTTAAGTTGGAATACGATTTCTTATACTACGTAAATTATCCGAGAATTTATCTTGCGTCTCTTCTTGGAACGTTTGATAAGATTTATAAAAACAAAGGAAATAAAAATGAAAGTACTGTTGATTAAACCGGAGACGGTGGGCATCTTTGCAATGACAGCACAGGTGGACCATGAGCCTTTGGAATTGGAATATTTATATACGGTATTGGTTTCGGCAGGATACGAGGCCGTGATTTATGACAGGCGTCATGACGTTACTTCCCTGAGAAAGAAACTGCGGGAAGTAAAGCCGGATGTGGTTTGTATGACGGGTTATATCACCCAGGAACCGCTGATGAAGAAGTTGACCAAGAAAGTCAAGGAATATAATCCCGGGATTTCCGTTGTTTTGGGCGGAAGCCATGTAGAGATTAACTATCCAAACTTCTACGATTCACAGGCGGATTATTTGTATCATTTGAGCGGGTTGAAGAACTTTGCACGTTTGATGGATTACTTAAGCGGTGATGATAAGAAGACTTCTTTAGAGGATATTAAGGGCATCTGTTACTGTAAAGAGGGCGAGTGGATTTGTAATGCGAAAGAAACCGAGAGCCCGGCGGATTTGCCGGTGCCGGACAGGAGTTATTTCTATGCCAATGTAAAGCGATACGGCTACTTGAAATTCAGACCGCTGGCACTTGTGAAGAATTCCTACAGCTGTCCCAATGCCTGTACCTTTTGTTACTGTACCAACCGAAACGGCGGTGCATATCGTTGCAGAAGTGTGGAGCATCTGGTGGATGAGATTGCATCCCTTGATGTACCAAACGTACATATTACAGACGATAATTTTTTGGTTAGCCGCGAATATCTTTGGGAGTTCATTCGCCTGATGAAAGAGAAAAATATTCAGAAGAAATTCCTGATTTACGGTCGCGCGGATTTTATCGCAGAGAACGAAGATATTATGAAGGAGCTGGCAGCAGTGGGACTTTCCCTTGTGATGGTAGGTCTTGAGGCTACCGATGACAAGGAACTGGATTCTTATAATAAGCACGCTACCGTTTGGCACAATGAAGAATGTGTGCGGATTTTAAGTGAGAACAACATTATCTGCGCGGGACTTTTTATCGTGCATCAGGAGATGAATAAGAAAGATTTTAAGGATTTGTATAACTGGATTGCGAAACGTCCGATTATCCCCACGGTGTCTGTTTTTACTCCGATGCAGGGGGCGACTAACTACAAGGAGTACGAGAAGGATTTGGTGACAAGGGATATCCGTAAGCAGGACTTGTTCCACTGCATTCTTAAGCCGAAGCATATGAGTGTTACTGCTTTTACAATGCAATATTATAAAATGTCCATGAAGCTTGCATTACATAACCGCAATGCCGAGTTGTATAAGACAATCGGCATTAAGGATTTTCTGTTTGTGATTAAGACTTTGTGTATTCAGTTCAGAAGAATTTTTATTTTTTAAAAGCAGACGGGGAAGTCTGTATTCGGGAGTAAAATAATGAATAAAAAGATTTTATTGATTCAGCCCACACCCTATGACCAGCATGGGGTTCTGGTGAAAAAGAGCAGACTGTTTTTTGTGGGACTTGCCCTGCCTTTGCTTGCGGCGCTGACGCCGGAAGATTATGAGGTGGAGCTTTGCTATGAGACCATAGAGGACGTGCCTTTTGATACGGATGCGGATTTAATCGGAATCAGCAGTATGGGCCATGCCGTGCATCGTACCATTGATATTGCCAAGAAGTTTCGTGAGCTTGGAAAGACCGTGGTGCTGGGCGGATATATGGTGAGTCTTATGCCGCAGGAGGCGGAGAAGTATGCAGACTGCGTTATGGTAGGCGATGCGGAAGAAACCTGGGCAGAAATGCTTCGGGATTATTCCAATGGTGAGTTAAAGAAGGTGTATCGTAAGAAACTGACCAAGCTGGAAACGCCTCTGCCGAAATACGAGTTACTTTTAAACAAAAAAATCGGCAATTTCCTTCCGGTACAAGCGGGGCGCGGTTGTCCCAAAACCTGCAGCTTCTGTTCGGTATATTGTCTTTACAGAGGGCAGTATTTAAAGCGAAGCATTCCCGATGTAATCAGGGATATTAAGCGTGTAAAAGAGCTTGGTTTTAAGCAGTTCCTTTTACTGGACGATAATATCTTTTCGGACAGGGACTATGCCATTGAGCTGTGTGCAGAAATTAAGAAACTGAAAATGCATTGGATGACCCAATGTTCCATTGATATTGCCAAGGATGAAGAGTTGTTGGATATCATTGCAAAGAGTGGGTGCTATGTTTTAAGCTTTGGATTAGAAAGCATTACAAGAGAGAGTCTTGTCAGTATGAATAAGGCCTGGGCACACCCGGAGAATTATGCGGAGCAGATTCGTATCATCCGCAAACACGGTATTGATATTTCTACGGAGATGGTGGTAGGAGCCGATGGTGACACCTTGGAGTCTATCCGGGAGACGGCTAAATTCATTGCGGACAATCATATTGCGGTACCGCGCTTTTACATATTGACACCGATTCCCGGAACGAAGTTTTTTGACGAAATGACGGAGCAAAATCGTATTTACAATGCAGACATTTATTCGTACAATTCCTGTGAGGCGGTTCATTATCCGAAGAATATGACACCGGAGGAACTGACAAAGGCATATTGGGATTTGTATAACGATGTATACAGCATCGGAAGTATATTAAAGCGTACGATTTTTACAAGTGCGTTTCTCAAACGTCCGGTCAATTCAATGTTTTATTTTGGTGTAAATTTATTTTATCGTTATCAAATTAAAAAAGGTATTGTTCCTAATATTGTGTAAGGAGTGAAACAATGCAATTTTCACAGGAATTATATGCAATAGATCTTGAGAATACAGTAATTTTAAAATATATCAGGCAGGAAGTGCCGATGCAGCATTTTCTTCTTCAGATGGCATGTTTGGTTGTGGTTTTGTATGTGGCAATTTCATACAACGGAGAGAAAAAAAGACAGAAGATTCACATCGAGAGTAAGTGGTTTGAATTGCTGCTGACGGTATCGGTATTCAGTATTATTTTTGATGGGTTATCAGCCTATACGGTTAATAATTTGCACAGTGTTCCGGTTTGGCTGAATACGGTTGCACATATTGGTTATTTAATCGGTTTGGAAGCGTTGATTTTTATTATGTTTCTGTACATGCTTCATATCACGGACTCTTTTCCGAGACACTGGTGGTCGAAACTTCTTCTGTATGGCCCTTTTGCTTTGATTTTCATTTTAGGAGTGGCATTTATCGGAGAAACAGAGTACCGTGTGGGGACAATTAGCAATTATGCTATGGGAGTTTCCGTGTATATTTGTTTCATTACGGCCGGCTTGTATTTGCTGTTTTCGCTGTATAAGTTTGTACAGGGTTGGAAGTATATCGAGAAGAAGAAACGTTACAGCATCGGTCTTTTTATCGGAGCGGTAATCGTAGTAACAGGCATAAAAGCAGTTTATACGGAACTGCTGATTACGGCGATTGCGCCGACTTTATTTGTGCTCGGTATTTATATCAATCAGGAAAATCCCATATTAAAAGAACTAGGGCATTATCAGTCAGAAATGATTATGGGTTTTGCGACTCTGGTAGAAAGCCGTGATGACAGTACCGGCGGACATGTAAGAAGAACCAGCCAATATGTGGAGTTGCTTACTTGGGGCTTGCGTAATAAAGGGCATTATCGCGAGATTTTAACCAAGGACTACATACAGAATTTGATTATGGCGGCGCCTATGCATGATATCGGTAAAATATCCGTGCCGGATGAAATTTTGCGAAAACCGGATAAGCTTGACGATGGAGAATTTGAAAAAATGAAAAAACATGCGCCGGGCGGAAGTAAAATCATCCAGGATACGTTCGGGCATTTAAGTGATGAACAGTATAAAGATATTGCATATCAGGTAACACGTTATCATCACGAGAAATGGAATGGAAAAGGATATCCCGAAGGGCTGAAAGGCGAAGAAATTCCTTTGTGTGCCCGCATTATGGCCATTGCGGATGTGTTTGATGCAGTTTCGGAGAAAAGATGCTATCGTGAAGCGTTGCCCTTGGATGAGTGTTTCAAGATTATAGAAGAGGGAAGGGGCACTTCTTTCGATCCTATATTAGTGGATGTGTTCTTGGAGTTGCGCCCCCGGGTTGAGGAAATTTATAAGGATATCAAGCACGCGGAGTAGGACGGGATGCAGGATAAAAAGAAAACTATATTGGAGAGTCAAACCAAATTTTCTAAAAAATAGGCATCATAACATTGTGAGCAGAATAAAAAAGTGCTATGATGTTAACAGTGTTAAACACATAAAAAATTCAATAGTTTACCAAGGAGGCTTAAGATGAGTAACAACACACAAGATGCAGTTTACAATGCAAAAGAACTCGGCGTGGGCAAAGTCACCATATTGGGACTTCAGCACATGTTCGCTATGTTTGGATCCACGGTTTTAGTACCGATTCTTACCGGTTTAAATGTGTCCACTACACTTTTATTTGCCGGAATCGGAACCCTTTTATTTCATTTATTGACCAAGGGTAAAGTTCCTGCGTTCTTAGGTTCTTCCTTTGCTTTTTTGGGCGGATATTTTGCAATTGCGCCTATGGTGGATGGCAAAAGTAATATAGAAATGATTCCTTATGCCTGCTTTGGTGTGGCATGTGCCGGTCTTCTTTATCTGGTAATGGCGTTATTGATTAAATTATTCTCAGCCAAGAGAATTATGAAATTCTTCCCGCCTATCGTAACAGGTCCCATCATTATTGCTATCGGTTTGACACTTTCCAAATCAGCGATTGACAGCTGTTCTTCTAACTGGATTATTGCGCTGGTAGCAATTCTTGCAGTTATTATTTGTAATATTTTTGGTAAGGGTATGATTAAGATTATCCCTATTCTAATCGGTGTAGTAGCATCTTATCTGGTTGGAATTTGTATGGGACAAGTGGATTTTAGCGGTGTAAAAGATGCGGCATGGATTGGTTTGCCCATCGATATGGATACAACAGTATTTGCTATGTTTGGCGGAAACTTTGATGCATCCTTGATGATTACTGCAATTATTACAATTATGCCGATCGCCTTGGCAACCATTGTAGAACACATAGGTGATGTGTCTGCTATTTCTTCTACAGTTGGCAGAAACTATATTAAGGATCCCGGACTTCACAGAACCTTGCTTGGCGATGGTCTTGCAACTATTGTAGCGTCCCTTTTCGGTGCACCCGCAAATACAACTTACGGTGAAAATACAGGTGTTTTAAACCTTTCTAAAGTATACGATCCCATGGTGGTAAGACTGGCAGCAGTTTTTGCTATTTTCTTCTCTTTCTGCCCGAAGTTTGCCGCAGTAATTCAGGCAATGCCTACCGCTACCGTTGGTGGCATTTCCTTAATTCTTTACGGTATGATTTCTGCTGTCGGTGTACGTAACGTTGTTGAAAACAAGGTTGACTTTGCGAAGTCCCGCAACGTTATTATTGCAGCATTAATTCTTGTACTTTCTATCGGTATTAATTACAGTAGCGCAGGCGCAATTTCATTTGCTATCGGTGATATCAACATCAGCCTTTCCGGTCTTGCAGTTGGTGCATTAACAGGTATTATCTTAAATGCAATTCTTCCCGGTAAGGATTACAACTTTGACGAAGAGAAACCTGAAGATACAGGCGTGAACTTCGAAGTGGGACAGACACGTTCCATGAAAACGGAATAAGGTATAAAAGATTAATATATTATGAATATAATTAAGGCACTATCTTCTTGGCGAAGATAGTGCCTTTTTATAAACCAAATTTTGGATGAAAAACGGTATTATTTTGTGCCGAAAATTCTGTCGCCGGCATCGCCGAGACCGGGAACGATATATGCTTTCTCGTTTAAACCACGGTCTAAGTTTCCTACAAAAATTTTCACATCAGGATGTGCCGCTATGAGTTTATCAAGTCCTTCCGGTGCAGCAATTACGCAAAGGAAGATAATGTCTTTGCCACCGCGCTGTTTGATAAAATCAATGGCTGCAATAGCAGAACCGCCGGTTGCAAGCATAGGATCTACTACAAATATTTTACGCTGGTCTATTGCAGAAGGAAGCTTACAATAGTATTCCTGAGGTTCGAATGTTTCTTCGTCGCGGTAAAGACCGATGTGTCCGACCTTGGCCGTAGGCATTAATTTTAATAGGCCACCTACCAAACCTAAGCCTGCACGTAATATAGGCACAATTGCCTGCTTCTTGCCGGCAATAACGGGGCATTTGGCAACTTCAAGGGGAGTTTCAATATCCACTTCTTCAATTTCCAAATCTCTTAAGGCTTCATAGCCGATAAGCATCGCAATTTCTTCTACGATGGCGCGGAATTCATTGGTTCCGGTGTTTTTATTACGAAGCATTGAAATTTTGTGCTTGATCAAAGGATGATCGCAAATCATAACATTTTCATTTCCGTTGTACATAGTGTTGCTTCCTTTCATTTGTTTTTTACTAATATATATTTTACTATATTCTGTCCGATTTTCAAGATAAGACAACCATATTTTACGAAACATTATAAAAGTAATTGTGAAACATTCTTGATTATATAGAGAAATTGTTATATTGTAGAAATGCAAAAATATATTGTGTACTTGTGGGTGGAATTTCGGAAAGAGGAAAAGATAAATTGAATAAAAAAAATATTTTATATATAGCATTTGTGATATTGTTGATGGGTGTTTTAAGCGGTTGTCAAATCGGAAAAGATTCCGATGTGAATGGAACACAGGAATATGATGATAAGGAGTGGAAAGACGTTTATTGCGAATTAGTAGACGGTTGGATGGACGGAACCGTTGATCCTTATTGCGACCCTGAAACGCTTCAATTTGATTTGGTGTATATTAACGAAGATGAAATGCCTGAATTGGTGGTAAGCGGAGATGAATGGTTGTACTTGTATACCTATTGTCCCGGAAGTGTTGCGTCTAATATATCTGATGTCAATGTATTAATGGAAGAATGGTGGTGGGGAACAAGTTCTAACACGGGATATTTTTATTTGCCGTCTCAGAATGTAATACAGAATTCTAATTCTGACCCTGACCGTTATACAGTGGAATATTTTCATATGAACGATAATCTTGCTTTGGCGGAATGGTATCAGACTTGGTATGATATTGAAGTGGCAGGCGAAGAAAGAATTTATACTTACTTCTATAATGGGCCGGAGACTTTGGAAGAAAACCAAGCAGGAGAAGATGTCGAAGATGTTACTGCAGAGACGAATAACGGAGATGCAGCGGCAGGAGAATCCGAAGAGGCAATTCCTGCGGTTAAAATGATCGAAAAGCAAATATCGGAAGAAGAATGGATTGCATATAATTATCCGGATGGTGGTTTTCTCTTTTTAAAAGGGAATTTAAGTGCGTCGGAAGTAAAAGAAGAAATTGAGAATTGTTTTGTAAGTGCACAAGGTGCTCCTGTGTTTGTCGGTTTGCAACCGATTTATTATGTGCCCGAGAATGATTCCGTACACAGACAAAATTATTACGAGATGATTACACTCTTGGAACAGAAACTTCCAAAACAAAATGTTTCGTCTGAAGAGACCGAAGGAGATGTGGAAATTATCAGCATTGCGGATGGTGATATTGGGAAAGACGGCAAAAAAGATGTAGCGGTTATCTTGCAGTCTTATGACCCGGCTGTGTCAGGTTGGACGGATTACGGACGTTATGATTTTACGGTTTGTACGTTTACGGAGATAGACGGAGCATATCAATGTACGGGCATTAACCACAATATGATATCATCAGATGCGGAGTATTATGACCCGGAAAAATATTTGTATAGTGTGAACATTTCAAATAACGGGGAATTGGAAGTATCATATACTGTTAAGGATGGGGATGATTGGGAGACTTTAAACTATTTCTTTGAGTTGAAAGGTAACTCGCTTATCTTATGCAGACTTGAAACAGAATATGACAGCCAGGCAAGTGGTTGCGGTAAAAGGATTATTCAAAATATTGCAAACGGAGAAGTGAAAGGTGTTGCATATTCTAATCTGGAAAATGCTTTTGAGGAATATGAGTTATATACAGGAACTTTTGAACCTGCGACAATGTCCTTTGATAAGTTGACGAAATGGCAGATTCCCATGGTTGATGAAACTATGGTAACGTGGAATGCAGATGCCCAAAAATATAATTATAAGGCACTTTTTCTTGAGAATTATTTGGCAGTCAAAGAGCCTGCTGAGGGAGAAGAAGTCGAGGAGTTGGAATCTTGGAAAAAAGCATATCTTAATTTGATGCAGGCGATTGTATTGGGACAGACGGAAGTTCATAATAAGGAACTTACCTATAGACTTATCTATATTAACGAAGATGAAATTCCGGAACTGGTAGTAAGTCAGAACGGATATTTTGTTTCGGTATTTACCTATGCACCGGAAGGACAGTACGGAGATGTCAAAGAAGTAAATGTACTTCTTGAGAATTGCGGATACGGTGCGATGGGAAATGTAGGTTATTATTATTTACCCAAAGACAATATTATCTATAATTATAATGCGGATTTTGCCGGGGCAGCAGGCACAACCTGGTATGGCTATATTAACGAAAAGAATCAGTTAGACAGTAAATATACGATTTATTACGAAGATATTGATATGCAGGATGATTCTGAAGAATGTAAGTATTATTTCAACGGTAAGGAAATCAGCAAAGACTTGTATGAGACTTATTATATTGACGGTAATTTTAAGTTTATAGAAGGGAATAGAAAAGCATACGAAATTGTTGAAGAAATTATGAAGTTATAATATAAGTTGTGAGAGTGATGAAGCATGTTTGATATAATGTGGTGATTGGATGATTTATTATTAAGTTGTAAGAGGAACGAAGATGCAAAAGAGGATGATTATATTATCAATTATATTAATGCTTTTGAACAGTATCTTAACAGGATGCGATACTGAAGCCGAAGTGAGTGCAAATAGTGAGTACGCCATTATACTTTTGGTGGAATTGGGTGCTAAACCGATTGGAATAAATTTTAGCGATAACAATGTTAAGGATGAGATGACAGTTAGTATATCTCAGGAAACGGAACATATGCAATCGGGGCTTCAACCTTTGGATAGTGTTGAAGTGGGAAATTCTCCGCATATGTCCGGATATATAAACACAATACAATGTATGGAAGAGTATTTGCCGAATGTGTATGCTGTAAAAGAACAATTAAGTTTCGATATAGAGATTGT
>CAZQBM010000050.1:0-18284 GCA_964591945.1 uncultured Lachnospiraceae bacterium | reverse complement strand
AAATATGAAATAAAAATGATATAATAGAAAAGATGTGTATAGAAATACATAAACATAAAGGAGGAAGGGTTATGTTAGACAAGTCTTTTTATGATAAAGCTGACGAAATCATTGCCAACTACGGCACTGAACCCAAATGGTTAATTCCAATTATTCAGGATGTTCAGACAGAATATCGTTATCTGCCCCCTGAATTACTTACATATATTGCAGGTAAGTTGAACATTACAGAAGCAAAGGCATACAGCGTTGCTACTTTTTATGAGAATTTCTCATTTGAGCAGAAGGGTAAGTATGTAATTAAGGTATGTGACGGAACAGCTTGTCACGTTCGTAAATCTACGACTATTCTGGATCAGTTATATAAAGAATTGAAATTAGAGAAAGGCCAGCATACAACACCGGATATGCTTTTTACTGTTGAAACCGTATCTTGTCTTGGTGCCTGCGGTCTTGCGCCGGTTCTTACGGTAAATGATGAAGTGCATGCGGCTATGACACCCGAAAAGGTAACAGCCCTGATTAAAGAATTGCGAGGTGAAAATTAATATGTTAAAGAACAGACAGGATTTAATCGATGCCCGCAATCAGGCAAAAGCAAAAATGGAGCAGGAGAAATTCCGCATTTTAATTTGTGCAGGTACAGGATGTCTTGCCGGCGGTTCTGCCAAAATTTACGATAAAATGTGCCAGCTTGTAAAAGACGCAGGCTTGGACGTTGATGTAGAATTCGGTGCAGGTGTTGCACACGGTCCTAACGGCGAATGTCCTTCTCATTCTGCATCAGCAGGCAATGTAAAGAAGAGTGGTTGCCACGGTTTCTGTGAAATGGGACCTTTGGTACGTATTGAACCTTCAAACTTGCTTTACATCAAGGTAAAAGAAGAAGATTGTGAAGAGATTTTTAATACCACAATTTTAAAAGGTGAGCCCGTGGAACGCTTGTTATATGAGCGCGATGGCATAAAATACAAAGCCCAGGAAGAAATTCCTTTCTATGCAAAGCAGACCCGTTTGGTTCTTAAGAATTGTGGTCATATTGATTCCGAGCACATCAGTGAATATTTAGCTGTTGACGGCTATTCCGCATTGGAAAAGGTTTTATTTGAAATGAAGCCTGAAGATGTTGTAGATGAAATTCTGGAATCAAACTTACGCGGCCGTGGCGGCGGTGGTTTCCAGACCGGTTATAAGTGGAAACAGGTTGCAAGACAGGCTGAAACCACACGTTATGTAGTATGTAACGGCGACGAAGGTGACCCGGGTGCTTTTATGGATCGAAGCATCATGGAAGGTGATCCTCATAAAATGATTGAAGGTATGTTGATTGCAGCATACGCAACCGGCGCACAGGAAGGTTATATTTATGTTCGTGCCGAATATCCTTTGGCAATCAGCCGTTTAAAAATCGCCATTGAACAGGCAGAAGAAGCAGGTTTATTGGGCGATAATATTCTCGGAACAGATTTTAGTTTTAAATTACATATTAACCGCGGTGCGGGCGCATTCGTATGTGGCGAAGGTAGTGCTTTGACAGCTTCAATTGAAGGCGAAAGAGGTATGCCTCGTACAAAACCCCCTCGTACCGTTGAACAGGGCTTATTTGGTAAGCCTACCGTTTTAAATAACGTTGAAACCTATGCAAACGTACCGATGATTATTACAAACGGTGCAGAATGGTACAAGGGCATTGGTACGGAAGGAAGCCCGGGAACTAAGGCATTTGCGGTAACCGGCAGTATCAACAATACCGGTTTGATTGAAGTTCCCATGGGTACTACATTGCGCGAAATCGTTTATGAAATCGGTGGCGGTATCAAGAACGGCAAGAACTTTAAGGCCGTTCAGATTGGTGGACCTTCCGGCGGATGTCTGATTGGCGACCACTTGGATGTGGCACTTGATTTTGACTCGTTAAAGAAGATGGGAGCCATGATTGGTTCCGGCGGTCTTGTTATTATGGACGAAGATACCTGTATGGTTGAAGTAGCAAGATTCTTTATGAATTTTACCCAGAACGAAAGTTGTGGCAAGTGTATTCCCTGTCGTGAAGGTACCAAGCGTATGCTAGAAATCCTTGAAGATATTGTTGCGGGTCGCGGTACCTTAGAACAGCTTGATATCTTGCAGGAATTAGGTACTGCAATTACCGATACAGCCCTTTGCGGCCTTGGTAAAAGTGCAGCTTTACCGGTACTTAGCACCTTAAGATTGTTCCGCGACGAGTATGTGGAACACGTTGTAGATAAAAAGTGCCGTACAGGCAATTGCCAGGCATTAAAAACCTACGTTATTGACCCTGAAAAATGTAAGGGTTGTTCAAAATGTGCTAGAAATTGTCCCGTTGGTGCAATTTCGGGCGTTATCAAAAATCCTTATACCATCGACGGTGCAAAATGTATTAAGTGCGGTGCTTGTGAAAGTGCCTGCCCGTTCGGTGCAATTACAATTCAGTAGGGGGTACATAAGAAATGGATTATATTACAATAGATGGCAAAAGCGTGCCTATTGAAGGGGAGAAGAATATTTTATCCCTAATTCGTAAGGCCGGTATTGATTTGCCTACATTTTGTTATCATTCAGAGTTATCGGTTTATGGTGCCTGCCGTATGTGTATGGTAGAAGATGAGAGAGGACGAATTCTTGCATCTTGTTCAGAACAGCCCAGACCCGGCATGGTAATCAGAACCAACACCAGAAAAATTCAGAAATACAGAAAATTAATAGTTGAGCTTCTTTTGGCTTCACATTGTCGTGACTGTACAACCTGTACAAAGAATGGTTCCTGTGAATTACAAAAAATTGCTTTTAAGGTAGGTATTCATGCGGTTCGTTTCTTAAATAACCGTAAGCAGGTGCCTATTGATATCAGTTCACCTTCCATCGTAAGAGACCCTAACAAGTGTATTCTCTGTGGTGACTGTGTAAGAACCTGTGCTGAAATTCAGGGTGTAGGTGCACTTGATTTTGCACACCGTGGTTCTAACATGCAGGTACAGCCTGCCTTTGATAAGCCTTTAAATGAAACAGATTGTGTTGGTTGCGGACAGTGTCGTGTAGCATGTCCTACCGGTGCGATTTCGATTCGTACAAACGTGACGGATGTTTGGGATGCTATTATGGATCCTAATGTTAGAGTAGTTGCGCAGATTGCGCCTGCTGTTCGTGTTGCAATCGGCGATCAGTTTGGTTTCCCTAAGGGTACCAATACTATGGGTAAAATTGTTGCTGCAATGCGTTTGATGGGCTTTGATAAAATTTATGACACTAACTTCGGTGCGGATTTAACTATTTTAGAAGAATCCAAAGAATTGGCTGAGAGATTGGAAAAGAACGAAAACCTTCCTCTTTTCACCTCTTGCTGTCCCGGTTGGGTGAAATACTGTGAAACTAAATATCCTGAATTTGCAGGCAATATTTCAACCTGCCGTTCCCCTCAGGGTATGTTCTCTGCAGTAATCAAAGATTACTTTGCTAAGGCAGATGAAGAAGAAGGCAAGAAGACATTTGTAGTATCCGTAATGCCTTGTACAGCTAAGAAGGGTGAAATCCTTCGTCCCGATAACTTTACTGACGGCAGACAGGATACCGACCGTGTTATTACCTCTGTTGAATTAATTCGTATGATTCGTCAGGCAGGTATCAAGTTTGATGAAATCGACAGTGAAGCTTTGGATATGCCTTTTGGTATGGCTTCCGGTGCTGCTGCAATCTTTGGTGTTACAGGCGGTGTTACCGAGGCTGTTTTAAGACATTTATCAGCAGATAAAGGTTACAAAGCGCTTTCGCAGATTGAGTATTCTGGCGTACGCGGTAATGATGATATCAAAGAAACCAGCATTATGCTTGGTGAAAGAGAAGTGAAAATTGCCGTAGTTCACGGTCTTGCCAATGCAGGTAAGCTTCTTGAAAGTATTAAATCAGGCGAAGCGCAATATGACTTCGTGGAAGTTATGGCTTGTAAGCGTGGTTGTATTGTTGGCGGTGGTCAGCCCCTTCCTGTTGGTCCCAGAACCAAGAAGGCCCGTGCAAAGGGAATCTACAGCGTTGATCGCGAGTCTCAGATCCGTTTTGCAACCGATAATCCTGTAATCGGACACGTGTATGAAGAAGTAATTAATGGTAAAGAACATAAGTTATTGCATAGAAATTTACATTAAGAAATGATTATGCTCCCGTTTTATTGCGGGAGCTTTTCATTTGCTTGTTGTTTTGCTGATAATATGATAAAATGAGCGTTGATATCTTATATATAAAAGAAAATTTTAAGAATTTAACATTTTAGGCAAATTCGAGGTACCTATGCGTGAACTCATTGTAAAAGAATTAGAAGCAGGACAACGTCTGGACAAGTTTCTTCACAAATATTTGAAGGAAGCGCCTAATTCTTTTCTCTATAAAATGATGCGAAAAAAGAATATCGTGTTAAATGGTAAAAAAGTTACCGGAAACGAGCAAATCAAGGAAGGGGACAGTATTAAGCTGTTCCTTTCTGACGATACCATCGAAAAATTCATGGGACAAAGTACAACGAGTGACTTTACGGGCCTTTATCGCAAGGCTTATACCGAATTAAAAGGCATTCAAGTAGTTTCTGAATTTGAAGATGTACTTTTTATCAATAAGCCGGCAGGCATTTTAAGCCAGCAGGCAGAAGCTAACGATTTATCGGCCAACGAATGGCTGATTGGCTATCTTTTAAGTCAAAATACTATTTCCGAAGAAGATTTAAAAACTTTTAAGCCATCGGTATGCAACCGTTTAGACCGCAATACTTCAGGTCTTTTGGTATGTTCCAAAACCTTGCTTGGAAGTCAGGAAATGGCTAAAATCTTGAAGGACAGAAGTCTTCATAAATTTTATCGGTGTCTTGTTCACGGTAAATGTGAACTTAACGGCGTTTACGACGCTTATCTTTATAAAGATGAGAAGTTAAATAAAGTTAGTGTTTACTTAGATATTGATGATTGCAAGAGTGCATTCCGGGATAAATTAAAACCTATTAAAACCGGAATGAAACCTGTTGAATATCATAATGATATCAAATGCACCGAACTTGAAATAGAGCTTTTTACGGGTAAAACGCACCAGATTCGTGCCCAGATGGAGAAGTTGGGATTTCCTTTGGTTGGCGATGTAAAATATGCCGGTGGCGAGAGTAAACTTAAAACCGGCGGACAGATGCTTCATGCATATCGTCTTGTGTTTCCTGCAATGAATGGTAAGCTTGAGTATTTATCAAAAAAAGAAATCATATGCGAGAAGCCTGATTCTTGGAAAAAACAGTCCTAATTATATATTTAAAATATTATGTTGACAAAACAGCATAAAAACACTATACTTTTTATTGTGCTATCGAATTAGCACTTTAATTCATTAAAGCAAAGAGGTAAAAACAATGAATGCATCACTTTTACATACACCGGACGGCGTACGTGATATCTACGGTCGCGAATTATTGGAAAAAGAACAGGTTGGTAAGAACTTAATGACAGTTCTTCGCCGTTATGGCTATCGTAACATCCAGACACCGACTTTCGAATTTTTCGATGTATTTTCCAAAGATATCGGAACTGTACCGTCAAAGGATTTGTATAAGTTTTTTGATAAAGAAGGAAATACGCTGGTTTTAAAGCCTGACTTTACGCCTGCGATTGCAAGATGCGCTGCAAAGTATTTTATGGAAGAAGAAGTACCTTTGAGATTCTGTTATGAAGGAAATTCTTTCGTAAATACCTCTGAATTGCAGGGAAAATTAAAAGAAACCACACAGATGGGTATTGAATTAATCAATGATGCAAGCGCAGAAGCAGATGCAGAAGCTTTATCACTGGTAATTGAAGGTTTAAAGGCCTGCGGATTGAAAGATTTCCAGATCAGTGTCGGAAACAGCTTATATTTTAAGGGAATTTGCGAAGCTGCGAATCTGGACGAAGAGACTCAGCTTGAGATTAAAGCACATATTTCTTCAAAGAATTACTTTGGAACCAGAGAATTCTTAAAGAGCAAGGGCTTGGATAAAGATATCGTTGCGCAGTTTGAGGCGATTTCAAAGCTTTACATCTCTGATACGGATATGGAAGAGATGATGAAGAAGGCAAACAACCCCAAATCAGTTGGCGCAATTGAACGCTTGCTTGCAATTAAGGCTTTGCTTGCGAAGAGAGGGTACGATAAGTACATTTCCTTTGATTTGGGAATGCTTAGTAAAATTAACTATTATACCGGTATCATTTTCAAAGCATATACCTACGGAGTAGGCGATGCCATTGTAAAAGGCGGTCGTTACGACGGTCTGCTTGGTAAATTCGGTAAAGAGGCGCCTTCTGTTGGTTGTGTGTTCTTAATCGACGAACTTCAGACTGCCTTGAAACGCCAGAATATCAGCGTAGATGTAGAGGGTGAAGAGAATATTCTTATAGTTTATTCAGACAATGCATATGAGAAAGCCCTTGAACAGGCAAATGACTTGCGCAGTCAAGGCAAAAATGTGACCATGATGAAGAAAAATGCTGATAAAACAGAAGATTACTATACTTCATACGGTAAAAAGAACGAGATGAAAGAAACGATTTTTGTTTCATAGAGATTTTTTGTATTAAATATTATGTTTTAACTTTTATATTAGGAAATATAACTTTGGAGGCTTACGATGGAAGAAAACGGTAAGTATTTGGTCTTTGCCTTATGTAAGGGAAGACTTGCTTTTAAAACTTTGGAATTATTGGAAAAAATCGGCATTCATTGCGAAGAAATCAAAGATAAAGATTCACGTAAACTTGTTTTTGTAAATGAAGAATTAAAGGTAAAATTCTTCCTTGCAAAAGGTCCTGACGTGCCTACCTATGTAGAACATGGCGCTGCAGATATCGGCGTTGTAGGCAGCGATATCATTATGGAAGAAAACAGAAGAGTTTATGAAGTGCTTGATTTAGGCTTTGGAAAGTGCCGTATGTGCGTTTGCGGACCGGAAAGCGCGAGAGAACTTTTACAGCATCGCGAGAGAATTCGCGTAGCGACCAAATATCCTACCATTGCAAAGGATTATTTCTTTAATGTAAAGAATCAGACCGTAGATATGATTAAATTAAACGGTTCCGTAGAATTAGGCCCTATTGTTGGCCTTTCTGATGTTATCGTGGATATCGTGGAAACCGGCGGAACATTAAGAGAGAACGGTTTGGATGTTTTGGAAGAAATCTGTCCTTTGTCCGCAAGAGTAATCGTAAATCAGGTAAGTATGAAAATGCAGAACGAACGTATTGAGCAGATTATCAATGCGTTGAGAGAAAACCTGAATTAACATTCAGAGCCATGCGTATAAAAGATTTTAATCAAGGAGAAACCAAAATGAGAGTTCTTGAATTAACTCAGGAAAATAAAAAGAATGTTTTAGACGAATTGATCAAGAGAAGCCCCAATCACTACGGTGAATACGAAGCAATTGTGGCTGATATCGTTGAAAACATCAAAAATAACGGCGACAAAGCATTGTTTGAATACACCGCAAAATTCGACAAATTTGCTTTAAACGCAGACAATATCCGCGTAACAGAAGCTGAAATCGAAGAAGCTTATGCATCGATTTCGCCGGAATACATAGAAGTAATGAAGGAAGCTTTTGAGAATATCAAGGCTTATCATGAAATGCAGGTTCGTAACAGTTGGTTTAGCACTAAGCCCGACGGAAGCATTTTAGGACAGCGCATTACACCCATCGCAAAGGTTGGTGTGTATGTGCCCGGAGGTAAAGCAGCTTACCCTTCATCAACGTTAATGAATATTGTTCCTGCCCTTGTTGCCTGCTGCGAACGCATCGTAATGGTGACACCTCCCAATAGTGAAGGAAAAGTAAATGCAGGAACTCTTGCAGCAGCTAAAATTGCCGGTGTAAAGGAAATTTACAAGTGCGGCGGTGCCCAGGCAATTGCTTCTTTGGCTTATGGTACGGAAAGTGTGCCTAAGGTGGATAAAATCGTCGGTCCCGGAAACATTTTCGTAGCCCTTGCCAAAAGAGCGGTTTACGGCTATGTAAGCATTGATTCCATTGCCGGACCTTCCGAAATTCTTATTTTGGCAGATGAAACAGCAAATCCCAGATTTGTGGCAGCTGATCTTTTATCACAGTGCGAACATGACGAAATGGCATCAGGAATACTGATTACCACAAGCAAAGAACTGGCTGATAATGTGGTAAAAGAAGTAGAAGGATTTGTGGCTGTTGCCCCCAGAAAAGCGATTTTAGAGAAATCATTAAGCAATTACGGATATATTTTAGTGGCAAATTCCATAGAAGATGCCATTGAAGCAGCAAATGATATCGCTTCGGAACACTTAGAAATCATTACCAAGAATCCGTTTGAAACCATGACAAAAATCAAGAATGCAGGTGCTATTTTCCTTGGTGAATATTCATCAGAGCCTTTGGGTGACTATTTTGCAGGTCCCAATCACGTTTTACCCACAAACGGTACCGCAAAATTCTTCTCGCCTTTGTCCGTGGACGATTTTATCAAGAAATCAAGTGTAATTAACTTCTCCTACGACGCTTTGAAGGCCGTACACGAGAAGATTGAAATGTTTGCAGAGAACGAAGGCTTGTATGCGCACGCAAATTCCATTAAAGTAAGATTTGAGAATGAATAAAATTTCCATTTTAGGTCGTTTTATTGTATAGTTAGTAAAGACAATATCCATTCAGAAAGGAAAGGTCTATAAAATGAGCAGAAAAGCAGAATTAAAAAGAAAAACAAGCGAAACCGATATCAGCGTATCTTTAGAACTTGATGGTACAGGCAAATATGAAGTCAAAACCGGCATCGGATTCTTCGATCATATGTTGGAAGGCTTTACAAAGCACGGTTCTTTTGACTTAAAACTCACTGCAAACGGGGATTTGAATGTGGATAATCACCACACTGTAGAAGATGTTGGTATTGTGCTTGGTAGCGCAATCCGCCAGGCTTTGGGCGATAAGGAAGGCATTAACCGTTATGCAAGTTTTATCCAGCCTATGGATGATGCACTTGTTTTGGTTGCTGTAGACCTTTGTAACAGACCTTATTTGAACTTCAAGTATAACTTTAATGTAGAACGTGTAGGGTATTTTGAGACTGAGACTTTGAATGAGTTCTTTTATGCAATATCTTATGCTGCAGGTATGAATATTCACATTAAGGTACTTGATGGCGAGAATGCACATCACATTATCGAAGCTATGTTTAAGGGTTTTGCCAACGCATTAAAGATTTCTTGCGCGAAGGATGGCGATCGCAAGGGTGTGTTGTCGACCAAAGGACAGATTTAAACTTAAGAATTGACCTTATGACCTTTAAAATATATGATTAAGGTATAAATGTTAAAGGAAGTGTTTTAATTATGAAAAAGAAATTTATCGTAAGTATTTATATTCAAAAAAACAGAGTTTATATGGATGCTGAGTGTAAAAACGACATCACTGACTGTTTATATGAGAAATTAAGACTATTTGGGGATGCCAATGCAGACGAAGTCATTGCTTTTACGGAAGCAGAAGGCGATGCTGAAAAGGAAGAAGTACTTGCACTCTTAAAAGAAATCAGTAACAATTGCGAAATTCCCGTAATGGCAACATTCCCTATTGAAAGAGTGGAAGACGTTAAGAAATTGGTTTATGCCAACTGCAAGAAGGTTATTCTTAACTTATCCAAAACTTCTAACTGGGAGATGTTGGAAGAAGTATCTAAGCGTTTTGGTGCAGATAAAATCGCTGTCAGCATCGATGACTGTTCACTTTTTAACATTTACAGACAACAGGCCGAGAAGTATGCAACCGAATTTGTTGCTTTAAAGCCGATGAAACCGCAGGAATACGAAGGATTAAGCATTTTGCCCGGTATTTTCCCGGTTGCGGACGTTATGCTTGAGAAATTACTTGAACTCTTCGGAACAGAGTGCGTTGGCGGTATTTACGGCAACATTATGAACTCAAACATTGAGCAAATCAACTCTATTAAGGCACTTTGCGTAGAACGCGGCATTGAAGTGAATGCTTTAATCCCTGCAATCAAATGGGAAGAGTTAAAGTTAAACAGCGACGGACTTGTGCCCGTGATTGCACAGGATTATAAAACCGGCGAAGTGCTTATGATGGCTTATATGAACAAAGAAGCTTATGAGAATACCTTAAAAACCGGTAAAATGAATTATTATTCCAGAAGCCGTCACTCCCAGTGGGAAAAAGGCGAGACCAGCGGGCATTACCAGTATGTGAAGTCTCTCTATGCAGATTGTGACAACGATACAATCCTTGCAAAAATTTCACAGATTGGCCCTGCATGCCACACCGGCAGCCAGAGCTGTTTCTTTAAAGAGATTGCATCCAAACCTTATGCAGAGAAGAATCCCCTTAAGGTATTCGAAGACGTATATGGCGTAATTGCCGACCGTAAAGTAAATCCTAAGGAAGGTTCTTATACCAATTATCTTTTTGATAAAGGCATTGATAAAATCCTTAAGAAATTAGGTGAAGAGGCAACGGAGATTGTGATTGCCGCTAAGAATCCTGAGGCAGGAGAGATTAAGTACGAGATTTCTGACTTCTTATATCATATGATGGTGCTTATGGTGGAGAAGGATATTACCTGGGAAGAGATTACAAGCGAGTTGGCGCAGAGGTAAGGAACATATAATAATTTTTCTATAAAATCCGCAGTGTTTGACGCTGCGGATTTTTTTCGTCACATTTACCAATTGTCAATCCCGAATCTCTTTTATACAATACATATACAAAGCATATTTTCTTTTAGTATAAGCAGTTTCAACCTTATACATCTTCCGGCAATATCGCCGTTCTTCCTTTCTCTAAAAGGAGTTCTTAAGAATCCATGCTTTTATTCACAAATCACAGCATAAGCAGGGATTTAAGGATCCTTGCGGAATAAGGAGGTAAGTGTATGGACTACACGAATGTCACTTTTACAGAAGATAAACTTACCGAACAAAGAACGTTAATCAATGATATTCTGCCGATGGCGGAGCGAAACTATAAGGATACTGTTTTTCGGATGCTTTTTCGAGAGAAAAGTGCCTTGTTGAGTTTGTATAATGCAGTAAACAAGACGAATTTTACTAATGTGGACGATTTAGAGATTACTACATTGGAAAATGCAGTGTATATGGGAATGAAAAATGATGTTTCCTGTATGTTTGCATTTGAATTGAGCTTATACGAACATCAGTCGACGGTGAATCCGAATATGCCGTTGAGGGATTTATTTTATGTAGCCCAACAGTTACAGAAGTTGACTTTAAATGATAATCTATACCAAAATAAAGCAGTTCAGATTCCGACACCACGTTTTGCTGTATTTTATAATGGTAGTGCAGAAATACCTGAACGAACGGAATATCGTTTGTCAGATTTATTTCAGAAAAAGACAGAGAACCCTGAATTAGAGTTAATTGTAACCGTATATAATATTAATCCCGGTATGAATGAAGACTTGTTAGAGACATGTCAACTTTTAAAAGAATATACGTTGTTTACAACCAAAATCAGAGATAAAAGAAAAACAATGCACTTGCAAACTGCCGTGAATCAAGCAGTGGACGAATGCATTCGTGAAGGAATTCTTTCAGATTTCTTACGTGAGCAACGCGCGGAGGTAGTTGCAATGAGTATTTTTGAATATGATTATGAAAAACATATGAAAATCATCAAGGAAGAAGGGCGTGAGGAAGGACAGGAGAGGCTACTTACACTCTTAGAATATATGGAAAGAAATAATGAATTTCATCTTATAAGTAAGCTTCATAATAAAGATTTTTTGGAAGAAATGTATCAAAGATATCAATTGTAATCTTTTATGATTATATTACACTATGACCAAAGTCACTTAGATGGCTTTACATTTCTATTCATTTTTATTTCCGTTCAATCATATCTTGTACAAAACCTATCAAGGAAAAAATATGAATCCATCAAACAGAACCATAGAAGAGAAACTTGCCATTGTCCAGCAACTCAGAAACAATTCAAATGCCGTTTCCGGAAACAAAAACATCACTAACTCTTATAAAACAAGTAGCAGAATAAACACAAAACAAAATCTATCTCCCCAATCACAAGATGAAGATAATAGCTATTTTCTTGCCTTTCTAATCGTTCGTTTTGTGATTTGTGTGATAATTTTCGGAACAATCGCTTTTATCGGATATAAAAATCCGTCAATCATACAATGCGTCAATACTATGATTACCACAGAAGAAAATGGAAATTTGATTGATTTTATGAACCCTTTCACTTATACTTTACAAGAGAATGTTGAAAGTGCGCCCGAAGTTCAAGGTGATATGAATTCAGACACAAGCGCACCTTCTGAAGAATAACCAAAATACGAGGTATGCATGAGACAATTAGCCTTATCAGATGAAATTTTAATGAAAATAGAGAAGCCGGCACGATACATCGGCCATGAAATTAACAGTATTGTAAAAGATAAAAATGCTGTAGATGTGCGATTCTGTATGTGTTTCCCGGATGTTTACGAAATTGGTATGAGCCATTTGGGTATCCAAATTCTGTATGATATGTTTAACAGCTTCGAGGACACATGGTGCGAGCGCGTGTACTCGCCCTGGCCAGATTTAGATGCTATTATGCGTGAAGAAAAGATTCCTTTGTTTGCATTGGAAAGCCAGGAACCCGTGCGTAAAATGGATTTTTTAGGCATCACATTACAGTATGAAATGTGCTATACCAATATTCTGCAGATTTTGGACTTGGCCGACATTCCCTTAATCAATGAAGAACGTACCTGGGAAGATCCTATCGTCATCGGCGGTGGTCCTTGCGCCTACAATCCCGAGCCGATTGCACCTTTCTTTGATCTCTTTTATATCGGAGAAGGTGAAACGCAATATCGTGCCCTTTTGGATTTGTACAAAAAAGAGCGTGCCGCAGGTGTAAGCCGTGAGGAATTCCTGCGTCATGCAGCCAATATTCCGGGCATTTATGCACCTGCTTGTTATGAAGTAAATTATGATGAACAGGGCATTATAAGCGAATTTAAGCCTAAATTTGCGGATGTACCCGCAAAAGTGCGTAAGGAAGTAGAAACAAACCTTTCTGACACGTATTATCCTGTAAAACCGGTAATTCCTTTTATCAAGTCTACCCAGGACAGGCTTGTTTTGGAAATTCAGCGCGGTTGTACGAGAGGATGCCGTTTCTGTCAGGCAGGACAGTTGTATCGTCCCATCCGCGAACGTGACGTGGACGTATTAAAGCAATATGCCAAGGAATTGATTGAGAATACAGGGCACGAGGAGATTTCTTTAAGTTCTTTAAGTTCAAGTGATTACAGTCAATTAGAAGAGTTGCTTTTATTCTTAATTGATGAATGCAGCAAAAAGAAGATTAACATTTCCCTACCTTCTTTACGTATTGATGCTTTTTCGCTTGATATTATGAGTAAAATTCAGGATGTGAAGAAAACAAGCTTAACCTTCGCACCGGAAGCAGGCACCCAGCGGATGAGAAATGTCATTAACAAAGGTTTGACCGAAGAAGTCATTCTTGATGGTGCCAAGTTAGCCTTTGAAGGCGGATGGAACAAGGTTAAATTATATTTTATGCTTGGACTTCCCTTGGAAACAGATGATGATATTGCCGGTATTGGTGCGCTTTGTAACGAAATTGCAAAGGTTTACTACGAAACCGTACCGAAAGAGAAACGAAACGGCCGTGTACAGATTACAGCAAGTACGTCCTTCTTTATTCCTAAGCCTTTTACGCCGTTCCAATGGGCACCTATGAATTCACAGGCCGACTTCCGTGAAAAAGCCTATAAAACCCGTCTGGGCATTATCAGCCAGTTAAACCAGAAGAGTATTAAATACAACTGGCATGATACAGATGTTTCTGTTTTGGAAGGTGTTTTTGCCCGCGGCGACAGACGCATTGCAAATGTTATTTTGGATGCGTATAAGTCAGGTTGTGTTTTTGATGCTTGGAATGAATATTTCTACTATGATAAATGGTTGGATGCCTTTGATAAAAACGGCTTAAGCATTGCATTTTATAATGAAAGAGAACGAAGCACCGATGAAATTCTTCCTTGGGATTTTATCGACATTGGAGTTACCAAGGCATTCTTAAAACGCGAATGGGAACGTGCGCAGAAGGGCGAAGTTACGCCTAATTGTAAAGAAAAATGCCAGGGTTGCGGTGCGGCTGTCTACGGCAGCGGTAAGTTCTGTTTCGAGTAAATGCAGGTCATATAGTTAACTGCATTTATAAATATTTTAAACAGGTTAAGCATCAGTTTTAAATTCAGAAAAGAGGAACACATGAAGTTAAGAATTAAGTTTTCCAAGAAAGGCCCCTTGCGTTTTATCGGCCACTTGGATATTATGCGATATTTTCAGAAGGCAATCCGTCGAAGCGACATTGATATTGCCTATTCTACGGGTTTTAGCCCCCATCAGATTATGTCTTTTGCGGCACCTTTAGGTGTTGGTGTAGAAAGCGAAGGAGAATACTTTGATATTGAAGCCAATTCCGTAACAACAGCAGAAGATATGATAAAACGTCTCAATGATGAAATGGCAGAGGGTATGGTTATTACCGGCATGCGAATTCTGCCTGACAATGCAAAGAATGCAATGGCCTCTGTAAAAGCTGCTTCTTATCGCTTGAATTGGAAAGATGGTTATTCACCCGACTACAACCTTTCCGAAGCTGTTTCTGAGTTTCTTTCAAGGGAAGAAGTGCTTTATACCAAACAAACTGCAAAAAGTATAATCGAACGCAATTTAAAAGAAGCTGTATATGAGTTAAAAGCAATTGATGAACGCACAATTTATATGCTTGTAGATGCCAGCAGTGCGGGTAATGTAAAGCCCGGTGCAGTTGTAGAATGTTTGGCCGGCTTTTATAGTAAAACCTTCGACTCCAATGCTATTCAGGTAACAAGAGCGGATACTTTTACCGATGTTCCGGATGGCGAAGGCTTTATCTCTCTTGGGGAAGTTGGCGATACATTTTAAAAATATGCTTGGTTTATGATGTTACTTTTTTAATATTTTATTGAACAAAAATTATTTATCAAGGAATTAAATCATGATTAAACCTTCACCGAAAAATCAAGACGGAAAACTTTATCAGAACATGCCGGACAAGGCAAGTTTTGTTTTGGTGCGCAGAAAAGGTAAAATTCATGGTTGTTTTATACAAAATAATAAGTTAATGCGTCTGACAACCGACGAAGAGAACGGCCGAATGGAAGGTATGATTTGCATTGCTAAAATAATTGATATCGTTCCTAACATTAACGCTGCATTTCTTCGTGTTCACAGCGAACGCAAATGCTTTATCAAATTAGACGATCTTCAAAACGGATATAACTTAACCCGCCCGGGCAAGGATTTTGCGCAAGGTGACAATGTTTTGGTAGAAATCACAAAAGAACCTTCAAAAGGGAAAGAAGCATCAGCAACCTGTAATATTCGCTTGGAAGGTAAGTTTTGCGTAGCATCTTTTGGTTCCAATGGTATATTATTCTCTCATAAAATCGCATCCGTACGACGTGACGCATTAAAACAAGAACTGTCAAACGCAGGTTTTGTACCCCCAAACGGAATTCAGATTATCATTCGCACGGAAGCAGATAACCATGATGTATCTTGCAATGAAATCATCAAAGAAGCTAATATTCTTAGCACACACCTAAGCGATTTTCTGGAAACAGCGAAGCATCGTAGCGATTACTCTGTCATTCGTGGTGTAACACCAAAATATTTGGAATTTATTCAATCGTTGTCTGAAAATGATGATATTATTTTAGATAAAATTTTGACAGACGATAAAGACATTTTTGAACAAACAAACCTTTTTATAACAGAACAGTTACCGGAAATGAGAGAAAAACTGCATTTTTATGAGGATTGCCTGGTTCCGCTTAATGTTTTGTACGGATTAGAAGGAAAATTGACAGAAGCTTTATCCGATAAGGTCTGGTTAAAATGCGGCGGTTTTCTTTATGTCGAACCCACACAGGCATTAACTGTTATTGATGTAAACTCCGGAAAATATGATAAAAAATCAGATCGCGAAGAAACTTATTTTCGTGTAAATATGGAAGCTGCAGAAGAAATTGCAACGCAGATTTTTGTACGGAATTTAACCGGAATTATTGTGGTTGATTTTATTAATATGGAGCAAAAAGAACATAAAGACATTTTATTGAAAGCGTTTACCGAATTTCTGCAAAAAGATGCCAATCCATGTAGGGTTTTGGACTTTACAAGGCTTGGTTTAGTAGAAATTACCCGTAAAAAAACAGACAAAACAATTTATGAGCAAATTTTAGTATAATATTGCTAAAAAAGACTTGAAAAAAGTACGTTTTATTGGTATTATACTTATAAATCGTGCTTTGCGTAATTTATGCGATTGTGCCGTTTTCCTTTGAAAGCGGATTTTTTATCGCTTGAATTGAAATAGCATAGATGTGTATAAAGGGAACGAAAGGGAGGTTATTTTAATGGCAGGTGCTCAAGTTTTTACATGTAATTACAGCGGCAGCATTAAAAATAAGCTGTTGAAAGGCGGAGAGAAGCTTTTCTTAAAAATCGAGGATACAAAGATTTCTGGTAAAGGTTATATTTGTAACGAAGAAGGCCGTAATGGTTATATCGACAATTTTGAATATCCTATCTCAGATGTCAGAGAAGTATTCAAAGGGGAATATCAGGGAAATCAGGCTTTAATTATGAATACACGTATTACAAGTTTGTACGGTACTAAGAAAGCTCAGACAATTTTCCCTTCAATCAAAGATATTGATACAGTTATTGAAATTTTAGGAAGCATTAAGGAGAGTACCGCAGGCGCTACTGCAGAAGTAAGACATGCTACAACACAAAGTCAGCCCATCGCAAGACCTGTAGCACCTACACCCGTTGCACCCGCACCGGTACCTGTAGCACCCACACCCGTTGCTCCGGCTCCTGCACCCAAGCCTGAAATGCAGATTATCAAGAGTGACATTCCTGTTACTCAGAACGTAGTAATCAAGAAGGAATCTCCTTTACATATGGCACAGACCGGTTCTTCACTTATGGGTTCCACCGGTGCTGTAGTTTCTAATACTTCTTCAGCTGTTGGTTCTGCAGTAATGCAGCCGAAGCCCGTTGCACCCGCACCGGCTCCTGCACCTGCTCCCGCACCTGTAAAGGAAGAGAAGAAGGATTCAGAAGACTTTGAAAACCGCATGAAGAAACTTTACGTATTAAAAGATTGCGGTATGTTGAATGATAAAGAGTTCGAAGCAAAGAAGCTTGAACTTGTTAGTGAACTTTGCGGAATGACGGACTTCAATGAAAAGGTTCAGAAGCTTGTTGTCTTAAAAGATTGTGGTATGCTTTCTGAAAAAGAATTTGAAACGCGTAAGGTTGATATCATTAAAGAGTGCTGCAATACAGACGTTGAAGATCTTGAAGAATACAAGCGTAACGTTGAAAGACTTCCTTACATTAAGCTTGGTGGTATGATTTCGGAAGATGAATTCCAGGAGAAGAAAGCATCTGTATTGAAAGAAGTTGAATATAGTGCAAATGACAGTTTGGAAGTTCTTCAGAAGAAGTTAGAGCGTTGGCCTGTTTTAAGAGATTGCGAAATGCTTTCAGCTGATGAATATGCAATCAAGGTTCAGGCATTGGTTGATATCATTGATGTATCACAGCTTGATTCCATCGATACTTTAATCAAGAAGTTAAACAAATGGCCTGTACTTGTTAAAGCCGGTTTGATTAGCGAAACTGAATTCAAGAAAAAACAGACATATGTTATTGACGAATTCGTAAATGCACCTTGGGCTTCCGTTGCTGAATTCAAGGTTGTAGTTGAAAGATTAATGGCATTAAAGTCTTGCGATTGGTTATCAGAACTTGATTTCCATGCTAAGAAAGTTGAATTGTTACGTAAAGTTGGTGCAGTAGAAGATTATATCACTAAAGTTCAGCTTTACATTGCGCTTCCTGGCATCGGACTTATTTCCGAAGGCGATTATCAGGCTAAGAAGCAGGAATTCATTGATGATATTTTTGCTCCTTATGCAGATATGGATGAGTTCCAGGGCAAGGTTAAGAAGCTTATGGATCTTGAAAAGACCGGAATGCTTACAAACGATGAGTTTACAAGCTACAAGATGAAGCTTATGAGTGAATTATAAGATATTTATAACGGAGTGTCGGAAACGATGCTCCGTTTTTTATGACTTTTCAGGTCAATAGCACTATAA
>CAZQBM010000049.1:0-18326 GCA_964591945.1 uncultured Lachnospiraceae bacterium | reverse complement strand
ACCGGGACGTGAGGATGATGACCAGGAAACAAAGCTTTATACAAAAGCAGATGTGAATGCCAGAAAAGAAAAGGCGGAAGGTAAAGTTGAAGATATAAAAGACGGACTTAGTGAGATAATCGTAAAAGGGCTGGGTGGAAAGAGAAATATCAGTGATGTAGATTGTTGCGCAACCAGATTGCGTTGTACCGTAAAAGATGCCGGATTAGTAAATGATGGACTTCTTAAGGCAACCGGAGCTTCCGGTGTCGTACACAAAGGAAATGGTGTACAGGTCATTTACGGACCGAATGTGACGGTGATAAAATCTAATTTGGAAGATTATCTTGTGATTGCTCCCGATGAGTTAGCAGAAGTTGAAGATACGGTAAAGGATATAACAGTGGCAGTTGCAGAAGAGGATAAAGAAAAGAAAGTAATACAGACGATAATCATTTCCAGTCCGGTAAATGGTACGGCCGCAGATTTGTCAACAACACCGGATGAAGCTTTTGCGCAGCGTATGATGGGTGATGGAGCAGCAGTAACACCTGAAGATGTTACAGTTTATGCACCGGAGGATGGAGAAGTTGCTTTTATCTTTGATACAAAACATGCGATTGGTTTTATGACGGATTCCGGTGTGAGTTTACTGATGCATATGGGTATCGATACCGTTAAATTAAACGGAGAAGGCTTTGAAACTTTGGTAGAAACCGGTCAGAAGGTAAAAAAGGGTACTCCTCTATTGAAAATGGATTTAGCGTATCTTAAGGAAAATGCACCTTCTTTGGTATCGCCGATTCTGTGTACGGAGTTGGATGAGAATCAGAAGGTACGTCTTTTGACAGAGGGTACAATAAAAGCCGGAGAACCGTTGTTTGCAGTGGATATATTGGAATAGAGTGAAAAATTACGGAGAAAATGCAGATCATGTTTAGGATTAAGAAAGTTTTGAATCACAATTCCGTCATCGCGATTGGTGAAGGAGACAATAGAGAGTATCTGGTCATGGGTAAAGGAATTGCCTTTGGAAAAAAAGTAACCGAAAGAGTTGAAACCGGAGCAGAAAATGCGGTTTATTCGTTGCATGAACTTAATACAGATCGAGGTGCAGCAACGGATATTATAAAGACCGTTTCGCCTGAGTGTCTGGAACTGGCAAACGAAGTGTTAAACAGAGCAGAGAAGGAATTCGGTCAAATTGACCGTAGCATTTTGTTTCCTATGGCAGATCATATTGCGTTTGCAGTGCGTCGAATCCGTAATAACGAACAAATCAGCAATCCGCTGACAGAGGATATTCGTATTCTTTTTTATAAGGAATATAAGGTTGCAGAATGCATGAAGCAACTGCTAGCCGATATGCTCGGAGTAGAAATTGATGAGCATGAAATCGGTTATATTGCTTTGCACGTGCATTCTGCGATTGAAGAGGAAAAAGTATCACAGGCTATGCAGGTGGCCCGTGCAGTCAGAGAATGTATTTCTCTTGTAGAGAAGCAGACAGGTAAAAAAATTGATGTTATGTCATTATCATACAATCGTCTGATGAATCACATACGTTATATGATAGCAAGATCTTTGAACGGGGAAAAATTAAAAGTCAGTATGAATGATTATATGGAGATTAAATTTCCCAAAGCATATAAAATGGCCATAAAAGTATGTGATGAAATAGAAAAGGATTTAAAACTAAAGTTGGAAGATGTGGAAATCGGATATTTGGCAATCCACATTGAACGTGTTATGGACAATGAATTAAGTGAATAAAAGAAAGGAAGAGTAGTATGAAAACTTTTACTTATATTATTACAGATGAAATTGGAATTCATGCAAGACCGGCAGGTCTTCTTGTAAAGGAGGCAAAAAAATATACCAGTAAAATTGTATTGTCGGCAAACGGCAAAAGTGCTGAGGCTACAAAGTTAATGGCCGTTATGGGATTGGGTGTAAAAAATGGTCAAGAAGTGGAAATTGCAATTGAGGGCGGAGATGAAGAATTTGCTTTTGAGGGCATGAAACTTTTTATGGAACAGAACCTGTAGGAGGTGCTGATTATGCAGTGCTTAAAAGGAAAGTCAGTATATAAAGGGATTGTCAAAGGTCCTGTTGTCGTATTAAAACAAGATGAATATCAGGTGCGCCGTAAAAAGATAGAAGATACGGAAGTGGAAATTTCACGTTTGGAACAGGCAGTGGATTATGCAAGAGAACAGTTGCAGAAATTGTATGAAAAGGCTGTTGTGGAAGTGGGAGAAGCCAGCGCAGCAATTTTTGAAGTCCATCAGATGATGATGGAAGATGAAGATTATATGGATGCCATTCATAATATGATTCGGACGGAAGAGGTAAATGCGGAGTATGCTGTCCGGGTTACCGGAGATAATTTTTCGCATATGTTTGCGTCTATGGATGATGATTATATGAAGGCGAGAGCTGTCGATGTGGAGGATATATCCAATAGACTGGTTCGCAATTTAAGCGGTCGGGATGATTTGGATTTAAGTGCCGGAGAGCCTGCTATTATTGTAGCAGAGGATTTATCGCCCAGTGAGACGGTGCAGATGGATAAAAGTAAGATTTTGGCTTTTGTTACAGTGCATGGATCCACGAACTCTCATACCGCAATTCTTGCAAGAATGATGAATATTCCCGCATTGATTGGTGTTCCGCTTGACATAGAAGATATAGAAAGTGGCATGATTGCAATTGTAGATGGATTTGAGGGAAACGTAATATTTGATCCTGATGAACAAACCTGCATGAAAGCAGAAATTAAAATTGCAGAGGATGGCGAAAAACTGAAACTTTTACAAGAATTAAAAGGAAAAGACAATATTACTTTAGACGGTAGAGAAATTAAGTTATATGCCAATATTGGTAGTGTGGGTGATATAGGATATGTATTGGAAAATGATGCCGGTGGTATTGGATTGTTTCGTAGTGAATTCCTTTATCTTGGCAAGACTGACTTCCCCACAGAGGAAGAACAATTTGCAGCATATCGGCAAGCGGCCCAGATGATGGCGGGTAAAAAAGTAATTATTCGTACTTTGGATATTGGTGCAGACAAGCAGGTTGATTATTTCAATCTGGGCAAGGAAGATAATCCGGCACTTGGCTATCGTGCGATTCGAATCTGTTTAAAACAGCCTGATATTTTTAAAACACAGTTAAGAGCACTGTTCCGCGCGTCTGTATACGGAAATATTTCAGTGATGTATCCAATGATTACATCCGTGGAAGAAATAGATCGTATTTATGAAATTGTGGATGAAGTAAAGCAGGAATTGGAGACACAGGAAATCCAATATAAAATTCCGGAACAGGGTATTATGATTGAAACACCGGCTGCGGTTATGATTAGCGATGAATTGGCTGAAAAAGTGGATTTTTTCAGTATTGGAACCAATGATTTAACCCAGTATACACTTGCCATTGACAGACAGAATGAAAAACTGGATGATTTTTACAATCCTCATCACAAGGCAGTTTTAAAAATGATAGAGATGGTAGTAAAAAATGCACATAAGCATGGAAAATGGGCAGGTATTTGTGGTGAGTTAGGTGCGGATTTAAGTCTGACGGAGAAATTTGTGCGTATGGGTATCGACGAGTTATCGGTAGCACCTTCCATGATTTTAAAGTTAAGAAAAATAATTAGGGAGATGCGTGTTGAACCGTAAGACAAATAAGAGATAAAAAGAGGGTAGCCTTTGAAAGGTTACCCTCTTAATTTTATTTGTAAAATTTAAATTTCGGCCAGAGAACTTACGGCATTCTCTCCAATCAAGGTATCAAAATGTTCCTTTGCGTAAAACTTATAATAGCCGTTGTCGTGAACCTTGCCCGCATATTCGGAAAGAATATTGCAAACCTTGGCAAAGTCCTCTGCGGAAGAATCTACATTATATAAATAAAGAATAAATCTGTTCTCGCGCGCATTTTTGTAAAGGATGCTGTCGCCAATGTAGGCGGTCTTTACGGAACGGCAGGCACGGATGGTTTCGTTTAAGGAATCGAATTCATAGAAAATGCTTCCGGTCGCCTTGCTGTCTTCGGCATCTTCCTCAGATGCATCCGCTGTAAGGGAAGGTGCTTCCTTATCGTTGTGCTGTTGCATTTTTTTGAATAATTCTGCGATTTCTTCGCCGTTTCCGGCCAAACTTTGCACTACATCGCCGATTAATCCGGACAAAGAAGGCTCACCGTCATGCACGGAAGGTGCAAAGCGGGAAAATCTGGTATCCAGTTCATCGGGATCTTCTACTTTGGTAATAATTATGACCGCACACTCCGTAAAAGGAATGACTTCAATCATAAGCGGTGTGTCCTCGGCTTCAAAGTCGCATTCGTAAGCAGCCATCTGCATCATATCCTGGAACAGACGCTTTACTTTCTCGTTGCCGTAAGACATGTCGCTTAACTTCAAGTCTCGTTTCTCTAATTCTTTCTTGGTAAGTGTGCATCGTATCTGATGATCATTTACTCTCTCTATCTTCATTCAATACTCCAATCTATTTAAAAAGGGTTTATATCTCTTATTTCGACAAAGTTTTACTGTATATTATACTTTTTAAGAAATTTTAGTCAATACTTGTGACCTTTTGTTCACCAAAATTTAATATCGGAAAATGTTTCCTTGTTTTTAGAAAATTCCCGGTCATAAAATTATTTGCACCGCAATGGGCATTTGTCGAAAGCGCGAAATTTGTCGACGTCTTTTTCTTGAATTTGCTGTTTTCCGATACTATACTGAAGGTGAAAGGTGCCCAAACGGAAATTTGTACCGGTTGGGAGGCTGTAGATTTCACATATTATTATAGAAGAGTATAATTCTCCTTTCGGAGCATCCGACTCCGGAATGTCTTTTAAGCTGGTGCGCATTCGCGCATCCGTAATTCCATTTAATTTTTAAAGCATAATAATTCAAGAATTGAGAACAAATTTGGTACTTCCGGGCATCTTTCGTTTTACTAGTATCGTCATAATTAAAATATTTTATGATGGAAATTTCGTTTTGATACAAATGCATCACGGTTCCTTTTGGATAAAAGCGAAAACCATTCAACAGGCCTTCTGTCTGAAATCATAACCGTTTCGGGAAGTTTTAAACAAAGTGAGTCCCTCAAACGAACGCTACTTTCCGGAAAATACAAAAAACAACAAAATTTTAATGACGATACGGGAATATTCTGCTATAATAGGGGCGGTCAAAACCGAAACGGAGGAAACACCATGGAACCGAAACGCGCGGATAAGCGAAAGAAAAAAAGAAAAAAACAGAGACAAGCCATGTTAGCCAGAGCAATCCCTGTTGTGATTGCGATTGTTCTTATTATAGCCCTTGTGGGAATTTTTTACGGGGAAACACTGATTGAAAGTGTGTATTATACTTCCGAACGTGAAGATTTGTATCAGTATTTTGAACTGGTGGAATCGGATGACGTTGCAATGATTATGCAGGATGCCCATATTGATGAGAAAGCCAAACTTGTGGACGGCAACTGCTATTTCGATATGGCAACGGTGGAGAAGTATTTTACGGACCGTTTTTATATTAATAAAGAAGAAGGTATTGTTCTCTACACTACAGAGAAAGATATCTACAAAACCTATATTGGAGAAGAATACTCTTCTTATACTGTGGCGGGAGCGGAGAATGAACTTTCCCATCCTGCGGCTTTGTTGATCGGTGAAGAAGTGTATTTGTCTGCTGATTACGTGAAGATTTTTGCGAATTTTACTTATGAATTTTATGCGGAACCCAACCGTATGCTTCTTTATACGGAATGGGGTACAAGACAGTATGCGAATATCACAAAGGACACCAAGCTTCGCTATCAGGGTGGAGTGAAGAGCCCGATTCTGAAAGATTTACCTGAGGGCGAAAAGGTATTTGTCCTGGAAGTGATGGAGAAGTGGAGTAAGGTCATTACTGAGGATGCTTTGATTGGTTATGTGGAGAATAAGCGTCTGGAAGAAGGCGAAATGATGACGCAGACACCGGCAACGGATGCGGTGGTCCTTAATTATCAGAGTATCGGTCGTGAAGGTAAGATTAATATGGCCTTCCATCAGGTATTCTCTCAGGGAGCCAACAGCACCTATGATGCTTATATGGCTGAAACTAAGAGTGTGAATGTAATTGCACCTACCTGGTTTAGGGTAAAAGATGAGGAAGGAACCCTGGAGTGTATTGCAAGTACGGAATATGTGACTAAGGCGCACAATAAAGGCATTGAAGTATGGGCTGTGGTAACCGATGTGGATTATTCGGTAAATATCGGTGCAATTCTTTCTTCCAGTGAGAAGAGAGAGGCGATGGTATCGACTTTGATTGCTTACGCACAGCAGTATGATTTGGACGGTATTAATGTGGATTTTGAAACCGTCGGAGCAGAGTATGGCGATGATTTCATTCAGTTCTTGCGTGAATTATCTATTCAGACCCATGCAAACAACATTGTATTGTCGGTAGACAATTATGCACCTACCGCGTCAACGATGTATTATAACCGTGCAGAGCAGGGCTTGGTTGCGGATTATGTAGTTGTTATGGGATATGATGAACACTGGAGCAGTTCTCAGGTGGCAGGTTCTGTAGCGTCTATTAATTTCGTGGAACAGGGTATTTTAAATACGATGGAAGAAGTTCCTGCAGAGAAGATTATCAATGCAATTCCCTTCTATACAAGACTCTGGAAAACTTCCGGCGGTACGGTAAGCTGTGAAACCATCGGAATGGATTTGGCAGAGAACTGGGTTAATACTAACGGAGTTGAACTTTATTGGGATAATGAAACCTGTCAGTATTACGGTGAAATTCAGAAGGACGGAATCTTGTATCAAATTTGGATGGAAGAGAGTGAATCCATTCAGGTGAAATTAAGCGTTATGGAGGCAAATAATATTGCCGGCGTCGCAGAGTGGAAACTGGATTTCGAGAATCCTGCAGTTTGGGATGTCATTGAAGCTTACGTAAATTCATAGAAATGAACACCTCGTTTGTGGAGAAGCAAACGGGGTGTTTTTTTGTATGGGAAAGAGGGGCGCATGGATATGTGCCATCGGGAATTGTATGGTGAAAGCCTGCAGTTTTGTTTGTCGAAAAATGCGATGCTTTTATCTTGTCGAAAAGTGACGAAAAGCGTAAAATTAACTTGTACGGCAGAATTCTGTTGCCGAAATCTACTATAGAAAGAAACTGTATTCACAGTCAAATCGACCAATTTTTTCAGAGAATAAATCACAAATAGGAAGCTAAGAACCGTCATTATTAAATTCGTCATTTTGCACATAGGCATATTTTATACCTGTTGTTAGAATTATTATATCAATCTTGTCTTTTGGACTTATCTGTAACATATCTTTGTTCTGTTTTATGACGGTGTCGAAATACGACGAAAATCCGGAGAATCAAAAGAAGTGCATCAAGCGGTTTTGTTTGCAACAAAATTGGACAATCAGTATTTTATAACGGAATAGGGAGAGTTGGTTATGGATAGGGGATATGAGAATCTGACAATTCAGGATGCTTTTATATTGTCAAAGGTTATGGCGAATGTTAAAACAGCGAAAAGGTTGATGGAGTTACTGACGGGACAGAAAATTTATAAAATTCAATATGAAAAGAATAATATTGTGGAGTGCATTGAGGGAACGAAAGGAATTTCGGTGGAGTTACATATGGCGAATGCCGGGCAGAGTGTATGGAAGACAGAGCTGTATCTTGCTACGCGGGATGTTTTTAAAGAAGGGCAGGCAGTATACCGTTTTCGGGAGAGATGCAATGAAGTGCCAAGGCTGGAGTTGCCCGGAGGCGTACATAGGATTTTTGTGTGCGCCACGCAAGAAACAACAGAGATGGTGAAAGATGAGGGGATGAAAGCGTTCTTGAATTATATGCTTAATCCGGAAGAGAAGGGAAGTAATTTGGTAAAGATGCTGGATGATGAAGTAAAGCGTATCAAAGCAAATCGTACATACGAGAAAGAATACAGACAGATGCGATACGAGGAGACGGAAGCGAGCCAACGTGAGTATGCAAGGCGAAAGATAAGGGAATATGACAACCGCCGACACAAATAAAATGATAAAAAGCGCAGGCGCGAAAGTGCCAAAAGGACTCTTGTATGATGAGTTATTTATGGGGCGGTATGATTGTGATTGGTATTGTTTATGCCGCTTTTACGGGGAATTTGGAAGCGGTGACGGATGCGGCAATCCAATCGGCGCAGGATGCCGTTACTTTGTGTATTACCATGATGGGCGTTATGTCTATGTGGGTTGGATTAATGGAGATTGCCAAAGAGGCAGGGATTGTAGACTTCCTGTCACGCCTGATCGGACCGGCATTGCATATGCTTTTTCCGGAAGTGCCGAGAAAGAGCAAGGCGGAGGAATTTATTTCCCTTAACGTGATTGCAAATGTACTGGGACTTGGCTGGGCGGCGACACCGGCGGGACTGAACGCGATGAAAGAATTGGATGGATTGCGCAAAAAACATGGGAAACCTGCAGGGATTGCAACGAACGATATGTGCAATTTCTTGATTCTAAACATTTCGTCGTTACAGCTGATTCCGGTAAATTTAATTGCCTATCGGAGTAGTTACGGTTCGGAGAATCCGGCATCCATTATTGCGCCCGCAATTCTGGCAACGGCATTCTCTACGCTGGTGGCGGTTGTTTTTATTCTGCTGGTGAATGGCTTTGCTAAGAAGAATGGGAGGGCGGTTTCATGAATACTCTCGTTGTGATTTCCAACATAATTCTGCCGGTTGTAATCCTGATTATTGTTGCAATTGGTTTGGGGCGTAAGAAGGATGTTTACGGTCTTTTTATCAAAGGCGCTGAGGACGGTTTTCAAACCGTTATTAAAATTATGCCTACGCTGATTGGTTTGATGGTGGCGGTAGGTGTACTTCGGGCGTCCGGATTTTTTGATTTCCTGGCAATGATGCTGACACCGGTTGTTAAAGTCTTTGCGCTCCCGGCGGAAGTGGTGCCTTTTCTTTTGATTAAGATGTTTTCGTCATCGGCGGCTACGGGGCTGGCGCTGGATCTTTTTAAAACCTACGGTACGGATTCATATATCGGTACTTTGGTGTCACTGGCTATGTCTTCCACGGAGACGGTTTTTTACACTATGAGCGTGTATTTTATGGTGGTGAAAATTACTAAGACGCGTTATACGTTGGCCGGGGCGTTGCTGGCTACGGTTTCGGGTGTGGCGGCAAGTGTGGTGCTTGCGTTGTGGATGTGCGGATGATTATATAAACATATTTATGTGAGTATACCAATTATAATCGAATGTATAAAAAGGGGAGAATTTTTAATGGGTAATGTTGTGGAGAAAGATAATAAAAATTCGTATACGGAGATGGTTGTTTCTGAAATTAAGGAATTGCTCAATCAGTCTCGTAAAAATGTTGTAAGACAGGTAAATTATGAAATGCTTGCAACATATTGGAAAATCGGGGAAGTAATTGTTAAATATGAACAAAATGAGCAGATAAGAGCGGCATATGGTGAGAAGACATTAATCCAACTTTCAAAACGGCTTACAAAAGAGTTGGGTAGAGGTTTTTCGAGGTCAAATCTGCAGAATATGCGACTTTTCTATTTGCAATATCCAATTTGCCAGACAGTGTCTGGCAAATTATCGTGGTCGCATTATTGCGAGTTACTTACTGTTTCAGATGTGGATAAAAGAGGATTTTATGAAAAGGAATGTATAGATTCGAAATGGTCAGTAAGGGAACTTAAAAGACAAATTGAAAGTTCTCTGTTTGAAAGGTTATTGCTTTCAAAAGGGAATATAAATAAGGAAACAGTAATGGAAATATCACAAAACAGGATTGAGGAAATTAAGGCGGAAGATGTAATTAAAGATCCGTACGTGTTCGAGTTTTTAGGTATTCCCGAAAATAAAGCAATGGCTGAAAATGATTTAGAAGCGGCATTGGTTAGGCAAATAGAAGATTTTTTGTTGGAACTCGGAAAGGGATTTATGTTTGTAGGAACACAACAACGAGTACCTGTGGGAAATACAAAAAGATATGTTGATATGGTTTTTTATAATAAAATACTGAGAGCCTATGTGTTGATAGAGTTAAAAACCGTAGCATTTACACCGGAGGCGGCAGGACAGTTGAATATGTATTTGAATTATTATGCCACAGAAGTTAATAATGAGAGTGACAATCCGCCAATCGGCATTATTATGTGCACTGATAAAAATAATATTGATGTTGAGTATGCTTTAGGAGGATTGTCAAATAAAATATTTGCGTCAAAATATATTTTGTATATGCCGGACAAGCAACAACTGATTTCTCAAGTGGAGAGAGTAATGAAAAAATGGCACAATATTTAGGAACAAACAGTCTTGTAAAAGAATGGTTGATATTTTATTATGTTTTACATAGTTGCGTAAAAAACACCCAAAATCAGGCATTTGCAACCGCCTGTTGACAAATTTACAAGCAGACTTGATAGAATGCAACCGCTAGGAAAGATAAGATTAGGGTAACCAAAACGAAGCAAAACTTCCGAATGGCGATGTAAGAAAAGCAAGCGTCTTGAAAGAAGAAAAGTTTCAAATTTAATAACCCTAAGGAGGATGAAAAAATGATTTTAGCAGACAAAATTATCTATTTAAGAAAGAAGTGCGGATGGTCACAGGAAGAACTGGCAGAGAAAATGAACGTGTCCAGACAGTCTATTTCAAAGTGGGAGGGTGCGCAGTCGGTTCCCGATTTGGATAAAATATTGAAGTTGTGCCAGGTGTTTGGTGTGTCCACTGATTACTTATTAAAAGAAGAAATTGAAGAACCTGAGTTAAAACAGGATGTATATGAACCTTTGAATGTGAAACATATTTCAGCAGAGTTTGCCAACGAGTTTATGGATGCGAAGCGTAAGTCGGCCCTTAAGGTGGCAATCGGCGCAAGCATCTGTGTGTTATCGCCCATCGTACTTATTCTTATGAGTGGTATGGAAGAATTTGGATTGATAAAAGAAAACGTAGCTGCAGCAATCGGTTTGGCTGTGCTTCTGTGTATGGTGATTGTAGCGGTAGTGTTGTTTATATTTAACGGCAGTATGATGGCCGACTATGAATGGGTTCAGAAGGATAGTTTTGTGCTGGATTACGGTGTTGCGGGAATTGTTGAGAGCAGAATGAAGAAACAGCGTCCTATGCTTACACTTACAAGAGCAATCGGCGTTGGTTTGTGTATTCTTGGCGCGGCTGTGTTGGTTGTGACAGCAGTGCTTACAGGTGAAGCAATGGGAACGATCATTGCAGTGGATGTTTTATTGGCCTTGGTAGCAATTGCGGTATTCTTGTTCACAAGATGGGGAAATGAAGCGGACGCCTATGCGCAGTTGCTTCAGACCGGCGATTATAATCCGAACCATAAAAGAAATTTCGAGAAGCATGAATTAATTGGTGGTATCTATTGGTGTACCGTTACGGCAATTTATCTGGCAATTAGTTTTATTACCAATGCGTGGGGCTATACCTGGATTATCTGGCCTGTGACAGCTGTATTTTATGGTGTGATTGCATGTATTATTAATTATACGGAGCGCAAGAAGGGTGAGTAAGATTATTTTTCTGTATTTGTAAAAAAAGCATTATAATCACACTGAAATAGTTTTTTTAATAAATTTATTTCAGACACGCGGATGTTATAGGTTCCGCATTCAATTTGCGAATAGCTGCTACGTGATAGCTCGCTTCCATTCAGTTGTAGGTAGGCAACTACCTGTTCCTGGGTGAGGCGGGCTTTTTTTCGTAAAGAACGAATATTAGAGCCGATAGAAATATCCTGTTTGATTTTTTGCGACATAAAACCCCCACTATAATCTGCAATAAATAGATTGCATCTATAACTTGATTTTATTCGTTTGTTAAGATATAATTGCAATGCATACATTGCAAAATAAAATAAATAAGCATTGTATCAAACAGGTATTATTTTATTGCCAACGATGGACAAAGTTTATGAAGATAGGAAGAAAAAAATTATTCAGTCTAATCTCTGTTATTGCGCCTCTAATTATGGGGGGAATATTTTACTATATATTTTGTCCCGAAGTCTATTTTGTAAAAATAATTGATAATTGTATAAATTTAAATATGCATATTACATCTGAAGTATGTGAAAATATGTGGTTTAGAATTTTACGGAATCATTTGTTTGATTATTTGTGGGCATATGCTTTTACCAATGCACTATTTTTAGTATTCGATAATAACAATAAAGGTATTTTGGGGAGTTGTATTTGTTCTGTACTTGTAGGAAGCGTGTTGGAAGGATTACAACTTGTCGGAATGGTAAGCGGAACATTTGATATCCGGGATATATTATTTGAAATGTTAGGTGCAATTACTGCAACTTTCATAATAAAAATCATAAGGAGAAAAGGAAAATGAGAAGAATCAAACAAGTAGTATTTATTATTTTATGCGTAAGTGTTTTTTCGACATTTGCCATTGGTAGTGGTTCTGCAGACACAGGAACAAGTGGGGATACTTCAACTGCAGAGAAAGTAGATGAGGTTTTTTCGCCTGAAGCAGAGGAGAGTGAAGAAACAGAGTCGGTTGCTGAAGAAATTACAAAGACAGAATATTATGTAGGGGATATATTGTCTGTGGATGGGTTAGAAATTACATATACCGGTAGCAGTAACTATGTAAGTGATAATGAGTTTATACAACCGGCAGATGGTAATAAATTTATTCGTCTTGCATTTCACGTTGATAACAAATCCGGTTCGGACAAAATGGTATCCGTATATGAATTTGTATGCTATGCGGATGGCTATGAGTGTCAGGCAACATATCAGAATGATGATTTGTCAGCTACTTTATCGGATGGTCGCAGTACCGATGGTGCAGTTTATTTTGAGATTCCGGCAGATGCTCAAGAAGTTGAAGTAGAATATGAAATTGATTGGCTTAGCAGCGAAAAGGTTAAATTTATATTTGAAGGTGATAAAGACAGTGGATTGGTTTTCGAAAAGGATTCAACAGTGACAGAAGATGCATTTTATGTAGGCGATATCATTGAAACAAATAATCTTCGAATCAGTTATCTTAAGGCAGAAGAGTATGTAAGTGACAATATGTTCCTAGTGCCTGGTGAGGGTATGAAATATGTATACATTGAGCTTGAGGTGGAGAATTTATCCGATTCAGATCAATCAATATCATTCTATTCTTTTAATTGTTATGCAGACGGCGTATCGTGCAATGGTTTCTATGGTATGGAAGATGCGTTATCAGCTGAACTTTCAGCCGGAAGAAAAGCAAAGGGTACTGTCGCGTTCGAAGTTCCTGTAGATGCGCAGGTTGTAGAGTTTGAATTTGAGGATAACTTCTGGACGGAAAGTAAGATTATTTTCTTATACGAATAATGCAATATTTAAAGAAGTACCAACAAACGGTCACACATTTTGTGTGGCCGTTTTATATTATAAAATATAGCCGTCACAACTCTCTTAAAATTACAAATAAAAAGATGTTGACAAAGTAGTATAAAGCTACTAATATAAAATCAAGCATTGAAAAATGCATATTATTTTAGTCTTTTTTAGAAGGGGAATTATTATGAAAAAACTTGTTTATTTGTTTATTGCAGTAATGATTTTAGCCATATTGGCAGGCTGCCAAAAGGATGAAGGAACTACACAAGAAAGCATAAACGAGAATCCGGTCGTATCCGAAACGATTGTTTCGGAGGATGCGAGCGATGCTGAAAATACCAATGCCACTGAAAACGCATCAGATGCTGAAACAAAGTCTGAAGCAATAAACACATCAGACACAGAAAAGGTATCGGAAGAAGTAAGCGCGTCAGAAGATGAGAAATCTGAAGCGGATACCGATAACGGGAATTCTGAGGAAGAAGAATTTGCTAAGGAGCTTGCCGAAATGCAAATTGTTGAAGAGGAAGGCGTAAGAGACAATGCATTGTTTAGCGATTTCTTAGACGGCAAAATTACCGCCCTTACCTACGAAACCAACGAATCTTGGTATTGTGAGGACTTTTATAAGGAGGTAAGTGTAAAGTATTATAAGTTGTACGGAGCGCAGTTTTTAAGCGGGGATGTGAATGGTGACGGTGCCAAAGAATTGCTTATGTTGTTATATTATAGGCCCGGGGATGGTGATTTGTATGTGTTCCATGAGGAAAACGGAAGCTTGAAGGCTTGGGAAGTGTTTGAAGATTTTATGTGGGATCGGTATGGAGGTTATTATCTGCACGAGAACGGAATGATTGAAGGACACAGCGGTTACGGTGTAGGGCATTCTTTCTATAAATACAGTGATACGGGTGAACTGCAGACATTATTGTGGGATTACTATACGCATTCGGATATAGAAGGCGGAACCAGGTATGATAATACATTATATATTTATGAAAACAATGTTTTGGTAAGACAGCTGGATACCGCCTATACTGTGGAAGAAGGTAGTGAGGAACTTGTTTACGTTGTGGGAAGTAAGGAGCTTCAGGACGAAATCAACGGCATTGTGAAGGAGCTGGATGAAAGTTCGCCTGTAGTAAGAGAAATCCATATGGCCCATTGGGAAGATTAGATATAATATTCAGTAAAGATTAGAAAACCGGACTTCTAAAAGTTCGGTTTTTCTAATAAAATATATAGGAGGGAATTCTGCGATAAAACATTGAATTCTCACAATTTTAAGATAAAAAAGAATTGAAATATTCTTACATTTCGGCTATGTTAATTTATAAAATCAGCTATTGGTAAAAATGAAAAGTTACTTGCGTTAACCAATACAAGTATTAAAAGTAAGTGTAAAATTTATAAGTATAAAAATAAGCAAAGGTATCAAAGTATTGAAAACAGAAAACGAACAAATTGAAACCAAAGAAGAGAAAAAATGGTCCCCCATTACTATGATTAAAAATTTTATCTGTGGCGCAGCAATCGGTGGCGGGGCAATTCTGCCCGGCATCAGCGGCGGTGTACTATGTGTGGTATTCGGCGTGTATCGTTCCATTATGGAGTTGTTTTCGCATCCCATAAGGGCAATCAAAAAGAATTGGAAAATGTTTATTTTTGTAGGCATCGGCTGGGCGTTTGGCTTCTGGATTTTTGCCAAGGTAATTGAATTTTTGTTTGCAAAGTCTGAGATGATGGCGACATGGCTTTTTATCGGCTTAATTATAGGAACCATTCCGGCGCTGTACAAAGAGGCGGGGAAACATGGGCGCAGCAAGGGTTCTTTCGTGTCAATGTTTGTGGCATTTGCGGTGTTGACATCGCTTCTTACCTATGTACAATATGGTGAGTTTGTCCAAGTAAAGCCGGGCTTTGGCTGGTATATATTCAGTGGTGTGCTGTGGGGCTTAAGTATTGTGGTGCCGGGTATGACGTCTTCGTCGATTCTGATGTCTCTCGGTATTTACCAGGATTTGAATTCCGGCATTGCAGCCTTTGATATGGGCGTCATTATCCCCTGGGTGATTGGTATGTTTGGAACGGCGGTGTTGTTGGCGCGTTTGGTTACGTATCTGTTTGATAAGTTTTATTCCTTATCCTTCCACGCAGTGGTGGGAATTGTGCTGGCATCCACCATTGTAATCATTCCGTTGGAGTACAATAATGTGTTGCAACTCCTGGCGGGAATTTTATTTGGGGCAGCAGGCTTTATTATTGCTTATCTTTCTGATAAAATGGATTTGAAGGTGAAGTCCGAAGGGTAAGAATATTGTTCGCCGACTTGAAGCGGAGCACCTGCAATAAAGTTTTATAAGTGAACTTAAGGAGAAAGGACCAAAGACAATGAACATTCAAGAAATTTTATCCAAAGTAGATCATACATTATTATCTCAGACTGCAACATGGGACGAAATCAAGGCAATTTGTGATGACGGTATCAAGTATCAAACCGCTTCTGTCTGCATTCCTTCTGCCTACGTAAAACAGGCAGCAGAATATGTAAAAGGACAGGTGCCCATCTGTACCGTAATCGGTTTTCCTAACGGTTATGTTCCTACCACGATTAAGTGCGAAGAAGCCCGCCTGGCAATTGCTGACGGGGCGGACGAAATTGATATGGTAATTTGGGTTGGCGCTTTAAAGGACAAGCAGTATGAAGCTATTTTGGAAGAAATCAAAGCAATCAAAAAGGTATGCGGTGATAAAATTTTAAAAGTCATTATCGAAACCTGTCTTTTGACAGAAGAAGAGAAAATTAAAATGTGTGAAATCGTGATGGCATCCGGTGCGGACTTCATCAAGACGTCCACCGGCTTTTCTACAGCCGGCGCAACGCCCGATGATATCCGGATTTTTGCCAAGTACATCAGTGCACCTGTTCAAATCAAAGCGGCCGGCGGTATTAAGTCCATCGCTGATGCGGAGGAGTTCCTTGCACTTGGTGTGCATCGTTTGGGAACCAGCCGTATTGTAAAAATCGTGAAGGAAATGTAGCCTTGGCCGATAAGGATAATTCCTGTGGGACTTTTGGCGCTTCGTATTCGCGGATGGCGTCTTTGATGGTTTCAAAGTCGGCAGGACCGAATTCCAAGAAAAATTCATGGAAGTTTAAGTCGGAGAAATTCTCTTTCCACTTGACGCGGGCGAGTTCGCGGCATTCCATAATTTCCAAATAACCAACATAATATTGCAAATAATTTCCGGGGGAATTTACGATGTAGTCGTAGATTTCCCTTGTTGTTTGTTCATCTTCAATTCCGAAGGTATAAAGGATATGGTGAGCCTCTTCGTAGGTGGTGCCGTAGTAGTGGATGGAAATGTCTAACATAGAGTAGAGTGCTAAATGAAGTCTGCGGTTTAGGCGGGCCAGTTCACAATAATGTTCATCACCGAAATCCTTGGCATAGTCATAGGAATATAATTCCGCATAGGTAGCGTAGCCTTCCACATATCCCCCAAAGTGCATCAGGTGGCGGATGGGATGGGCGTTTTGTTCATCAAGCGCCAGGGTAGAGTAGACAGACTGATACAGGTGCCCCGGATAGCCCTCGTGGGCAAGGGTGGTGTATAAATCCATATTCTCCGGAGAATTGCCGTAATTTATGTAGATAACATTCTCACTTACATTGTCTATGGGTGGCGTCAGGTAAAAGGCGGGACTTAAATAATCTTCCATAGAGCTGCTTACTTTTTTGATTTCATAGGAAGGCATATTGTTAGCTGTGGTACGAGGGTAGTCGGGAAAGTCGGCAAAGATACGGCCTTCCAAATCGCCAAGCATTTTATCCGGTTCCGAAATGGAGAAAACAGCGGTACTGTTATCAAGTTGCATAGAGCAGGCGAGTTTTGTAAAAGAATCGTAATCCGCCATAAAAGAAGTTTTAATTTCACTCATTAATTCTTCCGCTGTTTTGGAAGAACCGGTCTGTCGCTCAATCAGAATTTGATAATAATCCTTCCCTTGCGGATAATAGCAAAGGCCGTTATTGTTGGCACCGCTTCCGCAAAGCGTGGTTAAATTATGGGCAAGACTTTTGTAGGCAGGAAGAACGCTTTGCGCTAGAAGTTCCGTGTTAGCAAGAAGGTAGGCATCCATTTCGGCCGAGGTGATTTCGCCGGAGTCCACAAGGGGGATAAGGCGTTCATTGAAAGAGGTCTGAAGGAAGTGGTCGCCCCGGGCCAGGGCTTCTTCGGTAATGATTTCATTGCATTGCTGTATTGTCTTGCGACAAGCATCTTTGGACATAAAAAGTCCCTCTGCCGCCTTTTCATTTTCAAAAGCAGCCAGTCCGTCGAAATAGGCCGGAACACTTTGTAAAAGGCATAAGTAATTGTCGATATCCTCCTTGTCGTGAATGGCATATTCTGCCAGAAGAACAGGCAGTTGATTCTGCATTCCCGAAGTGGGAGATAAGGGTTCGTCGTAATAAAGGTAGGCATAGGCTTTCGCCTCTTTTTCCATAAAATTAATTAGGATTTCATAGGTGCGCCGGTTGGAGGCATTGAGAGATTTCGGATTGATTGTCTTTAATTCTTCCAGGGTGGCAAGCAATGCCTGATAATCGGCAAGACTTCCTGTTTTATCATAAGAAGACAGTGTCAGCGCGGCGCCTGTAATGCCATATGCGCCAGGATTGTCTAAGGTATAATGAAGACTTAAACCGTCGTCGCTTAATTCTTTTATAAAAACGGAGTCGCATAGTTTTTCGAAGCGTCGGTTGGGCGTGTTAAAAAATAAGAAAAGCGCCAATATCAGTAATATCAGGCCGGTTGCTATCAGAAAAACAGATTTTTTGGGTGTTGCCATATCAGTATTCTTTCTTTTTTGTTTTAAATATATGAAAAAAAAGAAATAA
>CAZQBM010000048.1:0-18666 GCA_964591945.1 uncultured Lachnospiraceae bacterium | reverse complement strand
ACACGGTATTGACGAAGTGGGCGATGATTTCTATGAGTATAAAGCAAATGGTACTTGGACTACAGAGTATAGTATAGGTTTGGAAGACGCTTCCGGTATGGGAATCGGTTTTAAGGTGGCGTTTGTGATTGGTTTGGCAGTTGGACTTCTGGTAGTTGCAATTTGTGTTGCGGCTACCAAGAAAGGTGACGACATAAAGAACCAGTTTGATGAACGTCAGGAACTGGTAAGAGGCAAAGGTTTTAAATACGGATTTTTTACCATGATGATTTCAAATGCGGCATTGTTAGTGTTGAAGATTCTTGAAATCCCCTTGTTCAGCAACATGGAAGTGGCAATGACCGCAAGTATTGTAATCGGTGTCAGTGTGTTTGCAAGTTACTGCATCTGGAATGACGGATACTTTGCGTTGAATGAGAATCGTAAAAGTTTATTAGTAATGTTTGGATTTATTGGTTTGTTAAATCTTGTAATTGGTATCGGAAATATATTTGCCGGAGTTGTGATTGAAAATGGGGCATTTACTTTCCGCAGTACAAATTTATTCTGTTCCATGATGTTTATTGTTGTATTTATTATGTTGCTTCTTAAGCAGATTAAAGACGGAAAGGAAGAGTAGCATGAAGAATTTAAGACTGAAATCTGCCCGTGCAGCTCTTGATATATCGCAGCAGGATTTGGCGGATCGGGTAGGTGTTTCAAGGCAGACCATCAATGCCATTGAAAAAGGGGATTATAACCCTACCATTAACTTATGCCTGGCAATTTGTAAAACGCTGGGTAAAACCTTGGATGAGTTATTCTGGGAAGAGTAGTTTGAAAGAGAACAAGTTTCGGCTTGTTCTTTTTTTGTGGTATAAAATGTTGTATAATGAAATGCAGATATAATGAAGCGTAAGAGCAACAAAATGAATGTAAAGTAAGAGTGACGCAAACGGAAAGGTATGCAAATGGAAAAGAAGCAAGAGCGCAAAAACTTTATATTTACCAAAACAGGCGCAGTTGTTTTGACAATTATAACTGCATTCCTTATTGCCGGCGCGGTCGTAGCAATGGATTTTGGTTTTGGATTCGGTTGGTTTTTCTAGATAAAACAGACGAAGGAGGAGGGACGCTTTAATGAGTGAAACAAAGATGAAATATGATTGGGACGATGCGAAGTCCTGTTACGAAGCGGGTATGTTTTATTTTACGAATGAAGAACGTAACCGCGATAAAATCAATAAGGGAATTAACCTGTTAAAACAGGCCTGCAAGCTTGGTTCGCCGGAGGCGTCTTTTATGATGGGAAAGCTTGTGTGGGAAGGTTATATTGATATTAAAAAACCAAATGCAAAGCACGAGGCGATGAAGCTGCTGTTTTATGCTGCAAGTAAGGGTGAATTGCAGGCAAGGGTGCTTTTGAATGAAATCTGTGATGCGAGATATCGTGAGAAGTTTGAAGGGGTATTTACGGGCGATGAAATAACCGGTCCTTTGAAGGATTTTGACGGCGAGGAAATACGCATTAAGTGTAAGGGATTGCGTACGCCCATAGATGCGGTGCTTACATATGAAAACGGCAAAAATGTACTGACATTCCGTGCTGATGTAAGTATTATATCCGCAGGGACGGGACGACCTTCAGATGAAGTGTGCCAGGCTATTCTTACGGGTATACAGGACTGGGCCGGCGAGTATACGGTGTTTGGCGGACAGCAACTGACTGTGGTTGTGGATTTGAAAGAAAATGCGAAGTTATTTGATGTTTTGGATGTTTTCATTATGGACGAAGGCACGAAACAATTGATGCGACAGGTCGCAGAGAGAGTCGACGTGTTAAACGGTGGAAATGCAAGTAAGAATGTAAATGCGATGATAAAGTCCAACCGTTCTTTTGCGGCGATGAATAAGGAATGGAAGGTCAAAGGAAAGAAGACCATTTTTATCCGTTGCAAAGAGAATGAAATAGAGAATTACGAACATATTCGTGGAGTTGCAAGGCATGAATTCGGTCATATTCTTGGACTGGGCGATTTGTATTATGAAGAGGCCAAGGGATTTGACGGTGTAGAGAAGGGGACTTACGACGAGCTTGATCCCTATCATATCACGGATAAAATCTATCATCTGGCGATGTGCGATAACCACGGAACGATCAGCAACAATGACATTGAAATGATTGTGTTGGCGTTTAGCGAAAATGCAGCGCAAAATTATCAGCCTACTTCATGGAATTATGAGGTGTCGGAGGCACTTGGCAAGGGGAATTAAAACGTGTGGTTTTAATCTGTGAGAAAAGAAGTTAAGTTTCAATGTTTAAAGAAAGAGGCTACAATGAATTTATCAAAAAATCAAAAATACAGACTGAAATTTCATCTGATGCCACCTAGGGGCTGGATGAATGACCCCAACGGCTTGTGCTTTTATAAGGGGGTGTATCACGTGTTTTTTCAGTATGCGCCATCGGGGCCATGTGCGTATGAACGATACTGGGGACATTATACTTCGCCGGATTTGGTGCATTGGAAGTATGAGGGCATTGCCATTCGAAGTGATTGTGCCTGGGACCAAAACGGTGCGTTTTCCGGTTGTGCTTTTACGGAAGATGGTATGCTGGAAGTATTTTATACGGGAAATGTAGAAGAAGAGGGTGATTATGATTATATTAACGCGGGGCGCGGTGCTAATGTGATTTATGTGCATAGCGAAGACGGCGTGCATTTTGGTGAGAAGAAATTGCTTTTAAGTAATAAGGATTATCCTGCTGATTATACCTGTCACGTAAGGGACCCGAAGGTATGGAAGGAAGGCAACACCTACCATATGGTGTTGGGTGGACGTAAAAAAGATGACAAGGGTGCAATTCTTCATTATGTTTCCGGGGATAAAATGCAGTGGGAGTTGAAAGAAGAAATCAGTTCGGAGGAAGACTTTGGCTTTATGTGGGAGTGTCCGGATTCTTTTGCGTTAGATGGGCGACAGGTGCTTATGTGTTGCCCACAGGGTGTGGCAAGAGAAGAGTACCGTTATCAGAATCCGCACCAGGCAGGGTATTGGTTGCTTTTGGACACAGAGTATGAAAAAGGCATCGAGCATCAGAAAAACCTTACATCTTTTGTTGAAAATTCCATGTTCATAGAAAAAGCACATTTTATTGAAACTTCGCGTTTCACAGAGTTGGACAAGGGGTTTGATTTCTACGCACCGCAGACCTTTCCTGCGCCTGACGGCAGGCGAATTCTGTACGGCTGGGGCGGTGTATCTGAAATGGATAGGGAATATCGCAACACACCCATTGTTGAAGAAGGATGGCAACATTCGTTAACAGTGCCAAGAGAGTTAAAAGTGGTAAATGGCACCATCAGACAATGGCCTGTAAAAGAGCTGGAAACATTGCGTTATGATGTCTTGGAATTAGCAGAAGGCGTGACCACGGTGGATGCGGATGCATTTGATTTGGAAATATTATTTGCGACGAACACGGCTGGTGAAGATATAGCGAAAAAAGAGACGGATAAGATACTGTGTGTAGATCATTACAGTATGGAAAAGAAAGAAATTCAATTATCAGAGGATGTTTTACTTTCCTGGCAGGATGGCGTTTTTATTTTACAATTTTTAAACGACAGCGGATGCGGACGAAGGGTGCGTAAGGCCAAGATAGAAGAACTTCACAATATACGAATTTTAAAAGACGTATCAATGCTTGAAATATATATCAATGACGGAGAGTATGTTTTTACCACAAGATATTATCCGAAGGTTGTGACACAAACAGTACTGAATATAAAAGGATGTGACCGCGCAACCCTTTGGAAAATGAAAGCCATGGAGGTGGATTTGTCAAATGGAGAATAAAGTTCAGAATAAAAAACTTATTGCAATCGGCGAGGCTTTGATTGATTTCATTCCGGAGTCTGCCGGCAGTGCGATTAAAGATGTGAATGCTTTCTTGCCGGCGGTGGGCGGTGCCCCGGCCAATGTGTGCGGAGCTTTTACCAAATTAGGCGGAAGAAGTGAAATGATTACCCAGCTGGGTATGGACGGATTCGGTGATAAAATTTTGGATGCTTTTAAAGAGGCGGGGATTGGCAGCAGTTACGTGAAAAGAACCGATGCTGCCAACACTTCTTTGGCATTTGTAGCGTTAAAAGAAGACGGAAACCGTGAGTTTTCTTTCTATAGGAATCCCGGCGCGGATATGTTGTTTCGGGCAGAAGATGTACAGAAGGAATGGTTTGAAGATGCGTATGCCTTGCATTTCTGTTCGGTATCCTTGGGGGATTTTCCGATGAGGGAGGCACATTGTATTGCAATTCAATATGCATTGGAGAACGACGCAATTATAAGTTTCGACCCGAATTTACGCCCGGCATTGTGGAAAGATAGTGAGGAGATGATTGCAACCGTAAAAGAGTTCATTCCTTTGGCGGACATTGTAAAAATCTCTGACGAGGAATTAGAGGCTATTACAGGGGAAACAAGCATAGAGACCGCTGTGGAGAAGTTGTTTACAGACCGCGTAAAATTAGTGATTTACACGGAAGGTTCTGCGGGAGCACGGGCTTTTACCAAGAAGGCAAGTGCGTTTGCGGAATGTGCAAAAGTGAAGGCTGTGGATACTACAGGTGCAGGAGACGGTTTTATCGGTGCATTTCTTTGGTGCTTGTATCGAGACGGTGTGACTGCGGAAACAATTGAAGAAATAAGCGGGGATAAATTAGAAGAGTATTTGAAATTTGCCAATGCATTCTGCGGTATCAGCGTACAGAAGAAGGGGGCTATCCCTTCGTATCCGACATTGGAGGAGATGAATGGTATATAATGATTGTGTGTAAAAAGAGGAAGGTATCATGAGCAGGGTATTGTTAATTATTGTTTTATGTATGTTTGGTTTAAGTGGATGCTTTGGAGAGGTGTTGCTTGAGTCTCAGAATGAAGATTCAGTGATTTCTAATGAGGAAACGGATGTGAGTACACTGCCTGAGGTAAGCGAAAACAGCAGTGAGGCAACGGAAAGTGTGACGTCACAAGGTTCGCTGGGAAGTGGTCAAAGTTCTGCCGGTGAAGAGGGTAGTTCGCAGACAGAGCAAATGATAGATGCGCAGTTGCTGGTAAAATATCCGGATACGAACGGATGGATGGAGAAATGCGATCCGGGTGATATCCCTTATCTTGCAAATGCAGGATACATAGATAAGTCGGTAAGGGACGGCATTTTTATGGTGAGTACCCCGGAGGAACTGGCAAGTTTTGTTTATTACGTGAATACCGTCGAGGAAGGTCAGGCCCAGTATATGCAGTTGGTGAATGACATTGATCTGGCGGGATATGAATGGGCGCCTATGGGCTGGTATGATGGTGAAGGTACGGATATGCCTTTTAATGGTGGTATTTACGGAGAAGGGTATACCATACGAAATATGCATATTGAAAATAATGAAAATTACATTGGTTTTATCAGCAGAGGTTTATATAACGGTGTGTGGGATCTGACGTTGGAAAATGCTTATGTAAGAGGAAATATCTCACCGGCTATTCTTACAGGGCAGGCAACCCGCGGGTGGTACGAGAACTGCCACGTAAGCGGTGAAGTATACGGTGATAAAGCCGGTTCTCTGCTGGGTTCTTCTTCTACCTATGATATTTATGACTGTACAGCGGATGTTACCGTAAATGGTGAAACTTTTAACTTCCTTACATACAATGAGAAAGCCATCAGTGAAATTGTGATTGAGGAACCAATCGTAATTGTATTGCATGATGATTATTCCGTGACCCGTACCGTAGGTCCTGAGTATACCAATTTGGGTTGGCAGGTTAAAAAGGACGGCAGAGTTGTAGTAGAAAGAGACTCTGCTTCGGATGCAACGTACAGTTATGCGGATCAAAGTACGGGCACATATTCCATATGTCTTACCGCCTTTGTAGATGGGTATTATATGCCGGTAAGCAATACAGTGGAATATACGATTGAATAGTGATAAAGGAATAGGTTATTTTATTAAATCTAAAAAAATAAAATAAACAGCATATAACAGTTGACAAAGTGTTATATGCTGTTTTATACTGTTTATGTCGACAAACATACAAGAGAGGTACCCAATGAATATTATTATCAGTAATTCGTCAATGCAACCTATCTATGAACAGGTGGTATCGCAGGTAAAACAGGAAATACTAAATGGTAGTCTTGCACCGGAAAGTAAGCTTCCTTCGGTAAGAGAACTTGCCGGCGAACTGCGTATCAGCGCCCTTACGGTTAAGAAAGCCTATGATACCCTGGAGCAGGAAGGTTTTATTGTGACTGTTCACGGCAAAGGAAGCTTTGTGGCCGGAGTGAACTGTGATTTGGCCCTGGAAGCCCAGAAGAAAGAGGTGGAAAAGGAGCTGGACGTTGTCATTAAAAAGGCTAAGAGCTGCGGCATGACGGAGGAAGAAATCACACAATTATTTGAATTGTTGATGGAGGAGTAAAATGGTCATTCAATTGGAAAATGCAAAAAAGAACTACGGAAGTTTTGAATTAAATTGCAGTATGAAGTTAGAACCCGGCTGTGTTACCGGTTTAATCGGCAGAAACGGTGCCGGCAAGTCAACCGCGTTTAAATTAATCTTAGGCTTGATTCAAGCGGACGGCGGTAAAATTACAATCGACGACAAAAATGCTGCGGATTTGGACAGCGACACCAAGAGAAAGCTTGGCGTCGTTTTAGCAGAGTCCGGATTCAGCGGTTATTTAAAAATAAAGGATGTAGCGAAGATTTTAAAGGCGGCGTATCCTTCTTTTAAAGAAGATGACTTTGTGAGTCAATGCGAAAAGCAGGGACTTCCCAAGGATAAGCAGATCAGAGAATTCTCCACGGGTATGAAGGCAAAGTTAAAAATTCTTGCAGCTTTGTCCCACGATGCGAAAGTATTGATTCTGGATGAACCTACATCAGGTCTTGATGTCATTGCAAGAGAAGAAATCCTTGATATGCTTCGCGAATATATGAAAAAAGAAGACAACAGCATTTTAATCAGTTCTCACATTGCATCTGACTTAGAGGGCTTGTGTGATGACGTTTATATGATTGAAAACGGTCAGATTCTTTTACACGAAGAAACCGGCGTAATCCTTGACGAATACGGCGTGTTAAAAGTGACGGCAGAGCAGTATGCGAAGTTGGAGAAAGAATATCTTTTATGTGCCAAGGAAGAAAGTTACGGCTATGCGTGCCTTACCGCCCAGAAGGCTTTTTACCGGGAAAATTATCCTGACATTACCATTGAAAAGGCAGGTATTGACCAGGTGATTACCCTTATGATTTCCGCAAACGGAAAGAAGGAGGCATAATATGAAAACGTTATTGGTAAAAGATTACAGAATTCTTATGACACAGAAGAAGAGCTTTTTCATTCTTTTGCTTGTCGGTGTTATTATGGTGATTTCCACCTTTGAAATTGATTTTTTGACAGGTTATATGATGATGATGGCTATGATTTTATCTTTAGGTACCGTCAACTATGACGACTTGGATAACGGAATGGCATTTATTATGACCTTGCCTGCAAACCGTAAGACATATGCGATTGAAAAGTACGTGCTTACTATGATTAATATTGTAGCGTGCGCTGCTGTGATGCTAATTATATATTTTATCACCAAAGGCTTTGTTAACTGGCAGTTTGGGGCAAGTGATATGGTGTCGGTTACAGCCGGCTGGATTTGCGGAATTATGATTGCGGCATCCGTAATGATTCCCTTGTATTTAAAGTATGGTGCAGAAAAGAGACGTGTTGTTATGATGATTCTCTGGGGCATTGTGGCAGTGATAGCAATCGGCGGTCAGAAAATTATGGAAGTTACGGCTAATACGGAAGTTGCGAACGCAATGAAAGATTTTTTTGTAAAGATTAGTACATTGCCCCCTGCTGTGATTGTGTTGGCAGTGGTTTGCACATTGGTGATGGTTGTTATCTTTTCTTTAGGAATCAGCGTTCGGATTATGCAGAAAAAAGAATTCTAAAAATGTAGTTTGTGGCAATTGCATAAAAATAATCAAAAGCCCCCTTTTACATTGACAAAAATGTACAAAAAGTGATATGATGCGTAATATATATTACTATGTAAGTTAGGGGGCTTAGAATATGAAATTAAAAGCAAAAATTGCATTGTATGTATTGGTGCCGCTGGTAGTTGTTGCGATTTGTGTTGCGACAATCGGACGTGTTCAGACGGTAGACATCAGTGCGGGGACCGTTGAGCAGGGATTGAAAGCAACTGCGGTTTCTATCCAAGATACATTACATTTATTAGATGAGGGCAAACCTTTTGAGGTAAAAGACGGTGCGTTGTGGAAGGGACATGTGAATGTAACTGAACATGTAGAAATCGTAGATGATATTATGACGGAATCATCTGTTGCTGTTACTATCTTTTATGGTGATACCAGATATTCTACATCATTGAAAGATGAAAACGGTAACCGTATGATTGGTACACAGGCCAGTCCTGAAATCGTGGAAGCGGTTATTACCAATGGCGGTGAATACATAGATGAAGAACTTGAAGTTGCAGGTGTAGAGTATTACGGATATTACAGACCTTTGTGGAATGATGAACATACTGAAATCGTTGGTATGGTATTTACAGGTATGGATAAGGGACACGCCGACAATGGTGCAAGAATTATCATTACCAATATGTTGATTTTGATCGGTGGTATTTCATTAATTGCATTTATTATTTCTTTTATCAGCATCAGCAAAATGACAAGAGATTTGGGCTTAAGTGTAAGAGCATTGGATTCCCTTGCAAACGGTAACTTAAATGCAGAAGTTGACAGACGTGCATTGAAGAGAAGAGATGAAATCGGTAAGTTGATGCGTGCGGTTCTTAATTTGCGCGGACAGATGAAGGAAGTAATCGGTGCCATCATTGAAAAAAGTGATGCGGTACAGGCGGCTGCACAGCAGGTAAATGAGCAGACGGATGAAGGTGCTAAGGCAATTGGCCAGGTAGATATGGCAGTGTCCGAAATTTCAGAAGGCGCAACCTCGCAGGCAACCGAAACCCAGAGTGCAACCGAAAATGTTATCATTATGGGTGAAATGGTTGAACAGACCAGAGAAGAAGTGGAAACCTTGCTTGCGCATGCAGAAGAAATGCAGGCAGCAGGCGATGTGGCTACTCAGGCATTGGATGAGTTGGATGAAATCAACGGTCAGACCAAGAAGGCAATTGATGTTATTTACGAACAGACACATACAACAAATGAATCAGCACTGCGTATCCGCGAAGTAACCAAGATGATTACAGGTATCGCGGAAGAAACTAATCTTCTTTCTCTTAATGCTTCTATTGAAGCAGCAAGAGCCGGTGAGCAGGGACGCGGTTTCGCAGTTGTAGCAGCACAGATTCAGAAATTAGCAGAACAGTCAAATGCTTCTACTAAGGAAATTGCCCAGATTATCAATGTACTTATGGAAGATTCCGAGAAGGCAGTTGCTACAATGGATGAAGTCAAAGAAATTATGGATGCCCAGAATGAAAAGGTAGTTCGTGCAGGCGAAGCTTTTAGTCAGGTAAAAGCAGGTATAGATGCATCTATCAAGGGCGTTGAATCTATTGAAGAAAAGACAATTAAGTTGGATGATGCAAGAGCAAACGTAATTGATATCGTTCAGAATTTAACAGCGATTGCAGAAGAGAATGCAGCTGCTACAGAAGAAACATCAGCATCCGTAACAGAAGTAACAGCAATTGTAGAAGATATTGCACAGAATGCTCAAAAGATGAATAACTATGCAACAGAATTAAAAGATAAGACTAGTGTATTCTACATGTAATTATGAATATAACGAAAGCGCAACCGATTTTGGTTGCGCTTTTTATTTGCATAGAATATGTTAGTTATAAAAATTACTTTATCATATGCCGGTATATTAGTGTTTCAATATTAGAGCATTGTTGTCCATTTTGAACAATCCCAAACCGCCGTTGCAAAATCAGCGTAGAAGTCGGGTTCGTGGCATACCATGAGGATGCTTCCTTTGTATTCTTTTAGGGCCTGAGCAAGTGCTGTTTTAGCATCTACGTCTAAGTGGTTGGTAGGTTCGTCTAACACCAGAATATTGCTTTCACGATTTAAAATTTTACAGAGGCGGACCTTACTTTGTTCGCCACCGCTTAATACTTTTACCTTGCTTTCAATGTGCTTGGTGGTGAGACCGCACTTGGCAAGGGCAGAACGCACTTCGTACTGGGTGTATCCCGGGAACTCGTTCCAGATTTCTTCGATACAGGTGGTCTCCGGCATTACGGACATTTCCTGCTCGTAATAGCCTATCTCTAAGTAGTCGCCTAAAGTAACGCTTCCGCTTAAGGAAGGAATCAGGCCTAAGATACTTTTTAAAAGGGTTGACTTACCGATACCGTTGGCACCGGAGAGAACAATTTTACTTCCGCGTTCCATTTCCAAAGTGAGAGGCGAGGACAGCGGTGTATCATAACCGATGACCAAATCCTTGGTTTGGAAAATGTATCTGCTTGGAACTCTAGCCGTTTTAAAGTGAAATTCCGGCTTGGGACGTTCGGCATTTAATTCGATGATATCCATTTTATCCAGTTTCTTCTGGCGTGACATTGCCATATTTCTTGTAGCAACGCGGGCTTTGTTTCTTGCAACGAAATCTTTCAAATCCGCAATTTCTTTCTGCTGCTTATTGTAAGCGGCTTCCAATTGGGACTGTTTCATTTCGTAGACTTCCATAAATTTATCGTAATTGCCTACATAGCGGTTCAATTCCTGATGATCCATATGGTAAATCAGATTGACTACCTCGTTCAAGAACGGAATATCGTGGGAAATCAAGATAAAAGCATTCTCATAGTCAATCAAATATCGCTTCAGCCATTCAATATGATTTACGTCCAAATAGTTGGTAGGTTCGTCAAGAAGCAAAATGTCAGGTTTGGATAAAAGAAGTTTACCAAGCAATACTTTGGTTCTCTGGCCCCCACTTAATTCGGTCACGTCTCTTTCAATACCGATTTCAGTTAAGCCCAAAGCCGCAGCAACTTCTTCGACTTTAGAGTCAATTAAATAGAAGTCGTGTGCATCTAACAAATCCTGAATGGTTCCAAGTTCTTCCATATAGCCTTCCATTTCATTCTCGTCAGCTGTGCCCAGTAAATCGCAGATTTCATTCATTCTGGTTTCCCAAGCAAAGAGGGAGTCGAAAGCAGATGCCAGTACTTCGCGGACCGTCATACCTTTCTCTAGAACAGTATGCTGGTCTAAGTAGCCGACCTGGACGTTTTTGGACCATTCCACCTTGCCTTCGTCGGGCATAAGCTTGCCGGTAATAATATTCATAAAAGTGGATTTACCCTCGCCGTTGGCACCGATTAAGCCGATATGTTCCCCTTTTAAAAGGCGGAATGAAACATCCTGGAAAATGGCGCGGTCGCCAAAGCCGTGGGATAAATGTTCTACATTTAATATACTCATAATGTTTCCTTTCAATGGATTGTACGTAAGTTCATTGGTAAACGATATCAACAGATTGCACCGGTTGATGATAGATAATCCGGTGACAAATTGCGATATCGCGCAGACTTGAATATTATCCTAAAATATTAAAGGATTGTCAAGGTAAGGGAGAAAGGAATGAAGGAGTTTCATTGATAAAAATGATAGGCCACGGTGTTTAAGAAAAGGCTAAATTATGTTACTTTTATGAAAAAGGTATGCAGAAACCTTATATTTATGATATACTCAAGCGGTAAGCGTTAACGGAACCGGTGTAGTATCCTTTTATCGAGGTGACTGAAGACCGGAGACTTACAGAATATGCAAAGGAAACAAAGAATGAATTCCCCGATTATTGAGTTGGACTTGCACAATTTAAATTGCGCGCAGGCGCAGGGCGAGATTGACAGGGTATTGGCAAATGTCGGCCCCGGCGTGTATCGTATTCGCTTAATTCACGGCTTTCATGGTGGAACAGCCTTGAAGAAGATGATTAAGGAAGAATATGAATACTACGGGCACAGCAAGGTAAAAAGGGTTGTGCCGGGGAGTAATCAGGGAATTACGGAGCTTGTACTGCGTGAATATTAAGCAGACAGCCGGAAAGGAATAAAAAATGAGAAATGTAAATGTATTAAACAGCAAAGGGCTTTTGGATGCCATTGCGCAGATGAAAGCAAACAATACACCTGAGAATCAGAGTAAAATGATGGATAAAATGGTAGATGCGCAGTATTTAGCACCGGTATCCATTACACCGCCCCCTGAAACGAACGGATATATGGCAAATATTACTTTGCCTCCCGATGCAAAGCTTCGTTTTCATATGATTGAGAATGGTATGGGGCAGCGTTTCTTCCTTGCTTTTACATCGTTTGAGGAAATGTCAAAATGGCGTGAGAACGTGAATGTGCAGAGCATTATTGTGACTTTTGATGATTATGCAGGTATGCTTGCAAAGTCAGAAGCAGACGATAATGTGGGCGGTTTTGTAATCGACCCCTTTGGTGCAAACCTTGTATTCAGTAAGAATCAGGCAATTGCAATCAAAGGTATGAAAGATAAGAGAGATGCTGGTACTTCTACACATGTTATTAAAGAAGGTGAGGAAGTATATATTGGTGAACCTGCAAAATATCCTACCGAAATGGTTGAGGCTATGAAGAAGTACTTAGAAGGGCAGGATGCCGTTAAGAAGGCATATCTTCAGCTTATGAGTCAGGGTGAAGACGAAAGTTACTTAATTGTTTTGGATTACATTGGTGATAAGAAAGATGTGTTTGATGCACTCGCAGAAGCGGCTAAGCCTTACACCGGTGGTATGCTTCTTGATATTATGGGAAGCGGTAGCGACTTGGGAAGCAAGATTGCGGATAAGGTAACACCATTCTTTGAGAAATAAGTAAAGCAGATTAAATTTAAAAAAAACAGCGTGAAATGTCAATAAGATAGTGATAAAACAGGTAAAGTGATGAAAAAGGGGTAACAGATGAATGTTTATGATTTTGTGGTGATGGCACGAGACGGTAGTGAAGTATCACTTGCAAATTATAGGGATAAAGTATTGCTTATTGTAAATACGGCAACCGGATGTGGTTTTACTCCGCAGTATGATGAATTGCAGAGCTTGTATGATAAGTATAAAGATAAAGGATTTGAAATTTTGGATTTCCCATGCAATCAGTTTGGTGAGCAGGCGCCGGGTAGCGATGAGGAAATACATTCTTTCTGTACAGTGCGTTTTGGAACTGAATTTCCGCAATTTGCAAAGATTGAAGTCAATGGTGAAAATGCAATTCCACTTTATAAATGGTTAACAGCAGAAACAACATTTACAGGTTTTGGTAAGAGTCCAATGGCATTGGTAATGAACGGTATGGCTAAAAAGATGGATAAAGACTATAAAAATAACGGCAATATTAAGTGGAATTTTACAAAGTTTTTAATTGGTCGAAATGGAAATATCGTAGAACGTTTTGAACCTACCAATATGAAGAATTTAGAAGACAAAATTAAGGAAATATTATAACGTAAATCGATTGGATGGAATAATAAGTGAAAAAACTCCCGCTTTTGGTAATGTGATTACCAAAACGGGAGTAATTTTATAGTATAAAACATTTATGACTTCAACGCTCTCATAGCATTTAAAATAGCCAGTACACATACGCCTACATCGGCAAAAACCGCAGCCCACATATTGGCAAGGCCGAATGCAATCAGAATTAAGATGCCAATTTTTACAACCAGGGCAAATATAATATTCTGCATTGCGATGCCGTGGGTTTTCTTAGAGATTTCAATGGCTTTTACCAGCTTGGAGGGCTCGTCGTTCATAATGACGATATCCGCGGCTTCAATGGCTACATCGCTTCCCAAAGCACCCATTGCAATGCCAATATCGGCTCTTGCAAGAACGGGGGCATCATTCATACCGTCGCCTACGAAGACAAGTTTTTTCTTGGAAGAGGATTTTGATAAAAGTTCTTCCACGCGGGCAACTTTATCAGTAGGAAGCAACTGGGTATAAACTTCATCAAGACCGAGTTCTTTGCCTACCTTTTGGCCTACGGAATCTACATCGCCGGTCAGCATAACCTGCTTGCTGACGTGCTTCTTTAAGGATTTGATTGCGTCTGCAGAGTCTTTTTTTATTTGATCCGCGATTACAATAGAACCTGCAAACTTTTCGTTGATTGCCACATAACAAATCGTGCCGATAGCCTCAGCTTTTTCATACGAAATACCGCGTTCTTTCATAAGCTTTTCATTTCCTACAAGGATTGCAAAATCATCTACAAGGGCACTTACACCGAAACCTGAAATTTCCTCATAATTTTTAACTCGTTCCAGTTCGATTTCTCTGCCGTAAGATTCTTTTAAGGATAAAGAAATCGGGTGTGAAGAGTAGCTTTCTGCATGCGCTGTAAATTCTAAAAGTGTATCTTCCGACATGTCCACAGCTTTGATTTCTTCTACGGCAAATTCACCACGGGTTAAAGTTCCCGTTTTATCCCAGACAATAGTATCTGCCTGTGCAAGGGCTTCTAAGTAGTTGCTTCCCTTGATTAGGATACCTGCTTTGGATGCACCACCGATGCCGCCGAAGAAACTTAAAGGCACTGAGATAACCAATGCGCAGGGGCAGGATACAACCAGGAAGGAAAGGGCACGTTCTAACCAGAAGGAGAAGGTCTCCATCTTAAAGATAAAAGGAGGAACCACAGCCAGTAAAACCGCACAACCTACTACGATAGGAGTGTAAACCAATGCAAATTTCGTAATGAAATTCTCGGAGTTTGATTTCTTGTTACCTGCGTTTTCTACAAGGTCAAGAATTTTATTTACGGTAGATTCACCGAATTCGGAAGTGACTTCCACTTTCAAAATACCGTTTAAGTTAATGGAACCGCTAAGCACCGTATCATTAACAACCGCTTCTCTGGGAAGGGATTCACCGGTAAGGGCTGAAGTATCCAACTGGGCGTTGCCTTCTTTGACAATGCCGTCCAAAGGTACTTTTTCGCCGGGCTGAATAATGATGATATCGCCGATTGTCACATCATAAGGGTCCACCTTCTTGATTTCGCCGTCCACCATAATGTTAGCATAGTCGGGGCGGATATCCATTAGTGCAGCAATGGATTTGCGCGATTTATTTACCGCATAGGTCTGGAACAATTCGCCTAACTGGAAGAAGAGCATAACTGCTACGGCTTCCGCATATTCTTCGATAAAAAAGGCACCGATGGTTGCCACGGACATTAAGAAGTTTTCATCAAAAACTTTACCGCGGATAATGTTACGCAGGGCATTCCAGACTACATCGTAGCCGGCGATGATATATGCAATGATAAAAAGTGCCAGTGCCGGCCAGAAGAAGTGTCCGGATAAAATTAAGGCCACTATGAATAAAATTGTACTAAAGATAAAACGAATGAATCTTTGTTTCATATTGTACTCCTACGCGCGCTTCAAAACTACGCGAGGATCTACGTCCTTAACAGCAGCTTCAATGCCTGCGATGATTTCATCAAGATTTTCCTCTTCCAAATCCAACATCATTTTGGTAGTAAGGAAGTTAATGCTTACTTCTTTGACACCTTTTACCTTGGATACGTTCTTTTCCATTTTGGCTGCACAGTGTGCACAATCAAGTCCGTCGATACGATAATTTCTTTTCATAGTGAAATCTCCTTTTTGTGAAATATATTTGATAAAAAATTACGTTCTTTTAAAGTTTTTTTTCTGCCGAGATAGCGGCTTGTCTGATATTCATATCAGGACCTTCTACTCATTAATATGCTCAAAACCGGCCTCGAACAATTCTTTTACATGGTCGTCTGAAAGTGAGTAGTAAATTGTCTTACCTTCCCGGCGGTTCTTCACAAGATTTGCCTGGCGTAAAAGGGCCAACTGATGTGAGATGGCGGATTTGGTCATATTTAATAAAACGCATAAGTCGCTTACACACATTTCATGCTGTTCCAGTGCCCACATAATGCGTGTTCTTGTGGGATCGCCCAATACCTTAAAAAACAATGCCAGTTCTTCAAAGGTTTCCAGTGGAGGAAAGTCTTCTTTGACATGATTGACTATATTTTCGTGGATGGCTGTAGTTTCACAAGTGCAGGCATCGTCGTGTGTGTGTACGTGATGTTCGTGTGTCATTTAAGTACCTCCGTTTGAATGCCGGTTCGGCTTGATTTCGTTATAAAGAACAAAGATATTCATAATTGTTTCTAAAACCATAAAGTTGAACGATTGCTCAACTGTTGATTTTATTATAGTTGAACAATTATTCAACTGTCAAGAGGTAAAATAAAAAATATAAAAAGTTTTTTATGGTAAGTTTTTCTTTTAAAATAGTGAACAGTGACTTATAATGAAGAAGTATAGTAGTCCATTCATTATTTGAGAGAAGAGATTTTATGAATAACAATCGAAAATATACGTTTGGTGAAATTGTGTTTACCATTGTTTTTATGACTTGGTTCGTTGGTTCTATTGTTATGATGATTTTTTTGGCAAGAAACGGAATGGCAACATTGGCGATAGGTGTGTTCGGGCAATACTTTCTTGTGTTTGGAATCGCGGCAATTTGGTCGGGGATTAAGAGTAAGAATTTTAATCCGATTGTATTGATTCTGCCGATAGTCGGTATTGTTTCGATTGCAGTATCTGTAGTGTGGCAATTCGGGGCTGAAGAGACCATTGAATTTATCGAAGAAAACGGTTGGATGGTGTTGCTGGCGCTTTTCATTATTGTAGGTGTATTTATGGAAGTGTATGCGATTGCCGGTACAATAGGCAAAAAAAGAAAATTCAGTAAGTCTGTAACGGCTACCTGTATTGATATTTTGGTGAATTATGATAATGCAGGGAGAGAGATATATTGCCCGGTTTATGAAACATATGTGGGTGGCATCAAAAATGTCGTAAGCAATAACATTTATAGTACGCAAATGGACGTGCATATAGGTGATATAAAGATTATTAGCGTAAGCGAATATTTCCCGGGTGAATGCTATGAGAATGAAACCAGTAACCGTATGGGGATTATACTCGGCATACTGGGGGTGTTTTTTATTGGAATACCGCTATTTGCTTTTTATATGATGTGGCGCGGTTGATTAAATGTTAGAATGACAGAGTGATAAAATGAACGATACGATAAACAAAGTAAAAAAGAAAAAGAGAAAACTGATTAAGCGTAGGGTAGCACTTTTTGCGATAGTATTTTCGCTGGTAATATTACTTGGATTGGGCGTTGCTTATTTTTATAACGCCAATCGTCCTATGTATGCAGGCGTGGTTTTGCCTGCGACTGAACGTGGATTTGAGGTTGTAGAAACACCTGCGGAATGGTCTGCTTTGGAAAAAGAGCTGGTGATGGAAGTAGAAGAGCGCGTGCGCCTTGTGATGGTGGGCGATATGCTGATGCATCTGCGCGTAACCCAGAGCGGTCGCATGGAAGATGGCACTTATAATTATGACCATATTTTTGAGCATGTAAAAGAAGATATACAGGCTGCGGATCTTGCGATTGTGAACCAGGAAATTATTCTTGGCGGGCCGGACCTTGGTTATTCCGGCTATCCCATGTTTAATACAGCGTATGAGCTTGGGGATGCCATCGATGAGGCAGGGTTCGATGTAGTGCTTCATGCAACCAACCATACAATGGATAAGGGCAGAGCCGGACTTATGAACTGCTTAAATTACTGGAGTGATAATCATCCGAACATTAAGGTGCTTGGTGCCAATAAGACGCAGGAAGAGTATGAAGAAGTCTATATTTATGAACAGGACGGTATGAAAATTGCCATTCTGAATTATACCTACGGATTAAATGGTATGCCTATGCCTTCTGATATGCCTTTTGCGGTGGATATGATGGTTGAGGATAAAATGTCTGCGGATCTTGCGAAAGCCGAGGCGGAGGCGGATTTTACGGTAGTATGCCTGCATTGGGGAAACGAATACCAGACTTATGCGTCCGAGAATCAGAAAATGTGGGCGAACTTCTTCTTAGAGCGAGGAACGGATTTGATTATCGGAACTCATCCCCATGTAATTCAACCTGTGGAATGGTATGAAGATGAAGCCGGGAATCGGATGCTTGTGTATTATTCCATCGGCAATTTCATCAATTCTACGGCGGATAGCGGTAATGGTATCGGTAAAAGAGTGGTAGGTGCAATGGCAGAAGTAGAGCTTGTCCGCGATGAAAATGGCAAAGTGGTTATTGATACTTATGGCGTGACACCGCTGGTAACGCAGATTGAAGCGGGGCCCGGGAATATTACTACATATAAATTGGAAGACTATAGTCAGGAACTGGCGGACAGCAACCAGATGTCTTGGAAGGATCCCGGATTTTCATATGAGTTCTGTAAGGAACTTTGCCGGGAAGTATTTGGGGACTTGTATATAGAAGAGTAGGCGATAAAAGAATAAAAGTGAATTTTATCCGAAATTATAAAAGAAGATTTGTGGTTGTCTGGAATTCTATGAAAAGAATTCCATAAAAACCTTGCAAAAGTCTCTTGACAAAGAAAAAAGAATAGAGTAAAATAGGCAAAGTGTTAAGGCAGAAATGCCGCACGGATGTGTGCTTAGCTCAGCTGGATAGAGCGTTTGGCTACGGACCAAAAGGTCGGGG
>CAZQBM010000047.1:1835-18713 GCA_964591945.1 uncultured Lachnospiraceae bacterium | reverse complement strand
TCTCTTGCGAACTGTCTTTCACCCTGAACTACGTTGATATCTACTGCTGTCTGGTTGTCAGCTGCGGTAGAGAATACCTGGCTCTTCTTAACAGGGATGGTTGTATTTCTTTCGATTAATCTTGTAGCAACGCCACCCATTGTCTCGATTGCAAGAGAAAGGGGAGTTACGTCAAGGAGAAGGATTTCACCTGCACCTGCATCACCTGCAAGCTTACCACCCTGAATAGAAGCACCGAGCGCTACACATTCATCGGGGTTCAATGACTTGCTGGGTTCGTGTCCTGTTAACTGTTTTACCTTATCCTGAACGGCAGGAATACGTGTAGAACCACCTACAAGGAGTACCTTACCTAATTCTGAAGGTGTTACACCTGCATCTTCCAATGCACGCTTAACAGGGATAGCAGTTCTTTCTACCAAGTCGTGTGTTAATTCATCGAATTTAGCTCTTGTAAGAGTCATTTCGAAGTGCTTAGCACCTTCGGGAGTTGCTGTAAGGTAAGGAAGGTTGATATCTGTTGTTGTAGCAGATGAGAGTTCCTTCTTAGCCTTTTCTGCAGCTTCCTTAATTCTCTGTAAAGCCATATTATCCTTAGAAAGATCGATACCTTCCTGCTTCTTGAATTCAGCAAGGATGTAATCAGTAATCTTCTGGTCAAAGTCATCACCACCGAGTCTGTTGTCACCGGCTGTTGCACGTACTTCGATGATACCTTCACCGATTTCGATGATGGAAACGTCGAAAGTACCACCACCTAAGTCGTATACCATAATAACCTGCTCTTTTTCGTTATCAAGACCATAAGCCAAAGCAGCTGCTGTAGGCTCGTTGATGATACGCTTAACATCAAGACCTGCAATCTTACCAGCATCCTTGGTAGCCTGACGCTGAGCATCGTTGAAGTATGCAGGAACAGTGATAACCGCTTCTGTCACCTTTTCACCCAAATATCCTTCTGCGTCTGCTTTTAACTTCTGTAAAATCATAGCAGAAATCTGCTGAGGTGAATACTTCTTGCCGTCGATGGTTCTACCGTTGTCAGTACCCATATCACGCTTGATAGAAGAGATTGTCTTGTCTGCGTTCGTTACTGCCTGACGTTTCGCAGGCTCACCTACAAGTCTGTCTCCGTTCTTTGTAAAAGCAACAACAGAGGGAGTTGTTCTCATACCTTCTGTATTTGCGATGACGGTGGGCTGACCACCTTCCATTACAGCTACACAGCTGTTTGTTGTACCTAAGTCAATACCAATAATTTTACCCATTTTACATTTCCTCCTGTTTTATCGGCGTTTCACGCCTTTATTCTAAAAAATTGTTTGCTGTATTAACTAACTACCGCTACCATACTGTGTCGGATGACTGAGTCGCGATAGGTGTAACCTTTTAAAAGTTCCTGTGCGATGATGCCGCTTTCGTACTCATCGCTTTCCACCTGCATAATCGCATTGTGGAAATCAGGATTAAATTCCTGACCGACTGCCTCGATGGGTTTTACTTCCAACTTATCAAGTTCGGTCATAAGCTGTTTGTAAATCATGTTCATGCCTTCCACGTGAGGGTTGGTTTTATCTTCCTCTTTGGTGGTAGCAAGACCACGTTCAAAATTGTCGATTACCGGCAGAATTTTCTCGATTACACTCTTGGCACCTGCTTCAAACATGGTTGCCTTTTCCTTTTCGGTGCGCTTACGGAAGTTTTCAAACTCAGCAAGCTGACGCTTTACCTTATCTTCCAGTTCATCGATTTTTTCCTGCTTTTTATCTTTTACGTTTTCTTCTGCTTCAGTGTTCTCTACTGTTTCACAATCTCCGGGTGCTTCCCCTTCTGTTGTCTCTGCTGTAGTTTCTGCAGTTTCTTCCGTCATTTCCTTTTCATTCTGTACTTCTTCTGCTTTGGTCTTTGTTTTCTTCTTTGCTGCCAAATCACTCATCCTTTCTTAAGCCTTTACGGCAGTTTCTTTTTATCATCCTGCTGATAAAGTGCGTCCAGCTGGACTTTGATAGTCTTAAGCGTTCCGACTACTTTCTCGTAATCCATTCGCTTAGGACCGATAATACCGATGGTACCCTTCATTCCTTCGCCAAACTCGTAATTTGCGGTAACGATACTGCAATCTTTCATCGTTTGAATAGGGGCTTCTTCACCGATGTAAACCTTAATTCCGGTGCCCGGTTCCGATACGTCGGAATCATCTATCAGCTGTGAAAGAAGCTGTTTCTCTTCGAAGGTATTAATCAGTTCGCTGGCTCTTTGATTGTCAGCCAGCTCAGGATATTTGAAGATGTTGTTGGTTCCGCTGGTGTAAATTTCCAAATCTTCATCTTCTTTGATGGTTTCCGCCACCGCATCGATTACGTCGCCAATGATGGTTCCGTAATGTCCTGCCTGTTGTTTTAAGGCAGTAATCATACCCAAACTGATGTCTTCTATAGATAAGCCGTTTAAGTGAGTATTTAACAACATGTTAAGCTTTAACATTGTTTCGTCGTCCAAACGCTCCGAAACGGATATCATACTGTTCTTAATTACATTGCCTTCGATTACGATAACGGCCAAAAGCTGGTTCTCATCCACGCGGGAAAGCTGAATGAATTTCAACTTGTTTCTTTGACATCTTGGTGCCGTAATCATTGTGGCATAGTTGGTGTTCACTGCAAGAACTTTCGCAACCTGTTTTAAAAGATGATCCATCTTCTCTTCTTTCTCAACAAGCATTTCCTTCAGTTCTTCTACCTGACGGGCGTTCTCTTCCATCATACTGTCCACATATAATCTGTAGCCTTTATCGGAAGGAATTCGTCCTGCGGAAGTATGAGGCTGAACAATGTAGCCTAATTCCTCCAAATCCGCCATTTCGTTACGGATAGTCGCTGAACTTAAGTTCAAATCCGTATACTTTGAAATGGTTCTGCTGCCCACCGGCTCGCCGGTTTCCAGATAGTTGCGTATGATGGCATGCAATATTTTCTTTTTTCTTTCATCAAGCTGCATCATATCGCTCCTTTCTGTGGCTTTATTTCTATCTGTTAGCACTCGACTTGATAGAGTGCTAATATCTACATTTCATAATTTACCACTCAAGCTTATTATTGTCAACTCTTATTTTAAAAATAACCTTTTGTTCACATTATATTGCACAAAAAAGAAAAGGAAGCACTTGCGAAGCAAGTATTTACTTTTCTTTTTGTGCAATACCGACAAAATCATTAAGTGCGAAGCGCGGCAGGCGCGAAGCGACTGGATTTTGGAGGTTGAAATCAAAAAGGAAGCACTTGCGAAGCAAATACTTCCTTAATATAGGTATAAAATATCCTTTTCTATTTCTTTGCAAACATATATCGGTTCTTACCCTTACGCTTCGCTTCATACAAAGCTCCGTCCGCCTGGGCATACAGCTCATCCAAGGTTGTACCGTCTTCAGGATACATACTGATACCGATACTGGTGGACAAATTCAAATCCTTGTAGTCCTCACACACTTCCTGCATCGTATTTAACAAATCCTGTGCTTTACGCAATGTAACGGAATCCCCCGGCACATTACGCATCAGCGCAAAGAACTCATCTCCGCCGATTCGTCCTACAACGTCAGTCTCTCTGAAGCTACCCTTAATCTCAGCTGCCAAATCAATTAAGAATTCATCTCCGGCCTGATGACCTCTGGAATCATTCAGATTCTTAAAATTATCTACGTCAATCATAAATAATATATGATTCTGGTCCGGCTCTTCATCAAGGATTTTACGAATGGTATCCATCGTCGTTTCACGGTTATATACCATAGTCATTTTATCCATTTTAGCAGCCGTTACAAGTTTCTGTTCTTCACGCTTCTCTTCATCGATATCCTTCGCCGAAAGCATAGCGCATAAATGGCCGCTGTCCACATCAATAATAAAACGAATGTCATTGTGCACCCAACGCACCATATTCTCGCCAACACGACGCTGGTAACGGAAAGTCATATGCATTCTGCCGCTCTCATAAATTTCTTTTAAAAGAGCCGGTGTAAAATTATTATAGAAAACATACGCTCCACTGTTCTCATCCACAATAGACTCAACTGCAGCTTCTACCAACGCTTCCACTGTATGGCATTCCTGCAAGGTACCTTCTGCAATAAATTGCCTACGCTGACTGATGATACGCCAATCATCAATATCGATAAAAGATACCGCATATGTATCCTGCGGAAGCGCAAAAAGATATCTCAATTCCTGCTGATAATGCTGGCGGGCAATATAATCTCTTGTAATATCCTTGGTAACACCTACGATACCGATTATTTTACCGGCTTCATCTTTTAAAAGATACTTAGATGTAGAACCAAATCTTGCCTGACCGTCTTCTGCCACAGTAATCGGTTCTATGTAGTCTACTAAATTTTTACCACTCTTAATTAATTTCTTGTCATCAGAAACATAACGTCTCGCAAGACTTTTATCTTCTAAAATCTCTGCATCTGTTTTACCAACTACCTCATCGACACTTTCCTTCCCTACCATTTTTACAAAAGGCATAGAAACAGCGCGATATACCAAATTTGCATCTTTCACAAAAATCATATCTTTGCTGTCGCTCATCAGTGCCTGAAACGCCGTATCTAACAGTACCCTTAATTCTTTACTCTCCATATGATTCCCCTTCATACTTTGATCACTGTAAAAAATTTTACCCAAACATTAACCTTGCATATCAAGGCTATACATAGTAATTATATCACTCTCACAAAAGTGCGACAAGTATAGTTATCTAAAATAATCCATATTTTTTATATAAAATGACAGAATTCTACAATAATATTATTAAGGCAAAATACAACAAAAAAGGTCCGGATTTCTCCGAACCTTTCTAACTACATATATTCAATCAAAATTAAATCATAAAGCTTCCGTTCTCTGTACCGTTAACAACAAAGTAAGCCATGCTTTCTTCAGGCTTAACATAGATTTCTACAGACTTCATATCAGCAACCTTCTGACCCATATCATATACCCAAACATCCTTAGCAATCTTAAGGAGTTCTTCGTTGCTGTAGCTCTTACCTGCGAACTGAACGTAGATAGCTTCCTTCTTTGCTGCTGCTTTCTTTGCAGGAGCTTCTTTCTTAGCTACTTCCTTCTTTGCAGGAGCTGCCTTCTTTGCTGCTTCTTTCTTTACAGGTGCTGCCTTCTTTGCCGCTTCCTTCTTTACAGGAGCTGCCTTCTTTGCTGCTTCCTTCTTTGCAGGAGCTTCTTTCTTAGCTACTTCTTTCTTTGCAGGAGCTTCAACCTTAGCGGGAGCTGTTTCTACAATCTTTTCTTCAACCTTTGCTGCTACTGCCTTTGCAACGGGCTTAGCTGTTGCTGTCTTCTTTTCTGCCATAATAATTCTCCTTTCACACCCCTAAAGGGTCAACGAGCATCGCACTTTGGCGACTTTTACATTTGTATCTTAGGTTTTACTATATACACCTTTTTTCACGTTGTAGTGTACCCCAAAAAACTAAAATTGTCAATTTTATAGACAATTTTTCTATTTTATGCCTTATAAAACCATCATTTTTACCACTTTTGTATAAAAGTTGCACAATAAAAATATCCTATTTTTGACCAATTATAACAAGAAGAACATTCCAAGCACAAGGATGCCCAACACGATACGATACCATCCAAACACCTTAAAATCGTGCTTTTTGATGAATTTAAGTAAGAGCTTAATTACCACCATAGACACCGCATAAGCTACGATCATAGCCACAATCAGAACGATAAATTCCTGCCCCGTAAATGACAAACCATATTTTACAATTTTTAACAAACTTGCACCGAACATAACGGGAATCGCCAAAAAGAATGTAAAATCCGCAGCAGCCGCTCTGGATACACCAAGCAATAACGCGCCAACAATGGTCGCTCCGGAACGTGAAGTGCCGGGGAAAATTGCCGCAATCAATTGGAACACACCAATCAGTAGCGCAAGCTTGTAAGTAATGTCTGCCACGCCTTCCGCTTTAACACTTTTCTTCTTATTTAAAGTCTCAATGATAATAAACGCAATACCAAAAACAATCAATGCAATCGACACACAAACTTCATTATAAAAAAGTGCCTCAAAAAAATCATCAAAGAATACACCAATCACCGCTGCCGGTACACAAGCCACAAGAATTTTACCCCAGAGATTCACAATATCCATTTTAAAGGTCGGCTTTGACTTAAAACCATGAAAATCCACAAACCAGATCTGTTTCCAGTAAATCACTACAACCGCCATAATAGCGCCAAGCTGAATTACCACGCGAAACATATTCATAAAATCATCGCTGACGTTCATTTGAATAAAACGTTCCAACAGAATCAAATGTCCGGTACTGCTAATCGGCAGCCATTCTGTGATTCCTTCTACAATACCATAGAAAATTGCTTTTAAAATTTCAAGAAAATCCATTACTATCTCCTTTTTATTTCCTTCTGTAATCAATAACGAATATCTCTATAAAAAACATTCATTTTATATGGATTTTTTTCACTTATCTGTTCGGGTACTCTGTCTCCACAAACTTACGAAGTGCCTTAATGGAGCGCTCAACTTTCTCAGTTTCAATACAGTATGCCATACGGAAATATCCTTCACAGCCAAAGGAATCGCTGGGTACAAGAATCAAATCGTACTTCTTTGCCTTCTCACAGAATACCTTCGCATCCGCTTCCAATGCCTTCGGGAAGATATAAAAGGTTCCGCCGGGTTTTACGCATTCGAATCCTAGGCTTACCAACTCATCATATAAAATATTCATATTCTTCTCATATACTGACAAATCAGATGTCATATCTACAGTCTTAGCAACTGCCAACTGAATGATGGAGGGCGGGCAGTTATGTCCGATTCCGCGTGAAATCTGTCCGCACATACCCACAATATATTCTGCATCGGTGCACTTAGGATTCACAGCCACATAACCGATACGCTCCCCGGGAAGAGACAATGACTTTGAATAAGAATAACAGCTCAATGTATTATCATAAAATCTAGATACATAGGGGGCATCTGCACCTGCAAATACAATCTCTCTGTAGGGTTCATCAGAAATTAAGAAAATATCATGTCCATATTCCTTCTGCTTTGCTTCCAAAAGCGCCGCAAGCCTTGTCAATGTTTCAGAAGAATATGCCACACCGGTAGGATTGTTAGGTGTATTTACCAAAACTGCCATTACCTTATCTGTCAACATTTCTTCGAATGCCTCAAAATTAATCTGGAAGTTTTCTAAATTAGCCGGCACAACTTTCAACACTGCACCTGTCTGATTAATGTACGGATTGTATTCCGGGAAGAAGGGCGCGAAGGTAAGAATTTCATCGCCGGGTTCTGTCACACAGCGCACTGCATGGGCTACCGCACCTGCCGCACCCGTTGTCATAAATATATGCTCTGCAGTGTAATTCATTCCAAATCTTTTATTTAAAGATTCTGCAATGGTTGCACGCACTTCAGGAATACCCGGTGTCGGACTATAACCGTGAAGGGTTACAGGATTCTCGGTCTGTAACATTTCAATCATAGCATCGGTAAATTCCTTGGGCGCAGGCACGGAAGGATTTCCCAAGCTGTAATCAAAAACATTTTCGTAACCGATTTCTTTTCCTCTTGCTGTCGCAAAAGTAAAAGCCTCACGGATTACCGACTTTGCATTTAACATAGCTTTATAATCTTGTCTAATCATTTCTTTTCTCCTATCTTTTTACAAATTGACATCTGCATTTTTGCACATTATCACTCAATTTTATAATATGTAGTTGCATTTCCATTCATAAGCAACCACCATTATAATAGTATATTTTCTTGTCAAAAACAACAAAAGAAATCCAAAACGGATTTCTTTTGCATATCACTTATCATATTTTAATTATATAAAAGTAACTCTACTTATTAATGTGTAAAATTTTACCGTTGGTTGCAATCACTTCTTTGTACCAGTATGCCGAATCCTTCGGAATGCGCTTCTGAGTTTCAAAATCCACATGCACCAAACCGAATCTTCCGTGAAAGCCCTGGTCCCATTCAAAGTTATCCAAGAAGGTCCAAAGGAAATAACCTCTCAAGTCCACGCCCTCATCCGCAGCCTGCTGAAGAGCAGATAAATAGCGGTCTAAGAAGTCCTGACGGTTCGGGTCATGTACTTTGCCGTCCAACGAAACCGCATCATGGCAAGCCATACCGTTCTCGGTAATATAGATGGGCAATCCATATCTTTCGTAGCAGAAACGAACACCCCAATACAGACATTCTGCCTGAATCGGCCAGTTTACTGCAGTCTCCGGATAACCCGTCTTCATCGGAACACCTTCGGGCTCTCCATTCACGCCTGCTTTAATATAATATCCGTTGTAGATATTCAATCCCAGGAAATCAATAGGCTGACTGATTAATTTAATATCTTCCTCTGTGATTTCAGGTAAATACTCTTTAAACAAGTTAATACCCTGCTCAGGGAATTTGCCAAGCATTACGGGATCTGCGAACCAAGCCACATTCCATGCCCAGTTATCCGCAGTATCCGACATTGAGAAGAATACCTTCTTAGCCGCCTCAATATCTTCCTTGGAATTGGTATCCGGAATTGCAATGGTACAAGTCGGTGCATATCCGACCTTAATCGGCTGTTTTGCATACTTACGTAAATTAATAACTGCCGTACCGTGGGCCTTCAACGCATTTACGGATGCAAGGAAAGTCTCTTTCTTCGATAACTTCTTGCCGGGCGCATGAACGCCTGTTACATAACCCAGACCAATAAAACACTGCGGTTCGTTAATGGTAAAAATATATTCCACCAAGTCCGTAAAATTCTCAGCCACTACCTTGGCATACTCGCCAAACGCTTCCACTATGTCAGGATTGGTCCAACCGCCCTTATCTTCCAATGTCTGGGGTAATTCCCAGTGATACAAAGTGAGGTAGGGTTTAATATCGTTTTTAATCATTTCACGAATCATATCACGATATAAGTCAACCGCTTTCTGATTCACTTCGCCCACGCCGTTTGGAATCAATCTTGACCAGTTAATGGAAAAACGATATGACTTAATTCCCAACTCTTTCATCAGCGCAAAGTCTTCTTTGTAGCGATGCATATGATCGCAGGTCACAAAGGCATTCTGTCCCTTCGTTCCCGGTCCTTCCGTAGAAAATGCATCCCAGATACATTTGCCGCGACCGTCATTTATATCGGTTCCTTCTGTCTGATAAGCGCTGCTTGCAACGCCCCATGCGAAATCATCACGAAACATATTATTCCTCATTTCTAATTGTTAAAACTACTTCTTAGCTCTCTTCACAACTTCAAGGCACATTCTTCCGTTGTGATAAGGGCATTTCCAAGGCTCTACAATCGGCTTTCTTGTAAAAGGAATCCCGGCCTCATCTACTTCCGATAACCATTCGGATCCGGGTCTTTTATCAATAATGTACTCTTTGATATAGGCCCAAATCTTCTCTACCGCCTGAATGTATTCCTTCTTCTCGGGGTTCTTGGTATATGCATTCAAGAAACCAACCATTGCCTCTGCCTGTACCCACCAAATACGCTTGGTATCGTTTACACCGTTCTCGCATTCGTTGTAAAGCGCATTGCCATCAAACGCAAGATTATACACATTTTCTTCCAAAGTACTGATTACAGGTGCAAGTTTCTTGTCGTATTCCGCATCTTCCAACACTTCCAAACCTCTGTCGAGAAGCCATGCCGTTTCAATGTCATGTCCGTAGGAATGCAAGTCAATCAAGGTATTGTAATCCATGTCGAAGAATACTTCTTGACGACGCAACTTCGGGTTATACATTTTACCTACAAAAATATTCAGCATCCAACGTAATCTGTCGCCGATTTCCTTCTTGCCGTCCACTCTGTACAATTCAGTATAAGCTTCAAATACATGAAGCAAAGTGTTCATGGTACGTCCGGCTTCCACACCGTTCTCAGAAAGCTTATCGTTACCTGCCGGCTTAAAATTAATATCGAAAGCCTCCAAGTATCCGCCCTCATCACTGCACTTATTCTCAATAATATCTACCAATTGATAAGCCAGTTTCAAAGCCTCTTCGTTCTTAGTTGCATCATAATAGGAAGAAAGTGCATATATCGCAAATGCCTGATTATATGTGTGCTTGGTTGTATCCAAAGGCTTACCATCATAGGTTACCGCCCAGTAAATACCGCCGTTTTCATCATCAAACATATATTTCTTTAAGAAATCATAAGCATGCTTTGCCATATCAAGATAAGTTTCATCTTTATACATCAAATATGCATTGGCAAAAAACCAAAGGATACGGCTGTTTAAAATGCAACCCTTGGTTGCTTTTTTATCAAGATTCAAATCAATATCCAGCATACCGTAAAAACCGCCGAACTCTTTATCCTGCATACCAACCCAGAAAGGAATGATATGTTCTTTTAATTCCTGTTCAACTTCATTTACCCACATAACTGTGTCTCCGTTTCAACAATTTTATAACAATTGCCACATTTGGCTTATTTTATCATAAGAATATCGCCGTTTGCTATAACAGACGTATAATACTTGCATATTTATGCAAGATAAAATTTATAAACCGTAGTGGTATCATATGCCTTGTCCGGACCATATAAGGGTCTGGGGAAGTTTGCTTCGTTAGCTGAATTGGGATAGTACTGTGTTTCTAAGCAAAGTCCCTTACGGGGTCCATACAAAATACCGCCCTTGCAAATATCCTTGCCAACAAAGTTACCTGCATAAAACTGCACGCCGGGTAAGTCAGTATAAGTATCCATTACAATACCGGACTTCTTATCTTCCACTTTGGCAATCAACTGAAGTTCGCCGTTTGCGCCGTCGATTACCCAGTTGTGGTCATATCCGCCAACCAAGCCAATCTGCTCAAAATCAGAGTAAATATCCTGACCGACTTTCTTAGCGGTTGTAAAATCCATAGGTGTTCCTGCCACGGGTGCAATTTCACCTGTAGGGATTGCACCTTTCACAACAGGGGTATAATGAGACGCCTTCATCCAAAGCAATTCATCATAAATTTCTGCCGAATCATGACCATCCAAGTTAAAGTAGGTATGATTTGTCATATTAATGATAGTTTCTTTGTCCGTATCCGCATGATAATGGATTTGTAATTCATCATCATCGGTCAAAGTATAAGTAACAGAAACCTTCATTTCGCCGGGGTGCCCCATTTCCATATCCTTTTTCACAAGGCTGAAGGTCACGCTGTTTTCATTATAAGTTGCGTCCCAAACTCTCTTCTGGAAGCCCTCTGTATGACTGGTATGTAAATTGTTCGCATTGTCGTTTACATCCATCTGATAAGTTACGCCGTTAATGTCAAACTTCGCATTTGCAGTACGGTTTGCAATAGGACCTACCGTAGCGCCGAAGCAGTTCCCGTCATCCAAATATCCTTCCACGCTGTCAAAACCAAGAACCACGTCACGCTCTTTGCCGTCAGCACCTTTTACAAATAAATTTACCAAAATTGCACCGAAATTGGTTACGCCGGCCTTCATACCATTCTTGTTTTCAATCATATAAAGCTGTGTTTCCACACCGCCAGCTGTTTTGCCGAAATTCTTAACTGCAACTCCCATATTATCCTCCGCTCCATAAAATTATATTTTACAGAATTTCTTTTATAATTCGATACGCCCTTCCAAAGCACGCAAAAGCGTAACTTCATCAATGTATTCCAAGTCACCGCCTACAGGCACACCACTGGCAATTCTTGTCACCTTAATACCTGTCGGTTTAATCAGCTTGCTGATATACATTGCCGTTGTTTCACCTTCCAAACTGGAATTCGTGGCAATAATCACTTCATTAACATCGCCTTCCAAGCGGGTAATCAATTCCTTGAGACGTATGTCTGCAGGACCGATACCAATCATCGGCGAAATTGCACCGTGTAAAACATGATACACGCCATTGTATTTGCCAGTTTTCTCATATGCTGCCAAATCTCTGGTGTTCTCCACCACCATAATGGTGCTTTTATCTCTGGCAGTATTACTGCAGACGCCACAAACCTCTCGGTCTGTCAAAGTCCAGCAATCTTTACAATATCTTACCTTGCTTTTGGCTTCCATCATAGTATTGGCGAGACGGTTTACACGCTCCTCCGGCATATTGATAATGTGAAAAGCCATACGTTGCGCGGACTTCGCACCGATACCCGGAAGTTTCTCCAGTTCCTCTATTAACTTGCCTATATATCCGCTGTACAGCTCCATTAGAAAGGAAGTCCTCCCAAATTCATTCCGCCTGTCATCTTGCTCATCATCTGATTGTTGGCGTCATCTACCATACGAAGTGCTTCGTTGGTTGCTGCCATAATCAAATCCTGTAACATTTCGATATCATCGGGATCTACTACTTCCGGATCTAAAACAACCTTAGTTACTTCTCTGGAACCTGTTACGGTCACTGCAACCGCACCGCCGCCTGCCTTAGCTTCAAATTCCTTAGTTTCCATTTCTTTCTGCTGTTCTTCCATCTGACGCTGCATTCTCTGCGCCTGCTTCATTAAGTTATTCATGTTTCCGGGCATTCCGCCTCCGGGAAATCCACCACGTTTTGCCATGGTTCTATCCTCCTTTTATTTCCTTTATATCATTTATATTTGCACATACATCGCTTTGAACTGTATGCATTCATCTTTTATGGATAATTATCCAATTCTACTCTTCCACTTCCACCGGCATATTAAAAGACTTAATAATATCCACGTAATGGTCTTCGAAATACTGACCGTCTTCCAACTTCTTTAGTTCGATTCGAATCTCTTTCTGGATAAAATCTTCCAGCTCATTGCGCAAAGTCGTCATATTTCCTTCATCTTTTAATTTCTCATATGCGATGAAATTCTCAGCCACCATCAGAAGTACATTGCCTTCACCCCAGCTCAAACGCACATTGGAAAGAATGGACTTAAGCGGTTGCCCCATAGCATCCAGAATCGGTCCCCAGTTCTGGGCAATCTTTTTAACTTCTTCCGGTACTGCCTTGGGCAATTGCGGTCTGGTTGCCGGCTTTGCTACCGGCGCGCTCCCGTCGCCTGCCGGCGCCTGTGTTACCACAACACCATTTTCTACCGCATCTTCCAAGGCTCTGATTCTGTCGCCCCAGGAATCCGGCTTTGATTCAGTCTGCGGTTTGCACAATTTAATAATCGCAACTTCTATTAAAATACGCTTCTGCGTCGCATATTTAATCTGATTGGATAACTCAGAGAAAATTCTGATATACCGGAAAATGGTTTCCAGCTCCAGTTTCTCCGCCTCTGCTTTCAGAACAGCCAGTGCCTCATTGGAAATCTCCAGCACTTCCGCCGGCACATCGGCACTTTTTACCATCATCAGATTTCGCAAGTACATTGTAAAATCATTAATGAACTGAGGCAGTTCCCTACCCTGCATAACCACTTCATCCAAAAGCGAAATGGCACCGATGATGTTTTTATCAATCACGCTGTCCAAAAGGGTTGCAAACACACTACTGTCTACAGCTCCCAATACGTTCAACGCCTTCTCATAGGTAAGGGTCTCACCATAGTGGAACGCAATACACTGGTCCAAAAGACTCAAGGCATCACGCATGGAACCGTCCGCGGTCTTAGCGATATAACGCACTGCCGCATCTTCAATATCCACCTGCTCTTTATCCGTAAGTTCTTTCATTCTTCCCGCGATAGTATCAATACTGATTCTTTTAAAATCGTATCTCTGGCATCTTGAAAGAATCGTAATCGGTATCTTGTGAGACTCCGTCGTCGCCAGTATAAAAATAACGTAAGAGGGAGGTTCTTCCAAGGTCTTTAACAAAGCATTGAAAGCACCTGCCGAAAGCATATGCACCTCGTCAATGATATAGACCTTATATTTGCCTTCCGTAGGCGAATAGGTTACTTCATCAATGATTTCACGGATATTGTCTACACCGTTGTTGGAAGCCGCGTCGATTTCAATGACATTCATACTGTTTGCCGCCGAAATCTTCTTGCACATTTCACATTCGCCACAAGGACTTCCGTCCACGGGATTCTCGCAGTTTACCGCCTTTGCCATAATTTTGGCGATGGTAGTTTTACCGGTACCGCGGGTTCCGCAGAAAAGATATGCGTGACCGACACGATTACTCTTTATTTGGTTTTTTAAAGTCGTAACAATCGCTTCCTGACCTTTGACATCTTCAAAGGTATCGGGGCGGAATTTACGATACAACGCCACATATGACATTTATTTTCCTGCTTTCTATATCTTTAGTCACCGAAACTGATTCCCAGCATCTTCGCTTCTTTTACAATGCTTGCATCCGGTGATACATATTTTAATTTACCTGCAACTTCCTCAAGGGGAACTTTAACGATTTCACGGTTCTTATAACCAACCATAAAACCATACTCGCCGTCGAGAATTAACTTAGCCGCTTCCGAACCGAGACGTGATGCAAATACGCGGTCATAAGGACAGGGGCTTCCGCCTCTTTGTGTATGTCCGGGCACGGTTACACGCACTTCTTCGCCGGTCTTTTCTTTGATTTCTGCCGCAACTTCGTAAGCCACGCTGGGATACTTGCGGTTTTCAAGTTTCTTCTTATATTCTTTCTTGGATAACTTAGCGTCTTCTTTGGAAATAGCACCTTCCGCTACCGCAAGAATGGTAAAACGGCTACCGTTCTTTTTACGATTCTCGATTGCTTCCACTACCTTATCAATATCATAAGGAATTTCGGGAATTAAAATAATGTCCGCACCGGAAGCCATACCTGCATTCAATGTAAGCCATCCAACTTTATGGCCCATAACTTCTACAATAAATACACGGCCGTGAGAGTCTGCCGTAGTATGAATGCAATCGATGCAATCCGTTGCGATATCCACCGCACTCTGGAAACCGAAAGTCATATCGGTTCCATACAAGTCATTGTCAATGGTCTTCGGAAGAGTCACCACATTCAAACCTTCCTTACGAAGAAGGTTTGCTGTTTTATGGGTTCCGTTACCGCCAAGAATTACCAAACAGTCCAAATTCAACTTGTAGTAATTCTGTTTCATCGCTTTGACCTTGTCCAAACCATTCTCGTCGGGATCGGTAATCGTCTTAAAAGGTGTTCTTGATGTACCGAGAATCGTTCCGCCCTTGGTAAGAATTCCGGAAAAATCCGAACTCTGTAACATACGATAATTACTGTAAATGAGCCCCCTGTATCCGTCTAAAAATCCGTAGATTTCAACTTCTTCTTTACTGTTCTTCATTGTTTTAACAACACCGCGCATTGCCGCATTCAGAGCCTGACAATCGCCACCGCTTGTTAACATACCGATTCTCTTCATATTTAATCCCTCCAACCGTATGCAAATTCTTTCTTATTTTATATACGAATGCACCTCTTCTATCATAATACATTTTGGCCTTTTGTTCAATCTTTGTTTACTTATATATAATAAGTTTTCTTGCCTGTTTTTTTGCATAACGCTTTTCTTCTATTATTATAAAAGTAATTTAAAATTTTATAATTTTTTTCATAAAACCTATTGACTTTTTAATAAAATGTGATATTCTAATATCAGTAATCGTTACTATTATTGTTTATAAAGACTAAATCGACAATAACTTTAAGAGAAGGAGCCCGGCCAGCTATGAATCTAAAGTACAGTAAACAAAGAGAAGCTATTAAAACCTTTTTAATGTCTCGAAGGGACCATCCTACGGCAGATCAGATTTACACCGCAGTACGCGAAAACCATCCGAATATCAGCCTGGGAACTGTTTACCGTAATCTTGCACTACTGGAAGAAGTTGGCGAAATCCAGAGATTGCACGTGAATGGTAATACAGACCGTTTCGACGCAGATGTATCAAATCATTATCATTTTGTATGCGACCGTTGCAGTTGCGTACAGGACATTCCGATGGATATGCAGGTTTCCTTAAGCGCAGAGGCGCAGAAACATTTTAACGGGGTAATCGATTACTACAATGCCTGTTTCCACGGCAGATGTTCAGATTGCAAGGAATTGCAGTACTAATTTTTAACAAATTCAGAAGAGACAATTTTAAGAATTGACTCTAAGAAAAGTAAAATTTTTAAAAAGCAAAGGAGATTAAGATTATGAAGTATGTATGTCAGGTATGTGGTTATGTTCATGAAGGAGATTCAGCACCCGAGAAGTGTCCCCAGTGTGGCGTTCCCGCTTCTAAGTTTACAGCGCAGGGCGAGGAAAAAGTTTGGGCAGCTGAACACGTTGTAGGTGTAGCTCAGGGTTGTAGCGAAGACATTATTGAAGACCTCCGCGCAAACTATATGGGTGAATGTACTGAAGTTGGTATGTACCTTGCAATGGCAAGAGTTGCTCACAGAGAAGGCTATCCTGAAATCGGCCTTTACTGGGAGAAAGCTGCTTGGGAAGAAGCAGAACATGCTGCTAAATTTGCTGAATTATTAGGCGAAGTTGTAACAGATTCTACAAAGAAGAACCTTGAAATGAGAGTTGAAGCTGAAAACGGTGCTACAGCAGGTAAGTTCGACCTTGCTAAGAGAGCAAAAGCTGCTAACTTGGATGCAATCCATGACACCGTTCATGAAATGGCTCGCGATGAAGCAAGACACGGTAAGGCATTCGAAGGCCTTTTGAAGAGATACTTTTCGTAAGCTACAAGCCGTGCAAAAATGTAATGATAGCGCTCCGCGAGTTTACTCCTAGGAGCGTCTATTGTTACATTTTTATAGGGCGACAGCCCGAAACGAAATAGCCGCATAGCGGCTATGAGTTGGCACGGCGCAAGCATTGCGACAGCCCGAAACGAAATAGCCGCATAGCGGCTATGAGTTGGCACGGCGCAAG
>CAZQBM010000047.1:0-1735 GCA_964591945.1 uncultured Lachnospiraceae bacterium | reverse complement strand
CATTGCGACAGCCCGAAACTCATAGCCGCATAGCGGCTATGAGTTGGCACGGCGTAAGCATTGCTTATATATTGCACATCAGATAAAATTGGGGGTTTTATGAATACAAAAGCATTATATAACATCACCTATGGTGTATATTTACTTTCTGCCAGAGAAAACGGAAGTGATAACGCCTGTATCATTAATACGGCAGTACAGGTTGCAAACAACCCTACCCGTATATCTATCGCAGCCATTAAAGGTAATCTTACCCACGATATGATTCTCTCTACAGGTGTATTTAATCTTTCATCTATTACAACAGATGCACCTTACTCTCTCTTTCAGCATTTTGGAATGCAGTCAGGGTATAATGTAAATAAGTTTGCTGATTTTACGGATGTGGCACGTAGTGAAAATGGCTTACTCTATCTCACAAAATATGCCAATGCCGTTTTATCCTTAAAAGTAACCGAATCGCATGATTTAGGCAGCCATACTCTTTTCATCGGCGAATTAACCGATGGCGAAGTTCTTTCTGCCGGCGAATGTTGCTCCTATGGTTACTATCAGTCTACCATCAAAAAAGCTGCTCCTAAGCCTGTAGCAAAAGAAGGCTGGAAATGCAAAATCTGTGGCCATGTTTATGAAGGTAAAGAACTTCCCGCAGATTATATTTGCCCACTTTGCAAACACGGTGCTGAGGATTTTGAATATTTTAATGAAGCTGCAGAAATACCCGCTACTAATGTTAACGAAAATCTCACGTCAACTGCCGATAGCAAAAAATTTGTCTGCTCTATATGCGGTTATGTACACGAAGGAGATAATGCGCCGGATACATGTCCTCAATGTGGCGTTCCTGCTTCCAAATTTACGCAACAAAGTAACGAACGCATTTGGGCAGCTGAACACGTTGTAGGTGTTGCGCAAGGTTGTAGCGAGGATATTTTAGAGGATTTACGCGCAAACTATATGGGTGAATGTACTGAAGTTGGTATGTACCTTGCAATGGCAAGAGTTGCTCACAGAGAAGGCTATCCCGAAATCGGTCTTTACTGGGAGAAAGCTGCTTGGGAAGAAGCAGAACATGCTGCCAAATTTGCTGAATTATTAGGCGAAGTTGTAACAGATTCTACCAAGAAGAACCTTGAAATGAGAGTTGAAGCTGAAAACGGTGCTACCGCAGGTAAGTTTGATCTTGCTAAGAGAGCAAAAGCTGCTAACTTGGATGCAATCCACGACACCGTTCATGAAATGGCTCGCGATGAAGCTAGACACGGTAAGGCATTTGAAGGACTTCTTAAACGTTACTTTTCGTAAGCTACAAGCTGTGCAAAAATGTAATGATAGTGCTCCGCGAGTTTACTCGCAGGAGCGTCTATTGTTACATTTTTATAGGGCGACAGCCCGAAACGAAATAGCCACGCAGTGGCTATGAGTTGGCACATCTTTTTAAAAATTGTGGAGGAAATTAAAATGGAAAAATATATTTGCCCTTGCTCTTATGAATACGATCCTGCTGTAGGAGATCCCGACAACGGAGTTCCTGCCGGCACACCTTGGGAAGAAGTTCCTGCAGATTGGGTATGTCCTTGGTGCGGATTAGGAAAAGACGCATTCGAGAAACAGTAAAAATGTCAACAATCCCCCCGAAGAAATGCCTGACAGCATTCTTTTTGGGGGGATTTACAATTTATTTACATTACTTTCATTTGCGAGACAATTTATTATTTTATAATACTATTAGTGT
>CAZQBM010000046.1:0-19983 GCA_964591945.1 uncultured Lachnospiraceae bacterium | reverse complement strand
CTGTAATTATAATATTTTCTTTTATTTCAGTGTATCTGTTTTTATTAAGTCTATTTTCAACGGCTTATATAAGTAGTGAGATTAATCAATTTCATGAGTATACATATTTTGTAAAGGATGCCCCCTTTTTGATTTTTGGCACAATTATTTTGTTGTCTGTCATAATAGCGTTGATATCAGTTGTATGTGAAAAGAAAAGGTATAGTTGTATAGTTACAAAAAAAGGTAAAGTTATTATTCCTAGTTTTCTTTTTTTGTTGCTTAATGTGTGGGTTTTTATTACTCAAATGATGCCTGGAAGTGATCAATATTATATTTTTGATTGTGCAGCACGTTTGGCTGAAAATGATTATTCTATTTTTGAAGCTGGTGGATATTTGGAACGATATCCTTTTCAAACTTTTTTAGTCTTAATAGTATATTGCTTTCAATTTATTTTCGGAAAACATCATTATTTAGCCTTTCAGTGTATGAATGCTCTTTTTTTGTCCGGGATTTTTATGCTTTTTAAGAAAATTAGTGAAGAAATCCATTCAAATAAAATAAATGGTGACGTAACGTATATAACGATAGCTCTTTTTTTCCCGTTGTCGTTGTATGTTGGATTTTGCTATGGTAGTATTCCAGGATTGTTTTTTTCGGCACTGGGGATACTGTGCGGAGTAAAGTATTTAAATACATTTGAAAATAAGTATGCATTTTTATCGGCAAGTATATTGGCAATATGTCCTTACATAAAAAATAGTTGTTTAGTATTTTTTATTGCATATATATTAATACTATTTGTATCTTTTTTAAAAACAAAAAGGTGGAAAAATTACGGTGTAATAGCAGTAATGCTGGGGATTTATGTTTTTATAGATATTATTATAAAGATTATTGTTTTTTTGTGGACAGGCTATACGTTGTCGAAAGGATATCCGCTTATTGGTCAAATAGTGATGGGACTGCAGGGGAATGATATATTAGCTGATGGGTGGTTTAATAGCTTTACTGTTAATGTATACGAGCAAGTCAATTATGACTATAATATGGCTCAAGAAATATATATTAGAGAATTAAAATATCGAATTGCTGATTTTTGGATGAATAAGGGCACCGCATTAAGATTTTTTTCCGAGAAAATCGCATCTCAATGGAATAATCCTACGTTTCAGGGATTTTGGTATTACAAGATTAGAGATTCATTGATTCAAAGGGCACCGTTAGTAGAATTTTTGCTGTACGGGGATGGAACGCGTATTTTGTGTAGTATTGCAAATTGGTTGCAGTCATTTTTTTTGTTTTCTAATTTATCGTATATATATCATAGGTGGAAAAAATTTAACGTTCAAGAATTATTTATACAAGTATGTGTTATAGGTGGTTTTCTTTTACATATATTAGTTGAAGCAAAAAGTCAATATGTTTTAATATTCTATGTTTTGCTGATTCCATTCGTGGCGCAAGGATTAATTGAATTTGTAAAGGATATCAAAAATATCATAATGGATAAGAGAAAGAGCTTTAAAGTGTTGTTTTTGATAGGTGTAATTCTAATATTACTAGTGATAATTCAGTTTACGCCAGGGAAATTCTTTGATATTGTATTTAGAATGGAAAAGGATGCGTTTATTCTTCAAACAGAACAATGGATGTAGAGGTTATTATGAAGAATTGTCTGCGATTAGTAATGAAAAAAGAACGAAAGTGGAATTATATTATATTAGCGATAGTAGTTTTAGTTTATGCTATTATTCTTTCGTTGCGCTATGATTTTTTATACTATAATAATGATGATCCTGCTATGGAGGAAATCCTATCCGGATTATGCACGGGAACACCAGATGGACATACCTGGTTTCATATGTATCCATTATCGTGGGTGTTGAGTAAATTATACTGCATTTTACCGGATTTTCATTGGTATGGTTGTTTTTTGTGGCTTTGCCAAATGGGTTGTGTATACGCGTGTATTGTAAGAACGACAGAAATTATTGTTTGCCCAAAGAAGCAATATATGTATATGATTTTAACTTTTTTATTGATGGCGGGAGTGATGTTACCGGAAAATGTAATTCTGACTTTTACTGCGGTAAGTGGAATGTTAGGGGCGACGGCTGTGTTTTTGACGGCAACAACAAATTTTGTTAATAGTAAAGGTAACGTGATTTTTAAGAGTGTTCCTGCAATGATTTGTTATTATTTTGCATTTTGTATACGGAAGGATATGGCCTTGTTGCTACTTCCTTTTCTTTTATGCGCAGGAGTGTTTTTTGTAATGACTTATAAAAGAGAGCAAGAAGATAATCTAGTAATTCAGAAAAGAGTATTATTTGGTTTTGTAGGTTTATTTGTGTTTGGAACGATATCTGTAATAACAAGATGGGATGCAATAATATATATAACAATCTTCTGGGGGACAATAATTATTATATATTGTTTGGGAATGGAGTTAAAAAGATTAAAAAAGCAAATTTGGGGTTTTGTTAGTTTGTTTGTTATTTTATTTACGGTATGTGGTTTGACCTATGTTATTCATATGCATACGTATGATAGTGAAGAATGGAAATATTATAAAGAGTACGTTGAAACGCGATCGGCAATTTATGATTATGGGACAATTCCTACATATGATGAAAGCATAGGATATTATACGGAAATAGGATTGTCTGAAGCAGATGTGGCGACGTTAAGAACTTGGAATTTTATGCTTTCAGAAAAGTATAATTTGTCTGTTATGAAAGATATTAGAGATTATAAAGAGCAATTTGTTAGTTACCGATATTCAATATATTATATAAAAGTTATTATGCTGGATGTGGTAACAAGGTTGATGGAATTTACAGATGCACCATATATGTACGTGTTTATAATATTAATTATGATATGTGCGGCATGCATTGTGATTAATAAACAATATTCTAAGTTGGTTTTGTTGATTTTAATTATGATATCTCATATGGTATGCTGGGGATATCTTTTGTGGCAAGGTCGAATATTGGAGCGCGTGACACACGGATTGTATTTGACCGAATTTTTGCTATTGCTTGGAATAATATTTGTTGAGTTGCAGAATTTTAGGTTAAAAAAACTGGATGTTGTAATGTATATTGTTATCTTTTCTGTTATATTATATGCGACGATAAACAAAGTACAGTTCTTTGAATCTGATATTGCATTACCGGGGAATTATGCTGATAAGTCGGCACAATACGAGCTTTGGAAAGATACATTAGACTATTGCAATCAAGATTTGGAACAGATATATATATTAGATACATATACATATAGCGTATATGTAACACAGGTATTTGGACAAGAGCAAATAACTTCGGCAAATTGCGATGGTATTGGAAATGTTGTTTTGGCAGGTCATTGGGTGGCCGAAAGTCCGCTATGGTATGAAAAAATAAATAAACTTTGCGGAGCAGATACATTACAAGAAGCTCATAACAAAGGGGAAGATTTATGCTTTATTATTAATCCGATATGGATTACAGATGAATTGAGTAGGTATCTGCAGGAGAATTATCCTAATATGGAGATTATATATACGGATAGTTTATAATGCATTTCAAACATTGCTATAGTTATTTTTAAGAAGAGAATTAATTTTATGGGGAAGATATTTTGTATGAGGAGCCCACTATGATCCAACGTGATTTTGATGCAGTGATTTTTGACATGGACGGAGTTATCTTTGATTCCGAGAGACTGGTAGTGGAATGCTGGGAAGAAACTGCTGCCAAGTACAATATTCCGAATATTGCAGAGGCCTGTGCGGAGTGTGTCGGCATTAATGCAACCGCTACCCGAGAGAAGATGAAGCTTCGCTACGGGCAGGACTTCCCTTATGACGAATACAAGGCTGAAATGTCCGCGTTGTTCCACTCCCGTTACGGGGAAGGCAGACTTCCTATGAAGACGGGAATCAAAGAACTTTTAGAATTTTTAAAAGAAAACGACATCCGCATTGCCCTTGCTTCTTCCACAAGAGAAGCGGTGGTGAAGCAGGAACTTAGGGATGCCGGTTTATTAGATTATTTCGACGCGGTTATCTGCGGCGATATGGTTAAAAGGAGTAAACCGGCGCCGGACATCTTCTTAAAAGCTGCGGAATGCCTTCAAATTGCGCCGGAACGCTGTTATGTCATAGAAGATTCCTACAATGGAATCAAGGCGGCGCATAGCGCGAATATGCGCCCGTTGATGGTGCCGGATATGTTATCGCCAAATAAAGAGATGGAAGAACTGTCTGAACACATCCTTCCATCCCTGATTGAAGTGAAAGAATATTTAATGGCGCACTTTTTCAACCTTTGCTAAGAAACTTTGCCTGCTGCTCTCGCTGGGAGCGGCGGGCATTATTTGTTCTACGGTGCGGTTGGGTGTGTACTGGTAATTGCTTGCAATAATCTGCATATCCCACCCCATTTCATTCCACAGTGTAAAAAGTGCTTCTTTTAACGGTTCCTTTTCAAAGATTGTTTTAACCGTAGAGGTAAGACCGTAAGAGTAAGGGGAGCGGGTATCCAGATATACCCGGATATCCCCCTTGATATCAGTTTCTGCGCTTGAGGTTGCAATCAAAATATGATAGTAACCTTCTTCCGCCAGCCATTCGTTATAATCCATATCAAAGGACATAAAATCTTTCTTTGTAAGTTTAAAAGTAATGTCCTTGCTTTCGCCGGGCTGTAAAAATACTTTTCTGAATTTCTTTAATTCTTTCACAGGTTTCGGTAGCATAGAAGTTTCATCAGAAATATATAACTGAATGACTTCCGCGCCGGGGAAGCTACCTGTGTTGGTAACGGTCAGGCTTATATTCAGTTCATCTTCAAATTCTTCTTTATCGGTCTTGCAATTTTCGATTTTAAAAGTCGTATAGGAAAGTCCGTAGCCAAACGGGTAGGCGGGTGCCACTTTCTTTTTATCATAATAACGGTAGCCCACATAAATACCTTCGCCGTAATTCACTTCATAGCCTTCACCGGGGAAGTTTAAGAAGGTGGGCGTATCTTCGTAACGCTTCGGGAAGGTGATGGGAAGTTTGCCGGAAGGTGTTCTTTTGCCAAGCATTAAATCTGCCAACGCGTGGGCGCCTTCCATACCGGGGAGGAATACGCACCAGATGGCATCCAAATCTGCTTCGTAATCGCGAAGGTCTACGGGTCCGCAAACGTTCAATACAAGAGATAGTTTACAGCCATATTCTTTCTTGAAATCAATGAGCTGTCGTAATGCCAAATCATCTGCTTCGGCAATTCGCATATGCGGTCTGTCGTTGCCCTCCATACCGCTGACTGTGGCGGTCAAAATAATGTGTACATTACGCACTTGCTTACAATATGCTTCAAAGTCATAGTCATATCCTACATAGGTTCCGCCGATGCATTCCTCGAAAGAAGTATTGCGGTTTGTGGTAATTCCGGCGCTGCCTGTACCACAGGTTAGGAAGTTTTCACTGCCGGTAAGAAGGATTCTTTCTTCTACCCCCAGCGGATAGGCATCGTTATTTTTTAAGAGAACAATACCCTCCGCCGCGCTTTCGTAAGCGGCAGCAGTGGTGGCTTCATAGATTGCGTCTAAGTCAGGTGCACCATCGCCACAGGTGTTCACAGCCCACATAGGGATTTCTGTTTCTCCGATGCTTACGGAATCTACATTTTTGTAAGGATTATCCAAGCAATATGCAATGGTCTTTAATAAGCGAAGTACTGCCTTGTCAAGAACTTCCATAGACAATCGACCATCATTTACAGCCTCGATAATAGGTTCTGCGGGCAAAGGTCCCGGCATTGCCAAGTCATTTCCTGCCTGAAGTGCTTCCACCGGATGATAAACTGCCCCCCAGTCTGATAAAACTGTACCTTCAAAGCCCCATTTCTCACGCAATTCTTCCGTCAATAATTTGTAGCTTTCCGTGCAGGGAACACCATTAATGCGATTGTATGCGCTCATAACGGTTTCGACCTTGCCTTCCTGTACGCAGGCCTTAAAACCGGGATAATAGATTTCCTGCAGGGCACGTTCCGAAATGGTTTCATTAATGCCCACGCGGTTGGTTTCCTGATTGTTGGCCGCAAAGTGTTTTACGTTGGCGGCTACCTTGAATTTCTGCACGCCTTTTACCAGTTCCGGCGCAAGGGTGGATACCAGGCAGGGGTCTTCCGAATAGCCTTCAAAGAGACGGCCGTTTAAAGGGTCTCTGTGGATGTTTACATTAGGGCTACCCAAAAGGATATGCACACCAAAGAGACGGGCTTCTGCCCCTAAGGCTTCGCCCACGGTTTTTACTACATCAGGGTTAAAAGTTGCCCCAAGTAAAATGCCAGGCGGAAAACAGCCGGGCGCATAGTCGCGTCCGGTGCGGGCGCGCAATTGTTCTTCAATCCAACTGCGCACTTCCAATTCTTCTTCTGTTAATTTCTCCGGTTCATAATACCAATCGATCACATGAGTCAGCACAGTAGAGCCTACCATTCCGTTTGTGCTGTTGGTTTCCTTCTCGGCACGGGAATACAGATCGCCAAAAAGCTGTTCAAAGTTCATTCCTGTCCCTCCGTCTAACAGCTGAAGGGCAGAAATATCAAAGCGTTCCAATCCTGCCATGCCAAAGAATGATGCGCCGTTTACCAAGGTGGCTTTTTCTTCTAAAGTCATTTGTGCGAGAATTTCTTCAGGGGATAATTTTAATGTGTTCATACAGTCATCTCCGTTGTAATATTTTATATTTGGTTTTATTTTCAACGATCAATACAAAATAAGGATAAATTGAAAGTTACTTTTTATAAAGACTTATCAATACAATTTTAATATAAAAAATAAGAGAAAGCTATCACAATTAATTTATGAATTTCAACATTTGTGCAACCTTTTGTGAATAAAGACAGTGTTATAGGTAAAAGCAGGAAAAACTGCATATTACAAAGCGAAAATTTAGGAGAATTATAAAATGAAGAGATTTTGGACCGGAGTGTTGGCCTTTGCGCCTATTGCAATATTAATCGGATGTTTCCTGATTCCGTTATTGGTTCTTTTGATGCTTTTTGTCTTGGGTATGATGAAAGCTCCGGAAGAGTTCACAAATTTGCTGGCGGTGCTTTTCTTGCTCTCAATTTGGGTGTTCATTTTTATTTTTGCCGCAGTAGATATCGCGGATATGATTGTGTTTAGCATTTTTGCTTTTAAGAATCAGCAAATTGATATTACATACCGTTCTATGTGGTGTGGTGCCTTCTTGACATTTCAGATGATGGCATTCCCCGTATACTGGTGGATTTATATGAGAAAACCGGCAATCAACAATGCAAATGTGTCAAATTATAACGGTATGCAGAACATAAAATAAACAGCAGAATAAAAGGCGTGAAATCACCAAATTTTCACGCTTTTTTATTGACAAAGTATGTGCAAAATACTATCATTTATAGTAGTAAAGTAGTGCTATTATACTAAGAGACGGGGTAATGTATGAAAAAGACAACATCAGAAGAAAAAGAATTTTTACAGCAGTATGACAGTTCCATGTTTGAAAAGCCTTCCGTGGCAGTGGACGTACTGATTTTTACAATTGAAGAAGATACCTTGAAAGTGGTTATGGTAGAGCGTAGCGAATTCCCTTATAAAGGGTGTCTTGCGTTGCCGGGTGTTTTTGTGGGAATTGATGAGAGCTTAGAAGATGCCGTAAAGCGTGGCGTAAAAGAAGAGACCGGTTTGAAGGATATGTATTTTGAGCAGTTGTACACATGGGGCGATGTAAAGAGAGACCCGCGTATGCGTATTATTTCGGTTTCCTATATGGCATTGGTATCCATTGACCAGTTATGCGCTAAGTCTGCAAACGGTAATATCCGTGACTATTTGTATCCGGTAGAGGAGCTTATGGCAGCGGATAAAGAATTGGCTTTTGACCATAAGGAAATTATTTCTTATGCAAGAACCCGCATTAAAAATAAGGCTGCGGCTTATTCTGACATTGCGTTTAATTTTATGTCAGAGAAATTTACCTTGCCGAAGTTGCAGAAGGTATATGAAATTCTTATGGATAAGCCTTTGTATAAAGCAAACTTCCGTAAGAAAGTGAGTCCAATGGTGCTTGAGACGGAGGAATCTACATCGGGCGAGGCTCACAGACCCAGTAAGTTATATGTCAAGAATACCGACTACAACGCATTAGGAGAGTAAGCAGAATATGGATTTAAAAGAGACAAGAACGGAATTGTGGCTGGAGGATTTGGATGGTTACAATCCCATTACCATTCAGTGCCATGATAATCCGGATGCGGATGCCATCGCGTCAGGGTATGGTTTGTATTGCTATTTTCAGAGCAAAGGAAAAGATGTAAGTTTAGTATACAGCGGACGTAATCAGATTCAGAAATCGAATCTTGTGCTGATGCGCGATATGTTAAAAATTCCTGTTGAGTACATACCTGCGGGAGAAGAACCGGTGTACCGTCACGGACTTTTAATTACCGCGGATTGTCAGTACGGTGCGGGAAATGTTACACGTATGAATGCGGATGCAATTGCGATTATCGATCATCATCAGAGAGAAATTGAAGATGTGGAACTGACAAGAATTCATTCAGGGCTTGGCAGTTGTTCTACTCTTGTCTGGCAGATGCTTCTTGAAGCCGGATATGAAGTGACGGATGAAAATGGCTTGGGAACCGCTTTGTATTACGGACTTTATACGGATACGAACCAGTTTTCGGAAATTTTCAATCCTACGGACCGAGATGCCAGGGATATGTTACCTTTTAAGCAGTCTTTGGTTACAACCTTCCGTAATTCCAATATTTCCCTGGAAGAGTTGGATATTGCAGGCATTGCAATGCGCGATTATTTTTATGATGATCATTACAAATTTGCGGTGGTGCGTTCGCAGCCCTGCGACCCGAATATTTTAGGTTTGATTAACGACTTTCTTCTTCAGGTAGATAAAATGGAAACCAGCGTCGTTTTCAATGAAAATTCTGAAGGATATAAAATATCAGTACGCAGCTGTGTGCAGGAAGTAAATGCCAGCGAATTGGCAAGCTTTTTGACAGAGGGCATCGGTTCCGGCGGTGGTCATTACGAGAAGGCCGGCGGTTTTATCAGTAAGAAAAAGTATGCCAAGAAATTCGGCAACAAATTACCGGAAGAATATTTCAAAGAACGTATGGTAGAATACCACGAAGGTTTTGAATTAATATACGCCAAAGAGTACGAAGCGGATTTGGCTGAGTTTAAATTGTACGAGAAATTAAAAACGCCTATCGGCTATGTGAAAGCAGATGAAGTGGTACCCATCGGAACACCTATTATTGTAAGAACCATGGAAGGCGATACGGATATTATTAAGGTGACCGAAAAAGATTACATTATGATTGGTGTGGATGGTGAAGTTTACCCGATTAAGGAGGAGAAATTCAATCATTCTTATGAGAAATCAGACCGTGAATATTGTTTCGAGCGTGATGTGGTGGATGCACAGTACATTCCTACCATTCGAAATTGTCTTACCGGTGAAAATACGGCCATTACATCATATGCTAAGACCTGTATTCCTACAGGGCAGGCACGTATTTATGCAAAGCCTGTTGTGGGCGACGTGAAAGTTTTTACGTTGTGGGGCAAATATTATCGCGGAAGAACAGGCGACTATTTAGCAGTAAGATGTGATGATTTGCACGATGTTTATTTGATTAACAAAAACATTTTTGCAAAAACCTATGCAGAGTGCGAAGGATAAAGCGGTTGCATTTTAAAATGCAATCGAAAGATGTGATATGAATTGTCTATGCATCTAAGAGGAGAAAAATGATGGAAAAGAAATTTAAGTATGATGCGTTTATTAGTTACAGACATACGGATTTGGATAAATTTGTAGCAGAGAATCTTCATAGGGAATTGGAGTCTTTCCGTTTGCCGCGAAGTGTGGCAAAGAAGCGTCCCGGACAAAAGAATAAGATTGAAAGAGTATTTCGAGATAAGGAAGAACTGCCTATCACCAGTAACTTAAATGACCCCATTATGGAGGCGTTGCACAGCAGTGAGTATCTGATTGTAATTTGTTCACCGAGACTTCGCGAATCCCTATGGTGTAAAAAGGAAATCGAGACCTTTGTGGCCTTACGCGGTCGTGAGCATGTAATGGCAGTTATTATCGAGGGAGAACCGCTACAGTCTTTCCCGGACGAACTTTTATTCCGTGTGGAAAAGCATCCCCGTGCGGACGGTACAATTGAAGAAGTTAGAATACCGGTAGAGCCCTTGGCTGCGGATGTGCGCGGTAAAGATAAAAAAGAAGTAAAAAAACTTATCAAAACAGAGACTATGCGTTTGTGCGCAGGAATGTTTCACTTAAATTATGACGATATCCGTCAGAGACACCGTGAACAGAAGATGCGCCGTATAATGGCGGCATCGTTAATTGCAGGCGCAATTTTCTTTGGCTTTGGTCTTTACAGTACGATTACGGCATTACGTATTAACAGTCAGAAACTGCAGATTGCGGCCCAGGCAATAGAGATTCAGCAACAGAATGATGAACTTGCATTAAGACAGGCTTTGTCCCTGGCTGAGTTATCAGAGCAGTACTTAAACAATGGAGATCGTAACAGTGCCGTTGTGACTGCTACTGAGGCACTGACAGAGAGCGATGGCATTGACCTGCCGTATACGCCGGAAGCACATTATGCATTGAATGAAAGTCTTCGTGCGTACGATATCGGCGTGTCTGCTAAGGCGGAATATCAGGTGGAATTCTCGGGGCGTGTTGAGAGTGTGAAACAGTCCCCGGATTGTGATACCCTTGCTGTTTATGACGATACCGGTGCAATCACCCTGTTTGATATAGCGCAGAAAGAAATCATCAGAATTATTAATCCTAATATATATGATACTTTGGGAGATTATGGTTTTACCTTTGTGGATGATACCCGTTTCGCATATCTGAATAAGGATAATGTACTTTGCGTTATGGATTTGTCCACAAAGGAAATGATTAAGGAGATTCCTTTGGATCAGGGGAGTGAAATTACTGCAGGAAACGGTGGTAATTATATTGCGGTTGAGCAATGGGGCTCCAATTTTATGATTATTGATGGAAATACATATGAAACATTGGGTACTACGCCGAAACTTGAAACAGGTTTTTATATAGATGGACCATATATTTCAGAAGATGGTATTTTGGTCTGCGGATATTCAAGACCTACGGATGACGTAACAGAGAGAGAACTCTATGATTTGTATTTTATTGACTTGAAGACGATGGAAGTTTTATCAAGCATGGATTTGGGTTATAAAAAAGTACAGGATGTGGAATTCCGTGATGGAGTAGCATATGTTGCACTTGGTGAGTATGATGAGCTGTATGAAAATGCGGATACTTATGTGATGGCAATTGATGCACAAAGCGGGAACGTAATTTGGGAAAATGTGCAGAAGGATTGCTGGGTAGATGGGTTGGCTGTGCCCATTTGTGACGATGCGACGGATTTGCTTTTAACCACCAGTGAAAGTGTATTTTTATTAGACCTTAAGACCGGTGAAATCACGATGGATTGTACTACCGGTGATTATATAATTGACATTAATCTTTATACGGGAAGTAATGATTTTACTTTATTTACAAAGAGTGGTGAGTTGTTATATGTGCGCACTGATTTAAAGCAGGTTATGGATATGAGCTATAAGTTTGAATGTAAAACGTCAAACCACTCGTATATTAATAATTCCGGTTACGGTATTGCGGTTGTACCTTACAATGATAATAAAATGACAGTTTATACCTATGAGCAGGGACCTAATATTAAAGAGATTGAACAAAAGGTAGAACTTCCCGAGGTTGAAATTATTATCGGTGAAGAAGCACAGCAGATTGCACAGTCTTTCCACTTGGAAGATGCAAACTATGTTTTAGAATTGTATTACAGTCCTGACGGAAAGTATTGTTTCATCTCTTACTGGGACCGTCGTCTGGTTATTTGTGATGTAGAAAAGAAAGCGGTTATTAATACCATTGAAGATGCATACAGTACGGAATTGTGCATCGGAACGGACGGTGAAGGAAATACCTATTTAAGCGGATACTATGGTGTGTACGTATTAAACAAAGATATGAAGCCTGTTATGTGGATTGAACATGCCAAGGACGTGGACATTGAGAATCAAAAGGTATATCTGAACTGGATTAACAGCAATTACGAAGCACCTCTTTATTCTTTGGAGGATTTGCTGGAGATTGCGGAAGTATATAATGGATAATTATGAAATTAAGTAAGCGTGCCGGAAACGGCACGCATTACGCATATTGGGGATTTTATGGCGAAGCAAACATATCATTATGATGCATTTATCAGTTATAGGCATACGGAAACCGACAAGTTTGTGGCAGAGAACCTGCACAGGCAGTTGGAGGCATTTCGTCTGCCTAAAACTGTCCTAAAAGGGAATAAAAATTTAAAAAGAAAAATTGACAGGGTATTCCGCGACCAGGAAGAACTTCCTTTGACAGATGATTTAGAGCAAACACTCGTGGATGCTTTAAAAGACTCGGAGTGGTTGATTGTTATTTGTTCACCCCGTTATAAAGAGTCAATTATGTGCAAGAAAGAGATTGAGACTTTTATCAAGTTTCACGGAAAACAGCATATTCTTACCGTATTGGTAGAAGGTGATCCGAAGGAGTCCTTTCCGGAGCAGCTTTTATATCGTATGGAAGAAAAGGTTTTACCGGACGGAAGTGTAGAAGAAGTGCGTGTGCCGTTAGAGCCTTTGGCAGCAGATGTGCGTGGCAACAGTCATAAAGATATCCTTGCAAAGATGAAAACAGAGAAGCTTCGTCTTCTTGCTGCTATGTTCGGTGTTCCTTTCGATGAATTGCGCCAGAGACACCGCGAACAGCGGTTGAAACGTGTCATGACTGCTTCTGTCATTGCGGCTGCAGCAGGCTTGTGTTTTGGTATTTATTTTATGATTACGGCATTTCATATTCAAAATCAGAAAGCGAAGATTGAAGTGCAGGCGCAGGAGATTATGGAACAGTCTTCTGAAATTTCAGCGCAGAACGAAGCCTTGGCTTATAATCAGGCATTGCTACTGGCGGACTTATCCAAACAGTATATGAGTACCGGGGACAGGGAAAGCGCCAAAGAGACGGCGGTCATGTCTTTGACAGAATATCAGGGTGTCACTATGCCGGTAACTGCCGAGGGGCAGATGGCGCTGTTAAGCAGTCTGCGTGTGTATGATATCGGACAGGTATACAGGGCGGAATATCAAATTGAGGTGCCGGGGATGATTCGCAGCATCGAAATGAGCCCGGATAAAGATACATTGGCAATTTGTGATTCTGTAGGTACACTCACCATCTATGATGTGGAAAATAGAGAAAGAGTACTTGAGCTAGTAAATGATTCTTATAAAGTTGGTGGAGGCGATAATTACGGTTTCCTTGGCGGGCAGTATTTCGTTTATTCTGCAAGAAAAGAAGATTTTACTAAAGTTGCCTTCATTTACGATATTGATAAACGTAAGGTAATAAAGGAAATTGACTTTAGCGGCACGTTGCTTTATTGCAGTACGGATGGCGAATATTTGATACTGACCGATGACTATAATAATTATCACGTTTACGATAGTGAGACTTTTGAAGCGTGCGGACAGATTGACAGAATGTCGGGTTTTGTACAAACTACAGTTTGGCAGGATATCGGTAATGGCGGAATCTTTATGTGTACCACGGAAGAAAATGAAAGTCGCGTAATACATTTTATTGATTTAAAATCCTGCGAGGAGATGTCTTCTTATGCGATAGAGGAAGGAACTGTAACCGATGTAAAATATAACGCAGGAATTGCCTATATTGCGGTTCGATTACAGGGCGAAGGCTATGCAAATTATTGGGATTCGAAGTTGCTTGCGATTGATACAACAACAGGCGAGAAACTGTGGGAACAGACACAGACCGGTTTTATGGCACGAAGCATTGAATTACCGATAAGCGAAGGCGCAACGGATCTTATGCTTGTTACAGATGCCACAGCAACTCTTTATAATATGCAAAACGGCAGTATGACCATTACGGCCCCGATTCCGTCAGAAGCATTAAATGTAAAAGCATTTGAGGATGAGAATACATTCCGCCTTCTTTGTGAAGATGGGCAAATCGTAAACTTGGGAACGGATTATAATGAAATGATTGATACTACCGGTCGCTTTGAATGCAGAACGATTGGTAACAAGGATGCGTTATATACGGAGTATGGCATTGTGATTTTGGCACAGGAAGATGATTATCTCACTGTATATACGCAGGAGTGCGGACCTGATGTTACCGAAATTGAGATGCAGCATGAATTACCGGAAGATATTTATTTTGGCGGTAAAGACGGTATGGACGAGCAGGGCATCGCAGAGTCCTTGGGATTAGCGAATTCGGAGCTTGTTGAGCGTGTAATGTATAGTGATAACGGGGAACAATGTTTTCTCTTTTATGCCAATCGTGATTTGGTGGTTGTAGATGTACTGACAGGCAAAAAAATCAATACCATACCCAATATTCCTAAATTAGAGTGGTATGTCGGCAAAGATGAAAAACAGAATACCTACATATATGGTTATGAAGGTTGTTATGTATTCGATCCCGAAATGCAACCTATTATGTATATTGAGGGTGTGCGTCATATCGATTTGGAGAACCGGAAAATATACCTAAGCTGGTACAGTAGGGAATATGAAGCTCCCCTATACACCACTGAAGAATTATTACAAATTGCAGGAGAGCAGTAATTATATTTTATGAAGGAAAGTGAAGATAAAATGGAAGAAAATAAGACAGTACAAGGGGCGGAAGTAAAGCCGTCACAACTGCATTACGATGCTTTTATCAGTTACAGACATACGGAGCTGGATAAGTTTGTAGCGGAGAACCTTCATAAAAAATTAGAAGCCTATCGTATGCCTGCGGATGTTGCAAAGAAACGTCAGGGCATGAAAAATAAAATTGAGAGAGTTTTTCGCGATCAGGAGGAATTGCCTTTAACCAGTGATTTAAATGATCCGATTATGTCAGCTTTGCACAACAGCGATTGGTTAATTGTGATTTGTTCGCCGAGACTTCGTGAGTCTGTTTGGTGTAAAAAAGAAATTGAGACTTTTGTGAAGTTGCGCGGTCGCCAAAAAGTATTGGCTGTGTTAGTTGAGGGTGAGCCGTCAGAATCTTTTCCTGATGAACTTCTGTTTGAGACCAAAACGGTTACCAAGGGGGATGGTAGCGTAGAGGAAGTGAAGGTGCCGGTAGAACCCCTGGCAGCAGATGTTCGCGGTAAGAATAAAAAAGATATTCTTAAAAATATGGACATCGAGTTACTTCGTATTCTTGCGGCAATGTTTCATTTGAATTTCGATGATTTGCGTCAGAGGCATAAGGAGCAGGAACATAAACGGAATATGCGCCGTATGACGCTGTGGGCGTTCATTTGTTTGATAATTGCTGCGGTTTCGGTAGGTGTAGCCTTGCAATTGAACCGTAAAAATCAGACAATTCAAAGTTTGTCGGATAATTTAAGTGAGCAGAATGAATTAATGAAGGTTGAACAGGCAAAAAGTCTTGCAAACCAGGCGTTACAATATTTGGATGAGGGTAACAGAGAAGCTGCGATTGAATCTGCAACTATGGCAATGACGCAATATGAAGTTTTGACAATGCCTTATACAGAGGAAGCACATTTTGCGTTAACACAAAGCTTGCGTGCATATGATTTGGGCGTTGCTTTTTCTCCGCAATATCAGATTGAAACATTGGGAATTGTGCGTGATATCAGTGTTTCAAAAGATGGCAATACCCTTGCTGTTTATGATGATACGGGTACTTTGGAATTGTATGACTTAGCAACCCGGAGTAAGATTTTTGAACTGCCTTCGGGTGGAGAAGGAACCAGCTATAAGGATGGTTATGTATTTCTTGCAGAAAATCGTTTTGCGTTCTGGAATGCGTCTTCTGAAGTAAAAATATATGATATCGGGAAGAGAGAAATTATCAAAACTTTGGAAGAAGATCATTTCAGTGCGGTATATACGGACCCGACAGGAAAGTATCTGATTGCCGGGCGGTTATTTGGCGGTTTTTTGGTTTATGATGCTGTTACGTTGGAATGTCTCGGACGCGCACCGGAAGGCGAGGGCGGAGGAATGCCCTTTGGTGTTTCGGTGAATACGGAGGGTGTTCTATCATGGGCATATGATATTGGTATAGAAGAAGATTTGTACGAAGTTTACTTTGCAGATTGTAATACAATGGAAATGAAATCTTCACTTATATTGAAAGACATTAACGCAGTGGATGACATTGCAGTCAAAGGAAATACAGCATATATTCTTGCCGGGTACAATTCTTCGGACTCGCCCACGGAATCCTTCTGCTATGTATGTGCAGCAGATATTAATACCGGTGCAATTATATGGGAAGACAAGCAATTAAGCTGTTTTACAAAAATGATATGTTTACCTGAATCGGATGCAGGAAATGCATTGCTTGTGGTAACAGATCAGGATTTGCGTCTGTTGGATATGGATAATGGCGAAATTATTTGTAAAATGGCAACAAGTTCGCCCGTTATAGAGGCATATAGCACAGATGGTAGCATTGCTTTTGATATTTATTGCGAAGACGGAACGTATTTGATAGCAGATCCAACAGTTAGTTATCCCATGGATCTTAGTCGGAGTTTTGACTGTAAAACGGAAGATAATATGTTGTATGTTGTAACACCATATGAAATTCTTGTTGTGGAAGAAAATGATAATCATATTACGGCATATACCAAACAACGCGCGGAAAAAATTGTTCTTACGGAAGATGAGGTGGAGATTCCGGAACCGGTGTGCTTTTACAACCAAGAGGCTCAGACTCGGGCCAAAGAGTATAATTTGGAAAATGCAAATTATGTGTATTCATTGTTTACGGATGATAACGAGATGATGGCGTTTGCCACATATTACAATGGTGATATTGTTATTTATTCCATCTATGAGGATTTGACTTATAGAATCGAAGACGGCAATACGTTGACGGGGTATTTGGACAAAGGAGAATTCATTGTAGATGATGAAGGTACGACAAAGGAGTATACTTTCGTTTCCTGCATAGGTGGCGGATATGTGCTTTCGGCAGATTATAAAAAAGTAATGTTTATTCCGAATATGGTGACAGTGGATACAGAGCAGAATAAGGTTTATATCAGTGGATATGATGGCTTATATGAGGCACCAATTTATACGAAAGAAGATTTGATACAGATGGCACCACAGCCATAAAATAAAGAAACAGGTAGTCAATAACGGCTACCTGTTTCTTTGTGTAGTTTATAAAAAGTTTAAAAGGAATGAATGAAAGCTTATTTATGCTGTACGAGGTGAAGTGCGAAACCGCCGAATTCACCCTTCATATAAATTGCAGTTTTCTTGCCCTTGGCGTCAGTTTTAACAGTATCGTAATCGAAAACAACGCCTTGGCGTTCTAAATGATAAATGGCACGTTCAATATATCTGGTACCGATGGCGATGTGGCCGTGGGTTCCAAGATACTTTTCTTTCATAACTTCTACGGCAGTTCCGGCAAAAACGGAAGAGTTGCCGATCTTTATGGGGAAGCCAAACATATTTGCAATCAGGGTGGCAATGCCAACGGCTTCTTCTTCGTTTTCAGCGTTGATGCCAACGTGACGGATTTCAAAGCCTAACATTGCTTTTACGGCTTCGCGAGTCATCTGCTCGATTTTATCAAATTCTTTGTTTGCAATCATATCTTTGGTTACCATGTAGGTACCGCCACAAGCGAGGATTTTATCAAAATCAAGATAATCGGTAAGGTTCTTTGCGTTAATACCGCCGGTGGGCATGAATTTGACATTGCCGTAAGGAGCGGACATTGCCTTAATCATATTAAGACCGCCTGCTGCTTCTGCAGGGAAGAATTTCACTTCTGTTAAACCTAAAGAAAGTGCCATTTCGATGTCGGAAGGGTTACTGCAACCGGGAAGTACGGGCACACCCTTTGACTGGCAGTATTTTACGATTTCAGGATTTAAGCCGGGGCTAACAATGAATTTAGAGCCTGCATTAATTGCCTTGTCAACCTGTTCTGTGGTAAGAACGGTGCCGGCGCCAACCAACATATCGGGGCAGGCTTCTGCCATTAAGCGGATGCTTTCTTCAGCAGCGGCTGTTCGGAAAGTGATTTCTGCACAGGGAAGTCCGCCTGCCATTAAAGCTTTGGCTAAAGGCACTGCGTCAGCAGCGTCGTCAATTGCGATTACGGGTACAATACCGATTTTACTGAGTTCTTCAACAATTTTGTTCATGGGTTACCTCCGTTTTATAATGAAAATTTAAAATATCTTACTGCGTTGTAATATGAGATGTCTTTGACAATTTCACAAAGGATATCATAGTCTTCAGGGAATTCGCCGTTCTCTACCAGCGTGCCGATGTAATTGCAGAGGATTCTGCGGAAATACTCGTGGCGGGTGTAGGAGAGGAAACTTCTTGAGTCTGTCAACATTCCTACAAAGCCGGAAAGGCTGCCTAAACTTGCAAGGGAAGCCATCTGGTCCTGCATTCCGACTTTGTGATCGTTAAACCACCATGCGGAACCCTGTTGGATTTTGGCAACGGCTTCGGAATTCTGGAAACATCCTAAAATTGTTCCGATATATGCGTTATCTACAGGGTTTAAGCTATAGATAATGGTCTTGGGCAGGGAGTCTGTGATTTCCAGAGCGTTCAAGAAATCAGCAAGCTCTGCAGCGGAAGTTTCATTCTTAATGCAGTCATAGCCGGTATCGGGGCCTAAGCGGTTGAACATCTTCACATTGTTATCACGCTTTACACCGTAATGAAGTTGTAATACCCAGTTACGTTTGGCATATTCGCGACAAACGAACAGAAGGAATTCTGTTTTAAACGTAAGTTCCTCGCCGCGGCTTGGAAGTTCGCCTGCAAGACGCTTCATAAAAATTTTCTCAATCTGTTCTTCGGTCCCGGGCTGATACATTACATATTCAAGGCCATGATCCGAAACCGTACATCCCATGGAAGAAAAGAAATCCATTCTTTTTACCAGGGCATCTTTTAAATCCTTGAAAGATTTAATGGCAATACCGCTGACTTTTGATAATTGACTTAAATAGTCAAGATAGTTTTCTTTCTCCAAATTCATAGCTTTGTCGGGGCGCCATGCGGGGAGAACCTGTACATCAAAGGTTTCATCCGCAGCGATTGCTTTATGATACTGCAAATCATCAATAGGGTCGTCCGTGGTGCAAAGCAAAGTCACATTAGAACGGCGGATGATGTTGCGGGCGCTCATATCATCGCTTGCCAAAGCCTTGTTACATACTTCCCAGGCTTCTTCGGCCGTGTTTTTATTCAAAGGTTTATGAAAATCAAAATAGCGCTGTAATTCCAAATGACTCCAGTGGTAGAGAGGATTGCCGATGGCTTTGCCGAGAACCTCTGCCCATTTTAAGAATTTCTCTTTATCACTTGCGTCTCCTGTGATATACTTCTCATCCACACCGCAGGAACGCATAAAACGCCATTTATAATGATCGCCGCCAAGCCAGACCTGTGTGATATTGTCAAACTTGCGGTCTTCAGCAATTTCCTTAGGGTTGATGTGGCAGTGATAATCAAGCACAGGTGTTGTTTCCGCATACTCGTGATAGAGTCTCACAGCGGTGGGATTGGATAATAAGAAATCCTTGTCCATAAAAGTTTTCATAGAATACCTCCGTTATTATTTGAAATCATACGAATGAAAATGTGTAGTGCCGCGTTCGATTAACTCCCCGTTAAAAATAGATTTCTGAGGCGTATTTTCGCCGTTCAGCACATTGATTAAGTTGTGTATCAGAGTTTTACACAGGTTCTCCAACTGATTATCAACACTGGTTAATTCCGGATCACAGCATTTGGCAAGTAAGGAATTATTATAGCCAA
>CAZQBM010000045.1:0-20688 GCA_964591945.1 uncultured Lachnospiraceae bacterium | reverse complement strand
ATTTGTAATTTTTATAAAATATATTTTATTAAAGTATTTTTGGAAAAATAATAAAATAAAATCAGTAAAAGATTGTGGTTATAAAAGTGAATCTTTAAAATTAATCTGTGGTTTTACTTTAAAAATAGTGCAATTTGGTGTATTATAGATAATAGTGTATTATGTGTGCATTTTGGGTTTGGATGAGGGAAATAACTATGGAATGTAAAGAAGTTCAGAAACGAATTCACAGTTTCATAGATGATAAGCTGGATAGCAAGGAAAGTCTTGCTTTTATTGAGCATATCCGAAAATGCCCCGGTTGTATGGAAGAGTTGTCCATTGAGTTTCTGGTAATTACGGGTTTGCAACGTTTGGATGATGCGGAAGCCTTCGATTTACAGGGCGAATTGGACGATAAAATTAAGGCCAATGAAGAAAATGCTCTTCGGCGTAAGAAGATGTCCAGAATCGGATTTTTATTTATTATTTTTCTTGCTGTAGTGGCAGGATATTATGTATCGATGTTGTTTTATACGTAGTGATAAAAGTTATGAACAGAAATGTTTGAATTATAAAAATTTATTTATCAGTGTGAATATTAATTTGTGTAGTTGACATATGAGGTCGGATTTATGAGTGAAAAAATCGTTTTAATAGATGGTCACAGTATTTTAAACAGAGCCTTTTACGGGGTGCCCCTGCTTAGCAACAGCAATGGGCTTCATACCAATGCTGTATACGGGTTCTTAAACATTATGTTTAAAATTCTCGAAGAAGAGAAACCGCAGTACTTGGCGGTTGCGTTCGATTTGAAGGCCAAAACCTTCCGTCATGAGATGTTTGCAGAATATAAGGGCACAAGAAAGCCTATGCCTGCGGAATTGCATGAGCAGGTGCCTGTAATCAAAGAAGTGTTACAGGCGATGGGAATTCTTATTATGGAACAGCCAGGACTTGAAGCGGACGATATTTTAGGAACTATGGCAAAACGTGCCCAGAGTGCGGGCATGGATGTTGCATTGATTTCAGGTGACAGGGATTTACTGCAGATTGCAGATGAGCATATCAAAATTCGTATCCCGAAGACCAAGGGTGGCGGTAAAACAGAAGTAGAAGATTATTATCCTGCGGACGTGGTTGCAAAATATCAGGTGAATCCCAAGCAGTTTATTGAGTTAAAAGCCTTGATGGGCGATACGGCTGACAATATTCCCGGCGTACCTAAAGTCGGCGAGAAAACAGCTACAGATTTGATTGTTAATTTCGGCAGTGTGGCAGGGGTGTATGAGCATATTGAAGAGGTATCAAAGCCTGCTATCCGTAAAAGTTTGGAAGAGAATAAAGATTTGGCAGAGCTTAGCTTAAAGCTTGCTACCATCGAAATCAATGCAGAAATTCCTTTTGATATTAAGGACGGCGTGATTGGGGATTTCTACAATGCGGAAGCTTATGCCTTGTTCCAGAAACTGGAATTAAAGTCCTTCTTAGGACGATTTGCTGCAGGTGTGGTAAAACAGGACCGAAAGGTTGAGAAAGTGACAGTTACAACCGTTAAAGATGCCAAGGCATATTTTAGCAAAGCTATGAAGGCAAAGTATGTAGGTTTAGCACTTTTACCGGCAGAAAAAGGCGAGGCGGTTGCGTCTTTTGAGCAGTTGTCTTTGTTTGCACCGCAGGCCGAAGAGAGTAAAATCATCGGACTTGCCCTTGCCTGCGAAGCAGAGCAGATTGTCTGGATTGCTAAGAACGAAGAAATCAGCGAAAGTTTCCTTTTAGAGAATTTGCAGGCACTTGCGGAAGAGAAGAACGGCCCTGTAATTTCCATATATGACAGCAAAAATGCTTATCCTTTTATGGTGTCCAAGGATTTGCGTAAGAAGTCTTCCAAGGAGATTTCTGGACGATTCTTTGATATTTTAATCGGAGCCTATCTTTTAAATCCGTTAAAGAGCGATTATGCGGTGGAAGATATTGCATCGGAGCATTTGGATCGTGTAATGCCTACCTTCAAGCAGGAGTTTCCGAAGATGACGCCGGCGAAGGCCTACAACGAGAAACAGGAGGCTTTGGTGGCATATTACTGCGATATTGCGGGCGTGGCTTACGATGCTTACGAAGTTTTAAAAGAAAAACTTCAGAATGCGCAGATGCTTGAACTCTTTGCGGCAACCGAAATGCCCTTATCGGTGGTTTTGGGTGAAATGGAAGAGGAAGGCGTTATTGTAAAAAGAGACGAGTTAAAAGCCTACGGTGAAGAACTACAGGAGAAAATAGAAGTTCTCGAGAAGAGAATCCATGAGGCGGCAGGGGAGAATTTCAACATTAATTCCCCCAAGCAATTAGGTGAGATTCTGTTTGATAAAATGGCTTTGCCCGGCGGTAAAAAGACCAAGACTGGCTATTCTACGGCGGCTGATGTTTTGGAAGGTTTGGCAAAGGAACACCCGATTGTTGCGGACGTGTTGGAGTACAGAGGTCTTGCAAAGTTAAAATCTACTTATGCGGACGGTTTGGCAGAAGAAATCGCGGAAGACGGCAGAATTCATACCACCTTCCATCAGACCATTACCGCAACCGGGCGTATCAGTTCTACGGAGCCGAATTTACAGAATATTCCCATTCGTATGGAGATGGGTCGCCTGATTCGTAAGGTTTTCGTACCGAGGAGCGGTTGTGTATTTATGGATGCGGATTATTCCCAGATTGAACTTCGAATCCTTGCCCATATGTCAGAAGATGAGCAATTAATCGAAGCATACAAGTCGGCGGAAGATATTCACAGAATTACGGCGTCTAAGGTGTTCCACGTGCCTTTTGAAGAGGTAACTCCTTTACAGAGACGAAATGCCAAGGCAGTAAACTTCGGTATTGTATACGGTATCAGTTCCTTTGGTTTGAGCCAGGACTTAAGTATCAGCCCGAAGGAAGCGAAAGTATATATTGATGAATATTTTAACACCTATCCCGGAATTAAAGCCTTTTTAGATAAAGCAGTAGCAGATGCAAAAGCGTTGGGATATTCTACTACGATGTTTGGACGAAGAAGACCGATTCCCGAGCTTTCTTCATCAAACTTTATGCAGAGAAGTTTTGGCGAGCGTGTAGCGATGAACGCGCCTATTCAGGGAACGGCGGCAGATATTATGAAGATCGCAATGATTCGTGTGAGAGACCGTTTGGCAGAAGAGAATTGTAAGTCCAAAGTGCTTCTTCAGGTGCACGATGAATTACTTCTTGAGGTAGAGAAAGAAGAAGTATCCAAGGTGGAAGAAATTCTCCGCGGTGAAATGGAGAATGCGGCGAATTTAGCGGTATCTTTGGATGTGGATTTGCATACGGGAGAAAACTGGTATGAAACGAAATAATGCTTTTCGTGTGATTGGAATTACCGGTGGCGTCGGTGCCGGCAAATCGGTGGTTTTGAACTATTTAAAAGAAAAATATCCCTGCGAGATATTGGTGGCGGATGATATCGGCAATGAGGTAAAAATGCCCGGCGGCAGATGCTATGAAGCTTTTATCGAATTGGTAGGTGAAGAGATTGTCTTAGAGGACGGCACCATTGACAGGGCAAAAGCGGCAGAGAAAATTTTTGCGGATGATGCCTTGTTAGATGAAGTAAATGCCTTGATTCACCCTGCGGTAAAAGAGGAAGTGCATGAGCGGACAGCCAGGGCAAGAGCCGAAGGGAAAGTGCAGTTTGTTTTCATCGAAGCAGCACTTCTAATCGAAGCCGGTTATGTGCCGGAACTGAATGAACTTTGGTATGTATGTGCCGGTGAAAATTTGCGCGCAAAACGTCTTGTGGAAGCAAGAGGGTATTCCACGGAACGAATCGAAGGTATTATGGAGCAGCAGCTTAAAGATGAAGAATTCAGAAAGTATGCTGACCGTGTAATTGTAAACGACGGAACCATAGAAGAATTAAGAGAACAAATAGATAACATTATGGGGGACTATTTATGGCAGGAGTAAAATATCCCGCGTCTCTGGTATTCGGTCTTGATATCGGAACCAGAAGCATTGTAGGAACAGTTGGATATAAGGACGGAGATTGCTTTTATGTGGTGGCACAGGCGGTAAAAGAGCATGAAACCCGTGCAATGATTGACGGACAGATTCATGATATTGCCAAGGTTGCCAATACCATCAAGGAAGTAAAAACAATTCTGGAAGAGAAAACCAAGCGCAAGTTAAAAGAAGTGTGTATTGCTGCGGCTGGTCGTGTTTTACGTACCGAATATGCTTATGTGGAGAAGAATTTTGAAGTAGAAACCATGATTACCGACGAGCATATTTATGACTTGGACGGTGCCGGCGTTGAGAAGGCATATGCGGCTTTTAACAAGAATTTGGGTCCGGATGAGAAGTTTTACTGTGTTGGTCACAGTGTAATCCGCTATTATATGAATGGCAATGTAATGACCAACCTTGAGAACCATAAGGCAAAACAAATCGGTATGGATTTAATTGCAACCTTCTTGCCCAGTGACGTGGTAGATGGTTTGTATACGGCTGTTGAAATGGCGGATTTGGTAGTTGCTAATCTTACCTTGGAGCCCATTGCGGCCATGGAGGTAGCTATCCCTGAGAAATTCCGTATGTTAAATATTGCCCTGGTGGACGTTGGTGCAGGTACCTCCGATATCTGTATCACCAAGGATGGAAGTATTGCGGCTTACGGTATGATTCCTACCGCAGGTGACAGCCTTACGGAAATGATTGCCCAGCACTGTCTGGTTGATTTTAATGTGGCGGAAGAAATTAAAAGAACCATCGCAGAAAATGATGTGGCTGAGTTTGAAGATATTATCGGTCTACCTCAGACCATTACCAAGGAAGAAGTGTTACAGGTTCTTGAGCCTGAACTTGATAAAATGACTTCGCAGGTTGCAGAATGCATTATGAAGTTAAACGGTGATAAGCCTGTCAGCGCGGTATTTGTTGTCGGCGGTGGCGGTAAAATCGAAGGCTATACCAATCATTTAGCAGATAAAATCGGTATCCAGGTACAGCGTGTTGCTCTCCGTGGCGAAGAAGTAATGCAAAAGATTATCTTCCAGGACGATTCCTTAAAGAAGGACTCTCTGTTGGTAACACCGCTTGGTATTTGTCTGAACTTCTATGAGCAGAATAATAACTTTATTTTCGTATCTTTTAATGATGAGAGAATGAAGTTATATGATAACGGCAAATTGACCATTGTGGATGTGGTAATGCAGGCAGGCATTCCCAATGAAGCTTTATTCCCCAGACGTGGCGCGGGTGTTACTTTTACCTTGAACGGTAAGTCTAAGACCATCCGCGGTAACCAGGGTGAAGCGGCAGAATTTTATTTAAACGGCGAACCTGCGGATTTACATAGCTATATCCACGCAAACGATATTGTGCGTTTGCTTGAGTCTACAGCAGGCGAAGATGCTGTGGTAGAACTTGGCAGTCTTGCGGAAATGAAGGAAAGTATTACGGTAATCGTAGATAAAACACCGGTACAGTTCCCGAAATTTGCCAGCGTCAACGGCGAGCTTCGTTCCCCTGCTTATGTGGTGCAGGAGGGCGATGAAATTGAGATGCTTAATTACTACACCGTAGCACAGATTCTAGAATTTATGGACATTATTTTAGACAAGAGCAAGTGTGTCAATGTCAATAACAAGAAGGCTGACAAGAGAACAAAGGTGTATGATAATTTTACCTTTGATATTGTGAAAGCTACACCGCCGAAGAAGAAAAAGACTGCGGCGAAGGGAAAAACTGCGGGTATAGTTGCCACTGTGAAAGCAAATGGTGAGGTTGACGGTACAAAGAAAGCGGACAGCAGTAAGACCGGCGCAAAGAATGCTGACACAAAGGTAGATGCTGTCAAAGCAGATGCGTTTGATGATGTGAATGAAACCACGGATGCGTATATGGATGATATGTCCGATTATCTTGCCGATGTGGAAGAAACCATGATAGGAGAAGAAAGTGCGGTAGAAGAAACAAGCACTTCTGCGGCACCTGTGGAACATACAAGTGCAGAAGCAGAAACACCTGCCCCCAAGCCTGCATCTATCGAGATGATGGTTACGGTAAATGGCGCGCCCATTACCTTAAAAGGCAAGTCTTCTTACGTGTTTGTAGAAGTGTTTGATTATATTAATTTTGATTTGAGTCACGCTAACGGTCGCTCTATCGTTACCCAGTTAAACGGCAGACAGGCACAGTATATGGAACCGTTAACACCGGGCGACGTAATTGAAATTTACTGGAAGGAACGATAAAAACAAATGAGACTGGTCAGTATTGCCAGCGGTAGCAGCGGAAACTGTATTTATGTGGGAAACGACAACACCCATCTTTTGGTGGATGTGGGCATCAGTGCTAAGCGAATCGAAGCCGGGTTAAAAGAAATTGACCTTTGCGGCAAAGATTTGGACGGCATTCTGATTACTCACGAACATTCCGACCATATCCAGGGCATTGGTGTTATGGCACGTAAATACGGTATCCCGATTTATGCCACCCGTGGCACGATTCAGGAAATAATGAGTAAAAAATCATTAGGGGACATTGATGTATCGCTTTTTGAGAGTATTCAGGCGGACAGTCCTTTTATGATAAAAGATATGGAAATTAATTCCATGCGCATCAGTCACGATGCAAGAGATCCCGTGGCGTATCGCTTCCGAAGCGGTGACAAATGCGCCGCCATTGCCACGGATATGGGCATGTATGACGACTATACTGTGGATTGTTTAAAAGGCTTGGATGTGCTTCTTCTGGAAGCAAACCACGATATTAATATGGTGCAGGTGGGACCTTACCCTTACCCTTTGAAACAGCGTATTTTGGGAAGTCACGGGCATTTATCAAATGAGGCCGGCGGAAGACTTTTATCAAGGGTTTTACATGATGATATGAAGGCCGTGGTGCTGGGACATCTGAGTAAGGAGAATAATCTGCCGGAATTGGCTTATGAGACAGTGAAACTGGAAGTGACCATGGGAGATAATCCTTATGACGGCAATGATTTTCCGATTCTTGTGGCTAAGAGGGACGGGACGTTTCCGAAGTTGGAGTTTTAGGGTATCAACAGAGCGTGAACGGTATAGAAAAGCAGGGATATGTTTTGGAGAAAAATATGAAGAATGCGAAGAGATATCTATTATGTTTAGTTGCATTAGTTGTAGTGCTTGGTACGTTAACGGCCTGTGGCAATAAGATGACAACATATACGTATGATAATGAAGCTGTTAATAATATCGAAATAGAGAAAACAGAAGTTTATTTGGACAAACTTGTAATTAAATTTGCCAATAATTCTCTTTCAAAGGTGACAAATGTAAGATGTTACGGAAGCGATTTTTCGATTGTAGAGATGGAACCACATTTTTCTTTTAAAAGAAACACGCTTACTATTGAAACGCAAAACGCAGATATGATAAGCGGAATAACTGTACGAGTGGACAATGATTTTTATTTTAATGTCAGGTATCTTGATTCGGATTCTTACGCAATGTTGGTTTATGCATGGGCTTATGATGTAGGTTATGTGGAATACGGTGATGCGAGCGTATACAATACACAAGAAGAAAATGTTGTACAGGAAGCCAGATTGACCGCATTGGCGGATGCAGAAGAAATATCATATGAAAAGTTGTTAGGAACTTGGGTAAACGAAAGCGAAACAGTTCGTATTGAATTTTCTTATACGGAGGACGAGTTTTACAAAGAAATAACTGTTCATCAGTTTAGTGGTGACGAATGGATTGTAGAGAGGACGGTTCCTATTATCAGTGCATCAGAACAGAATGCTGATGAATATGTGCAGGTTACATTATTTGATAATCCTTCATGGGGTTATGCATATGGTTTTTATTTTTATAGTGATTATACTGAAATGGAATGTGAATTTTCAGACGAAAGATTTGTAAAAATGTAATATCTAACATTATCAAGTATATCAAGTATTAATTTTGTAGAGAGGATATTGTGATATGAATCAAAACAAAAATCAAGGCGGTAAAAGAGCTGTTATTTCTTTTGTAGTGAGCATTTTAATGGCAGTGGTGTGTTTTGGTGTGTTTGTTTTTGTCTATATGTCAACCAAAGGTCCCACACCGGTAGATGACAGAATTGTTGAAATTTCAAAGATTATTGTTTTTATAGGTGTATTTTTTCTTGTTATGGCTTTTTGTCATTCGTTGCCTATGATTATTCGGGGAAAGAAAAGCCAGGGTGGTACTGTGGTAACCGACGGAAACGACATTTTCAATGAGGCAAACATGCGTGTAGCATTGGAAAAGTATGTTCCGGCAGGAGAAAACCTAGTTGCCGCAATACGTGTTGTGACCAAGGAATCTTCCGCAAGTTGCGTTTATGATAAATGTATCCTTACAGAAGATGATATTCGTCCGGCAGAAGACGGTAAAATTGTATCGGTGCGCAAGAAAAAGCTAGCAACTTATGATATGTATCTTGGTATTACAGAGCGTTCCCTTGTAGTGGCAGATTGCGGTGCATATAAATATTATTATGAGTTTAATAAGGTTCCCGTTTCCAGTGATTTAAAAATCCGAACCTTGACAGAACCCGTTTCTTTGGGCAGTTTGTGCAAGTGCTTTGCGTTGGAAGATGTTGAAAGCTGTAAGGTAAAGAACGGTATGGCAGGTTCTTTAAACTGCGTAATTACCATGAAAAACGGCGATTATTTTAAAATTATGATTCCTAAGACCGGTGGTTTTGGCGGAGGTATGCCCCGCCACGAGGAATATAGAGATATGATTTTGAAGTGCTTGAGTGGGGAGAATGTGTAAAAAGTGTTTTACTATTAAGAAATGCTTAACAGATTAAATTTAGTTTTTTATTATGAATGATATGTAATATTAACAAATGTATGCTTGTAAAAGAAAGGAGATAATCTTGAGTACACTTATCGCAAAAGAATACAAAAGATTCGAAGATATTAAGCATACAAAAGAGGACGGCACAGAATATTGGAGTGCAAGGGAATTAGGACCTGCATTAGATTATATTAAGTGGGAAAATTTTTCAAAAGTAATAAAAAGGGCAATGATTGCATGTGAGAATTCCGGACATCGAGTTGACATCGATTTTCCTGAGGTCAGGAAAATCGTAGATGCGGGTGCAACTTCAAAGCCAGTAATTGATTATGAACTGTCAAGATATGCATGCTATCTTATTGTACAGAATGGAGATCCGCGCAAAGAAGTGATTGCTTTAGGGCAGACATATTTTGCAATTCAGACATATCGGCAAGAAGTGGCTGACCATTTTAACCAATTGGACGAGGATAACAGAAGATTGGTTATCAGAGGTGATATTAAACAATGGAATCAGATGCTTGTTGAGACTGCGCATAATGCCGGTGTTATAACAAATGAAGAATTTGCAATTTTTCAAAATGCAGGTTATATGGGCTTGTACGGTGGATTGGATGTAGATGATATTCATAAAAAGAAGAATTTAGAAGTAGGGCAAAAAATTCTTGATTATATGGGAAGTACAGAGCTGATTGCAAATCTTTTTAGAATATCACAAACAGAGGAAAAACTACGGAAAGATGAAGTAGATAATGCGAAAACAGCGACAACAGTTCATTATTCTGTAGGTAAAGAAGTTAGAACTGCCATTGAAAAAATCGGCGGAACGATGCCGGAGGATTTACCAACGCCTGAAAAGAGTATTCAGCAGATTGAAAAAGAACAAATGGAACGGTTAAAAGCAAAAGCGAAAAGTGGAAAATTAATGTTGGATGAATGAAAGGCTAAGGAATGCAATGAATTTTTTTCAGAACCTGTTTGGTAAGTCGTCAAAGGCAAAAAGTGTTGAGTCTTCCAATAATGATTATGGGACTGCCAAAATAGTAGAATATATTAATTCCATCAGTATATGGGAGCGTGAAGAGAAGAGTATATATTCCAAAGAACAGTTATCGAAAGAACTTGTGACGCAATTATTGCGTGATACGTTGGACGGAACTTATAATAAACTGGTTATGGAATTGGAAATAAAAGGAGAAAGTACTTTTATTCCGCAACTTAATAAGACAATAGAAAAGAAAATTTTATATACGATGGTATTGCATAATACAGAGGCAGGAAAGGCGTTATTGCTATTTAATCATGACAGCTTCCGTTGCCATCGACTTATTAGCAATTATGATATGTACTGCCATACGGATATTAAGTCCATAAGGGATGTTGCGCTTGGTACAGCAATACTTCCGGAATATGTTGTGCATCAGGATAGACAGGCATTGGATGAAGGAATTCAGTTTGTTTTTGAAGATTTGGAAAATGCAAATGAGCGTTTGCAGGATTCAAAGAAATGGAATTCGGAAATTTGCAAAGGGAAGAATACTTTTTATAAGTTGTGTGTAAAGAGTGGAGCTGTGGAAGCGGCTGCAGACAGTTGAATATAGGAGGAACTAATGAGTTTGAAAAATAAGTTGTCCGACATTAAAGTGAAAAAATATCTTTTATATTTGTGCATTCTGCTTGCTTTAATTATTATATTTGTTATTTGTGTGTTTAGAGGAACAACATATAGGTATGATAATGAAGCTGTTCTCGGTGTCAAAATAAAGAAAACAGTGTTTTACGAAGATAAAATTGTGATAAAATTTGCTTTTGGTTCTCTGTTAAATGTGGAGGACGTAGAGTGTTATGGAGCAAATTTTGAGATTATAGAGGAAAAACCGGAATTTTATTTTTGGGGAAATACACTTACAATTAAAATAAAAAATGCGGATCAGGTAAGCGAGATATGTGTGGTAGAAAATGATGATTTACATTTTAATGTAAGATATTTGAATTCGGATTCTTATGCAATGTTAGTTTATGCTTGGTGCACTGATGTGGGTTATAGCGCTACCGGTGATCGTGATTCATTCTTTACGCAGGAAGAAAAGGATGAGCAGGAAGCAAGAGCCATTGCCTTAGCTGAGGCCGAAGAAGCAGCGTTTCAAAAATTGTATGGCGTGTGGGAAAACGAAAGTGAAACCATTCGAGTGGAATTTTCATATGCAGAAGATGATAAGAAGAAGGTAACACTTTATCTGCATATAGCTGATAGATGGGTCGAAAAAGCGGGAGAGGAGCAACTGATATTTTCGTCTATTGATATAAGTAAGTCTGCATGGGATGGTGCTAATATTATTTATTTATATAATGATGCCACGTGGATAGAGTGTTATCAGTTTTCTCTTTATAATAATGATACAGAAATGGAATGTATATTTTCAAATGAAAGATTTGAAAAGGTTGAGTAAAAATAAAATTTTCACATAGAAAGGAAGCATTATGAAAAAGACAATTATTACAGTAGTAGGTAAGGATGGTGTTGGTATCATCGCTAAAATCTGTACTTACCTTGCAAACAATCACATTAACATTGAGGATATTTCTCAGACCATCGTGCAGGGATATTTTAACATGATGATGATTACGGATATGAATGAGGCGTCTAAGCCTTTTGCTGATATTGCAAGCGAATTGGAGCAGATTGGGGAAGAAATCGGCGTTGTGGTTAAGTGCCAGCGCGAAGAGATTTTTGATTCTATGCACAGAATTTAGGAGGCAATCATGATTAACATATATGAAGTATCTGAAACAAATCAGATGATTGAAAAAGAGAATCTTGATGTGCGTACCATTACCATGGGTATCAGTCTTTTGGACTGCGCGGACCCGGACTTGAAGGTATGTAACGAGAAGATTTTTAAGAAAATTACTACCTGCGCTAAGGATTTGGTGCAGACAGGTAAGGATATTGAGCGCGAGTTCGGTATTCCCATCGTAAATAAAAGAATTTCCGTAACCCCCATTGCATTGGTGGGTGGCGCGGCTTGTAAAAGCCCCGAAGATTTTGCAACCATCGCTAAGACTTTGGATGATGCGGCAAAAGTAGTAGGCGTTAATTTTATCGGCGGATATTCCGCACTGGTTTCTAAGGGTATGACTCCCGCGGAAGAGCTTTTGATTAAATCCGTGCCTTTGGCACTTTCCACTACCGACAGAGTGTGCAGTTCCATTAACTTGGGTTCTACCAAGACCGGTATCAATATGGATGCGGTTAAAATGGTGGGTGAAATCATCAAAGAAACTGCAGAAGCAACCAAAGAGAAGGATTCCTTAGGTTGTGCTAAACTTGTGGTATTCTGTAATGCACCGGACGACAATCCTTTTATGGCGGGTGCATTCCACGGTGTTACCGAGGCGGATTGCGTGATTCACGTTGGTGTAAGCGGCCCCGGCGTTGTTAAAACCGCATTGGAAAAGGTGCGTGGTGAGAACTTTGAGGTTCTTTGTGAAACCATTAAGAAGACTGCTTTTAAGGTAACGAGAGTAGGCCAGTTGGTGGCAAAAGAGGCGTCTAAACGTCTTGGTGTTCCTTTTGGTATCGTAGACTTGTCTTTGGCCCCCACACCGGCGGTTGGCGACAGTGTAGCGGATATTCTTTGTGAGATTGGTTTGGAATATGCGGGTGCGCCCGGTACTACGGCGGCTTTGGCACTTCTTAACGATCAGGTGAAGAAGGGGGGCGTTATGGCGTCTTCTTACGTAGGTGGCTTGAGCGGTGCTTTTATCCCTGTCAGTGAAGACCAGGGTATGATTGATGCGGTAACGGCGGGAGCCCTTACTTTAGAGAAATTAGAGGCCATGACCTGCGTGTGTTCGGTAGGTCTTGATATGATTGCAATTCCCGGAGATACCAAGGCGACGACCATTTCCGGTATTATTGCGGATGAACTTGCAATCGGTATGATTAACCAGAAGACCACAGCAGTGCGTATTATCCCCGTAATCGGTAAGGGAGTTGGCGAAACAGTGGAATTCGGCGGTTTGCTTGGATATGCGCCCATTATGCCTGTAAATCAGTTCTCTTGTGATAATTTTGTAAATCGTGGCGGAAGAATTCCTGCACCGATTCACAGTTTTAAAAATTAATTATGTAAACCCAAAAGCCTGTAACTTCCTGTTATGGGCTTTTAAAATATGTGATTTTCTTCCGGAGTAATTATACGAAGTTGTGTGGATTATTTTATATTCCAACAGAAATATTTTATAAGGAGGCATGTATGAAAGTTTTAGTTACCGGTGGTACCGTATTTGTCAGTAAGTATGTAGCACGGTATTATGTAAACAAGGGTTGTGAGGTTTATGTGTTAAACCGAAACAGCAGAGCACAGGTGGAAGGTTTACATTTGATAGAGGCAGACCGGCACAATTGCAAAGAAGCCTTAAAAGGACATTCTTTTGATGTGGTATTGGATGTAACTGCATATACGGCGGAAGATGTAAGGGATTTACTTGAAGGTTTGGAGAGTTTTGGACAGTACATTATGATTAGCTCCAGTGCGGTGTATCCGGAAACCAATGTACAGCCTTTTGACGAGTCACAGAACGTTGGATTAAATAAATTCTGGGGGCAGTACGGTACAGATAAAATTGCTGCGGAGGAAGCACTTTTAGAATTAGTGCCGGAGGCGTATGTTTTAAGACCTCCGTATTTGTATGGGCCAATGAATAATGTGTATCGGGAAGCATTTGTCTTTGAGTGTGCAGAGGCAGGTCGCCCCTTTTATATTCCGAAAGACGGCAGTATGCAGTTACAATTCTTCCATGTGAGGGATTTATGCAGGGTGATGGATGCAATTATGGAGCAAAAGCCTACGGAACATATTTTGAATGTAGGAAATGAAGAGACAATCAGTATTTTAGACTGGGTAAAAATGTGTTATGATGTAGTTGACGCACCGCTCAAGATTGTGAATGTGGATGCTGCGGTAGAGCAGAGGCAGTATTTCAGCTTTTATGATTATGAATATAAGCTGGATGTAAACAGACAGAAGGCGTTGCTTCCTGATACAATGGATATGCGAGAAGGGTTAGAAGAAGCGTATGAATGGTATCAAAGCAATCAGGCTGAAGTGAGACGGAAGGATTTTATTGCTTTTATTGATGAGAATTTGTCATAGGAATTGTGAATAAAGGCAAATGACATAGAGATTAGGAGACGGATGAATGGAATTTATCTCAAAACAAAACATAATAGAATTATCCAATCCCGGTGTGGTTTCCAGACAGTTACTGAATCCTGAGAATTCATCAAGTGATAAAGTAACCATAACCGAGGTGCATTTGGAAGTAGGAGCAAGCCAGCCAAGGCATATACATGAGACTTCGGAGCAGATTTGGTATGCTTTGAAAGGTTTTGGTAAGTTGTTGCTGGCAGATGATAAAGAGAAGGATTTTTATGCAGGAGATGTGGTCCGCTTTGCAGAAGGGGATGTGCATGGATTACGAAACGACGGGGACGAAGAATTCGTTTATATATCTGTAACGGCACCGCCCATTGATTTTGGATATGCATATGGAGAGAGGAAGTAAAAAAATAAAATCTATATTAACAAATGAGAGGTAATATATTATGCAGGATAGATATGCCGGAGATGTTGGAGATTTTGGAAAAATCGGAATGTTAAGATGCATAGAAAATAAGGGGATTAAAATTGGCATCAATTGGTATTTGGTTGAAAATGAGACTCATAACCAAGACGGAAAGCATATTGGATATTTGCAGGATAAAAATTTTGTTGGTATTGATGATGAACTTCGTATATCATTAGATTCTGTAATAAAACATAATATTCGGTCTGTTGAGCAATTGGAAAATCTTAATTTGTTGAAATCAAATTTATATTATCACGATATTTTGAAAGCGGTTAAAGGTACTGTTCGTGAGAATAGAGATGTTTGGCATAAAGATGCTTTGAAATGTATGCAAGAGTCTGAATTGATCTTTCTTGACCCGGATAATGGATTACTTCCGAAAAGTGTAAGCAGAGGCAGCATAAAAAGTATAAAATATGTATTGCCGGAAGAAATAATTGATTATTATACGGCAGGACATAGCGTTGTATTTTATAGCCATCGAACAAGAGAACAAATAGATACATATTTGAAGAGATTTAGTGTGTTGTTTGAATCTAATGAAGTAGAAGAAGCAACTATTTTAGGAATTACGTTTAAAAGAGGAACTCTTCGAGATTATTTTTTTATTATTCGTAAAGAGCATAAAGAGAGAATTTTAAAAGGAATTAATGAACTATTAGGTAGTAATTGGAACCGTCATTTTAGTATCATAGAAGAGTTAAATATAACAGAGTGGATATTTTGACAGTGTGTAAAAGGAGAATAAACATGAAAATAGCAATTATAATTTCCTGGTCAGTATTTGTTCTTTCAATTTTGGGTTTTGTAATCACTGTTTTTACCGCAAGTACACAGACTACATGGACTGTGTTTTCGGTTGCAATGCCTTTGGCGGCAATTTCCTTCTGGGTGGCGGTGATTTTATCCATTATTCAAGTGGTTAAATCGAATAAAGACAAGTAATTTGACGATAATTATGGAGTTTTTGAAGTATGAGTGAAACGATTAAAATTGACAAATTAAAACCGCAAAATGCCGGTTTAATTGTTAATTGGTGCAAGGATAAAGATGAAGACTTTCTTAGACAATGGGCCGGCAACGGTTATGTTTATCCGTTAACGGAAGAACAGATTTGCAGCAGATTGTCCGATGGCGCACGGATTTTTTTATAAAAATAGGGCTGTGTTAATAGTTTGAATCAATGATAGGAGGTTAGGATGTACAACGCCAAAGAGTTAAAATTAAACTTAAATAACAAACAAATCAACTACATAACCTTCGGCAAAGGTACTAAGCCTTTGATTATGATTCAGGGCTTAAACACCAACGGAATCAAGGGCGCGACCAATTCCCTTGCGTATATGTATCGTATTTTTGCAAAGGATTATAAGGTATATATGTTTGACCGCAGGGCAGAAGTGCAGGAAGGAATTACCGTGCGGGAACTGGCGGCAGACATTGCGGAGGCTATGGATGCACTGGAACTTGCCAATGCGGATGTGTTTGCGGTATCCCAGGGCGGCATGATTGGGCAGTACCTTGCCATTGACAGGCCGGATTTGGTGCATAGAATGGTGCTTGCAGTAACTCTGTCCCGAAATAATGATGTGGTAAAAGAGGTTATAAACAGCTGGATTGAGATGACCCGGCAGGAGCAATACAAAGAATTGGTTGCGGATATGGCGGTTAAAATGTACTCAGATGCATATGTGAAACGCTACAAACCTTTTATGCCCCTACTGACAGCAGAACAAAAGCCAAAGGACAAGGAACGTTTTATCATATTGGCGAAAGCCTGCCTTACTTGCAATGCATATGATGAACTTGAACAAATCAAGTGTCCTGTGCTGGTGCTTGGCGGAAGTCAGGATAAAGTTACGACGGGCGAAGCATCTGTAGAGATTGCAGAGAAACTTGGCTGTGAGATTTATATGTATGAAAATCTTGGGCATGCGGCCTATGAAGAGGCGAAAGATTTTAATCAGAGAGTTTATAATTTTTTAAGTAAAGAATAATTAATATTCTTGTATATAAGAAAGTCCCAGATAAATGTAATGACCGAAATGTTGTTGCAGTAGAAATAGAAGTAGAAGTGTTTTATTTATTATCTATCAAAAGCAGTGATTTTTTATGTTTAAATTGTGTATTTATGCTTGGTGGAGGATATTTTGGATTCGATTAAGGACCGTTTTCATCTCGTCGGTGCTTAATGAGTGCGAATGAAATGCAGCACGAATTTAGCATCCGTTACGTAGATGAATCGAGCGAAAGCGTGTCCGTATCGAACTAAAATATCCTCCGCCATCACTAAAACTAACAAAAACACAAAAAATCCCCCTGCGTCACCTATTGCTTGTGACGCTGCGTAATGTCCTAAAATAGGCGTTGAAAGGAGGCGAGAGCAATGTCAAAATACACAACAGGAGAAATTGCCAAGCTTTGTGAAGTGACGGTCCGTACCGTTCAATATTATGATACGAGAGGTATTCTTGTACCCAGTGAATTAACGGAGGGCGGAAGACGTCTCTATAATGAGGAAGACCTTCGCAAGATGAAAATCATCTGTTTTTTACGTGAGTTGGATTTACCTATCAATAGCATAGCCGAACTGTTAAAAGAAGAGGACCCGGGAAGCGTTATTTCCCTTCTTTTGGAACAGCAGAGGAAGATGTTGAAAGAAGAAATCGGCGAGCGTGAAGAACGGCTTAAGAAGCTTGAGGAATTATCATCAGGGCTTAAGAATGTGGAACATTTCTCGGTTGAATCCATAGGTGACATTGCTTATCATATGAAGAATAAAAAAGAATTAATGAAGATGCGTTGGAAAATGATAGGGCTTGGTTCCATTATGGATGTGATTGAAATCGGAACGATTATTTTATGGATTAAAACAGGGATTTGGTGGCCGTTTGCACTGGGAATGTGTATCGTTGTGGCAATCGGTGTTTTTATCAGTAGATATTATTATAAATCTGTTAATTATATCTGCCCGCAATGCCACACTGTTTTTAAACCGAAGTTTGGTCAGATGTTTTGGGCAAACCATACGCCGAATACCAGAAAACTGACTTGTACTTCCTGCGGGCATAAGGGATTCTGCGTGGAAACCTATGCACAGGAAGAGTGTAAGGAGGCCTAAAATATGAAAATGGATAAAAAGAAGTTTACAATTTATATGATTTTTGCCTTTGGTCTTGCCTGGGTAATTCAGATTATAGCAAGCATTTTTTCAAGAAACGGAAATGTGGCTGTATTTCAGCTCCTTTTGAGTGTTTGTATGTTTATGCCGTTTCTGGCTACATTTATTGCTAAAATTCCTTTAAAAGGTATGGGCTGGATTCCGAAACTGAAAGGCAATATCGGCTGGATTTTGTTAGCATGGTTTGGTCCTATGGTTTTGACCATTTTGGGCGCAGTGATTTTTTATATCATTTTTCCTGACAGACTGGATTGGAGCGGTTCCTATATGGCTTCTCAGTATGGCGAGGAAATGATGGCAGAATTGCAGTCTACCGGAATCACCATCCCCCTTTTAACAATCATTACCATTGTGCAGGCCTGTTCCTATGCACCAATCATCAACGGATTGTTCGGCTTGGGCGAGGAAGTTGGCTGGCGAGGCGTTATGTATCCCATGTTAAAAGATAAGCTTGGCCGGGTAAAAGGTATGATTCTCGGCGGTATCATTTGGGGCGCGTGGCATTGGCCGGCTATGGTGCTTGCAGGATATGAATACGGCTTAGAGTACTGGGGCGCACCCTTCCTTGGTATGGCGATTTTTTGCCTGTACGCTACAGTGGCCGGAATTATTTTGGATGTTTTATATGAGAAGACCAAGTGTATCTGGGTACCTTCCGTAGGACATGGTGCCATCAATGCAACTGTGGGAGTTCCTGTTCTAATGTTAAATGCCGAATTTGCGGATCAGTTGACCATAGGACCGTTGCCTATCGGTATTATTGCCATGGTCCCCTACATCATTACTGCAATTTTGTTGCTTGTTCTTACCTCTAAGAAGAAACAAAGTTAAGAGAAATGATTTGATAAAGATAAAATGGAGTAAACCATGAAAAAGAGTAAAAAAATGATTGCGCCGATTATAGTATCGGCTATAATAATTTTATACTATATTTTTTATTTTGGTATTATTATTACCCTGCTGGATGGTATCTGTAAATATGTACTTGGTATTATTCCGTTGCTGTTTGCAGGCGTAATGATTAAGGTTTGCTTAGAGCGAATCAAAGAAATTAAGGAAGGTGAAGAAGATGATCTTAGTAAATACTGATTACATTAGCGGAAAAGAGTTAGAAATGCTGTCGCTGGTAAAGGGAAGTACCATTCAGTCAAAGCATTTGGGAAAAGATATTATGCAGGGCTTTAAAACCTTGGTTGGCGGGGAATTAAAGGCTTATACGGAAATGATGAATGAGGCCCGTGCCCTTGCGACCAAGAGAATGGTAGAAGAAGCAGAAAGTTTAGGTGCAGATGCCATTGTGAATATCCGTTATGCATCTTCGGCTGTTATGGAAGGCGCGGCAGAAGTGATGGCTTACGGTACGGCAGTAAGATTTGTGAAATAATATTTTTTTAAATGAATACAGAAATCAGAAAGGTAAGCAGACATGTATAAAGAAATCGTTAGTACAGCTTCAATGATTGCAATTATTATCACGCTTTTTGTTACCTTGGTTGCACCGGTAATTGTTTGGATAATTTACGGAGTAAAAAATAAAGGAAAAGGTGTATGGAAGGCGTTTGTCTTGGGTGCGGCAGGCTTTGTTCTGCTTCAGATGATTATCCGTATGCCGATTCTTAGTATTGTAAGTCTGATTCCGGGATTTGGAAGCTTCGTAGCGGAGTATTATGTGGTGTATTGTCTGATTCTTGCGATGACGGCGGCATTGTTTGAAGTGGTGGCGCGTTTTGGTGTGGCCAAAATTCTGCAAAAGAAGATTAATTATGAACAGGGTGTTGCGGCCGGCTTGGGTCACGGCGGTATTGAGGCAATCTTGATTGTAGGGATGACATATATTAATAATCTGCTTTATGCAGTTATGATTAATTCAGGCACTTTTGCCCAAACGATAGAGGCAGTTGTGGCTACGGACACTACAGGTATGGCGGAGGCACAGTTGCTGGCGATTCAGGCATCTTTGGTTGAGACACCAAGCTATCTTTTTTATCTTGCTGGTTATGAACGTGTGCTTACTGTGATTTTTCATACAGCCATGAGTTTACTGGTTTGCTATCTTGTCTATAAAAAGAAAGCTGTTCTTGGCGTTGGTATTGCTTTCGTAATGCATTTTCTTGTGGATTTCATTGCACCGGTGATTAACGGACTGGCAACGCCTTACCTTGGAAGTGTGATTTCAGAAGGAACGGCTTATGTAATTATTTACAGTTTCCTGACAATAGTTGCGATTGCATCGTTCGTTGTTATTGTGATGATTGGGAAGAAGTGGAAGAAGGAAGCGTAGTTTGACTTGAAACGTAAGGTGTTGTATTCTTGATTAAAGCAATTCTTTGGGAGGAAATCGGATGTCTTTTTTAGAAATATTAAAAGGAAGCGTTGGAATTATATTTTTCTTGGCGTTGATGGCTACTGTGGCAATTGCCATAACGGCAGTGATTTTTAAGATAACAAACAAATTGGATAAAAAAAGAAACCGAAACCTTACGATTGCTTTTTTGATTTCTTTTATCACAGGAATTTTAAGTTGGATTGGGCATTTTATCATTGCATTTCAGTTATATAATATGTAGATTAGTGTAATATTGTTTTAGAATTAAATGTATATACGACAACATCTATTTAAAATTATTTTTAAATAGATGTTGTTTTTTGTATTACAACGAGTTATAATCTATTTAAAGAAAATTTTAAATAGGTATATGATGCGTATGAATATCGGAGATACATTAAAAGTTTTATCAGATCCTGTAAGGCGGGAAATTTTGCAGTTATTAAAGAAAGAGAGGATGACCGCCGGAAGTATTGCGGAAGCAGTAAATATGACGCCGGCAGCATTGTCTTATCATTTGAAGTTGTTGAAAAATGCAGATTTTGTGCTGGAATATAAAGAGAAGAATTTTATCTGGTATGAAATCAATACTTCCGTTTTTGATGAAATTATTATGTGGATGCAACAGTTTGGAGGGAATGCAAATGAAAAGCAGTAAGATTTTATGGATTATTTCTTTGATACCTTTATTATTATCCTGTGTGGCAGTGCGTTTTCTGCCTGATAAAATCCCTATGCAC
>CAZQBM010000044.1:0-22207 GCA_964591945.1 uncultured Lachnospiraceae bacterium | reverse complement strand
AGGTGGTAGAGCACTTGACTTTTAATCAAGTTGTCCGGGGTTCGAGTCCCCGATGGCTCACTGAAGAAACCTTGAATTTTCAAGGTTTTTTATTTTATTAAAAGCTGCTGATTTTATACCATAAGTATAATTTACAAACTAAACTTTTTGTGATACGATGACGATAACCTATGAAGGAAAGCGGAACGCGAAAGTTCCCGGAAAGGAAGAAGACATGAACGCAATGAATCGTTTTTACAATGAATATAGTGTTGATTATGTGCAGGCTAATCTCGAATCTCTCGAGAGTGGCTCTCATTATGTGCATTCATCATTGGATAAGTATGGACGAGGAAATTGTGTTTTAGATACCGGATACAGTTGTAGACTGTAGACGAAAGAATAAACATGTTTTGGCGAACCGCTTACCTTTGATGGGTAGGCGGTTTTTTAGTGGAAAGGAGGAACAACCATGTTAGAAATCAAAGGAAAAATTAATACCGCGATTTGTTATGCATCCGTAATAGAGGACGACGCAATTGAGCAAATTCGCAGAATGTGCGATTACGAGTTTACGGAAGGTTCCAAAATTCGAATTATGCCGGACGTTCATTCGGGCAAAGGTTGTACCATTGGAATCACCATGACCGTAATTGATAAGGCGGTGCCCAACGTTGTAGGGGTTGACTTGGGGTGCGGCATGTACACCGTGAATCTTGGCAATGTTGAGATTGATTTCGAGAAACTGGATGAGGCCTGTCATTATGTTCCTTCGGGAATGAATGTGTGGCAGGGCAGACAGGAGCGCTTCGATTTAGAGAAATTACGTTGTTACAGGGCATTAAAGGACAGTAAAAGATTAGAGAGAAGCTTAGGTACCCTTGGCGGCGGAAATCACTTCATCGAGGTAGACGTGGCATCGGATGGTACAAAATATCTTGTAATACATACCGGTAGCCGTAACCTTGGCAAACAGGTGGCTGAAATTTATCAGAACCTTGCTGTGGAGTTGAATCGCGGCATGGAAGACTATTTTAAAATGCGTGACGAAATCATTCGTACATACAAAGAGCAGGGGAGACGTGGTGAAATCCAGGCGGCGTTAAAAGAGATTGCCTGGAAAAAGGCGAACGGCCCTACGACCGTACCTGAGGACTTGTGTTTTCTGTATGGTCAGTATTTCGATGACTATCTTGCGGACGTGGAAATCTGTCAGCAGTTTGCGAAGAGAAACCGTGAGTTGATTGCACAGATTATTCTTGACAGATGTAACCTTACGGCGACAGACGCTTTTCATACTATTCATAATTATATCGATACAGGTGAAATGATTTTGAGAAAAGGGGCAATTGCGGCCCATAAAGATGAGAAAGTGCTGATTCCGATTAATATGAGGGATGGAAGTGTGTTGGCCGTGGGTAAGGGCAATGCGGAGTGGAACTATTCTGCGCCCCACGGTGCCGGCAGAGTGATGTCGCGTAACAAAGCAAAGCAAGTGCTTTCGCTTGACGAGTATAAAAAAGCAATGGAGGGAATTTATTCAACCTCCGTTAATGAGGAAACATTAGATGAGGCGCCTATGGCATATAAGTCCTTAAATGACATTATTGATGTCATTGAGGAGACTGTAGACGTCATTGAGGTTATCAAACCGATTTATAATTTTAAGGCAAACTGAGTAGTGCAAGGCAGTGGCAGAAAATGTCTGACTGTGCTTGCACATGGGATGACATTTTCTGCCGGTGGCTTATAGTACGAAGTACTATAATCGAGATGAAGCGAAATCGAGATTAAGGCACTACGAAAAGCCGTCTCGGCTCGGTACGCCGGGAAGGAGAATATTATGGCTATTCCTACAATTGATATGATTGGAACAGGCCAAAATATCTGCAGGTTGCGGTTGGAGGCCGGAATTTCTGTCAAAGACTTACAGGATATTTTCGGTTTCAGCACACCCCAGGCAATCTACAAGTGGCAGCACGGAACGGCGTTGCCCACCATCGACAACCTGATTGTGTTGGCAGCTGTTTTGGGCGTAAAAGTAGATGATATTTTGGTGTTGAATGATATGCAGATTACGATGTCTGCGTGAATAAAAGAATAAGGCAAAAAGTCTGTTTGGATAAAAACAGGCTTTTTTAATGTGCAAATGAAAGAGAAATATAATGTGTAAATTTTTAATGAAAATGCTAGTGTGAATATAGGATATAATGTTTGCATTATGAATATTAATATGTTCAATAAAAAAAAGTATTTCGCGAGAAAGGGGACAATTATGTGAAAATGAGTTTGGTGATGGATGCTGTTCGGAGGGATGCGTTTGAGAAAGTAAGAAACTGTAAAAAGTATTCAAAAGATGAAGCAATGTTATTTAAGGCAGTATGTCAAATAATTGAATTGGCGAATATTGCAAGGGATGAGGGGCTTTTATTTTTAGAAGAAAAAATATATGAAATAGAAGAACATGATTTTATCTCAAGATTGGAAAGAGAAGGATTTGAACAGGTTGTTCAGGGGTGCGACCCGGACGATGTAGAGGAATTGCTTACTACCATGTATTGGGCTAAAAATCCTGAGGGGAATAAAGCTATGGCAGCCTATATGATGATGCGCGGAATTTGTTTGATACAGGCAGGAGTCCATCCGTATGTCATCGAAAAACTTCTTTTGGCAATGCTTCCGAAAAAGCACAGAGGAACCTGTATCCGACAATTAGAAGATGCGATGGAAGAATACCGGGAAAGCGTATGGCAAAAAGAAATACAGCAGTACGAAGATATTGTTTACAGTGTACAAAATGACGAAATCAAGAAGACACTGGATCAGTTAAATGAAATTTTGATTTGTTTAGATGCGAGGGGGATTCAACGTTTATTAAGAGATGTGTATAACGATGATCTTGTATATGCTATGATTGGCTTGCCGCGAAAGACCAGAAATGTGCTTGTTGACAATGTATCGGAACGATTGGGCAAGATGATGATTTCGGACTATGTTAAAAAATTCTGGAGGTTTGGAGAGGTATATTATGCAGATGATGCCAGAGTGAAAGACAGTGCTGAAAAAATAATGAGAACGGTTAGTAAATTGATTGAGACAGGAGAAGTTAGGCGCTATGAGAAGAGAAATTTTTGAGGGGTGGTTTGCGGCATAACGTTATTATTTGCAAATCCTTTTGCGGTGTATTATAGTTGTATAAAAGGTGTAAACCTTGCGTGAAAATCAGAATCTCCTTATGTTGTATGATGTAGTAAAAAAATAAGGAGGAGAACAGGATGCAATATGGATAGAAAGAATGTGGAGACTGTATATATTAAAGATGAAATTTCCAGATGCGAAGATTTGGATGAACTGAAAAGCAGAATTTTACCTTTGTTAAACAGTCAAAAAGAACAGTGGAAAGAGAAAATAGCAGAGATAAAAGAAAATAACGGATACACCAAGACCAAAATGGCTGAGTTGTGTGGGGTTAGCCGCGTGACCATAGATAAATGGTTTAAAGGGTCTGTACCGAAGAATCGGGAGACCTTTTTAAATATAGGTATGATGGCAAATTTCGATGTGGAACAGATGAACATATTTTTACAGCGATACGGACGCTATCCTGCACTGTATTCCAAAAACTTGGATGATTGTATCTGCATTTATGTATTGCAGCATTTTTCCGGAGAAGAAAGAATCAGCAAATATCAGTATATCAAAGACAAGATTAAAGAGAATCTGGGCGAAAACGATAGTGTTGAAATGGAGAATCTCACTACCGAAAAATTTGACAGACAGTTGTCGGGTGTACAAAGTGAGGATGAATTAGAAAATTTTATTATTGAAAATACAGCCATGTTTTCGTACTCCTATCATAAATTTTATGCATATGTTAAAATGTGTATCAATGCCAATTATCCGAAAAGCGCAGGCAGCGTATATGAGATGGCAGAAGGACAGGGGTGGTCTTCTTCATTGCGTCAGGCGGTATCTGCCATCCGGCAGAATAAGTGGACACCGACCCGCAATAAGATTATTTCTTTGGGATTGCATATGAGTATGGATCACGATCAGATTGACGAGATGCTTAAACTTGCTTATATGGAGCCTTTATGTGCGAGAAATATCTTTGAAAGCGTAATCATGTATATTCTGGATGATGCCAGTTTAAATAATATGTTAGATGAAGATTTAGAGGATTATGATCAGGACGAATTGTGCAAATATGCGAAATTGGTATTTGATGAATTAAAACTTCCGGAGGCTGAATTTTTTATTTCAGAACTGATGGAGATTGATGATGAGTAAAAGAAAAAATAATTTAATTATAATTGAGAATGGGCGTATCAGAACGTGCTTTTTAGATGAAAAAAATGTATGGGAAATTGGACGGCCTTCGAAAGAAGAAAAACCGGATATATCTTTTCGTTCCGCAACGGTGAGTCGCAAACATGGGCGCTTGGAAAATGTGGACGGCATATGGTTTTATTTAGACTATAACGGTAAAAACGGTACGGTGTATAACGGCAAGCATATTGTTGCCGGACGAAACGGGCGGACCAAACCGGTGATGATGTCGGAAGGAGATGTTTTGATTCTTGGCGGTGGTGAACAGGCGGTCATTAATTATAAAACAATTTGGGCTATGTTTATGACCAGGTGTCATGAAGGAATGTGGCAGGTGTTGGATACGAAAGGCGTAAAGAAGATTACTGTAAGTGACGGGGAAGAGACACAATGTTTTGAGAATCCTGAAAAAGGTACCGTAGTATCCATGCAGAAGGGAATTGCCATTTATATGGGAGATATTACGTATCTGATCGGAGAACTGAATGTGACGGGTGAGTAATATTACAATCCGTGTAGCGGGATACAAAACATACTGAAGAGAACAGAGGAAACAATGTACAAGGAGAAAAGGTGCCATGCAAGGTCTGGATATTCCGGAAGTGGAAGCGATACTGGAACAATTGGATTCCGAAAAACGTATTTTCCCACAATATCAATTATATAAAGATAACGGCCGGCCGGTATTGCTTGGCAGGGGTGGTTTTTCGTGTGTTTATGAGATAGTTAGCCGAAACGACCCGGAAAAGCATTATGCAATGAAAGTAATGGGGTTTGATAAGCATACCATAACTTCGGAAGCGTTTCATTGTATGACGGATTTGCAAAGAACGTTAAGCGAGCAAAGTGAATCTGTGGCACGGATTATAGACAGCCTTGAAATTACTTTGCGTATCGAAGAGAAAGGGCATAGACAGATTCAATTTATTTTAATGGAGAAGTTGGAACCTGTTTTAAAGAAAGACCGGTTCGGCAAGGTTACATTGGCTTTGGAGGATTTGAAAACGGCGGAAGGTGTTGTTGAATTTGCTTTGCAAATCGGTGAAGCAATACAAACGGCACATTGTAACCGGGTGTTACATCGTGATATTAAATTGGAAAATATATTTTATCATCCGCAAACCGGTAAGTATGTATTGGGAGACTTTGGTATTGCAAAGTTTGTGGAGAACGGAACTGCGGAAACTATGGTATACACAGACGGATACGGAGCGCCGGAGATTGAACGTTGCCTGGCAGATCAATACAGTGCTACGGCAGATATTTATTCTTTTGGCGTGACCTTGTATCTTTTATTAAATGAATTATGTTTTCCGGCATCGGAAGGCTATCGGGTAAATCCCGTACAATATTCACCGGACTTTGTTTTTCCTGCACCGAAAAATGCAGGTACGGATTTTGCGGGAATTGTCCAGAAGATGTGTTGTTATGACAGAGAAGACCGTTATGTTTCAATGGAGGCGGCATTAGCAGATATAAAAAAGATGATATTGCGAGAAGAGACTGCCGATGAGAATACCTTTTACCCGGATTTGGAAACGGAAACCTATAAAGAGAGTATCAAAAAAAATAAAATAAAAAAAGGAAACTCAAAGAGACAAAAAACCAGAATGTTCCGCAAAGAAGAAAAGCGGTTGGCGGAGAAAGATTATAGGATGATTTCTGTTGCGTCAGGCATTGGAATTGCTCTTTTTATGATGTTGCTTATAAAGTCTGCGGGAATGGAAACGAAAAGCGTTACAAGTCCGTTGTTTTGGCTTATGCCGATTGCGTTGACGGTACAGGCGCTGTTGGTCAGAATCAAAGAGTTTCAATGGATATTTGGGATGTTGGCTATAGGATTAACCGTATATTCCGCGCTTTCTTTAGGATGCGGTATCGTCCACGTGTTAGTCTGTTTTGCGATACTTTCAGGGTTGCCGCTCGTAATGGCGGCAAGTGCCGTTGGAGTATTTCTGTGGATGCTTTGGGATGTGTATGGAATTGTTCCGGAGGTTGCGTTGCTTGAACATTCCAATATTGCATGGATACCGGCGGCGATTTTATTGTTGCTGATAAACGGTTATATCTGGCAGGGATGGTATTACGACAAACGAAGCGACCGTGCTGTGGATTGTTGGGATATCTTATACAGAGCAATCTATAATATATTACTGTTGGTGGGAATAGTCGTCGGATTTTTACAATTAACAGGTTCTGTGCAGATGCCGGGATGGTGGAACCGTATTCATCCCGGTTTGATTGGCCTTGTATTAAAAACGGTTGCAGCCGTAGAGCCGCTGATTGACGGAATCCGGGCGAAGATAATGTATGCGGAAGATAGGAAAGCGATAAACGAAGAGGAAGTGTAAAATGTTTCTATGGTCGAGAAAAGAAATGGAAAATATACTTCTGCAGTTGGAAGCGGGGGGACAACTCTTCGAAAGATGCAGATTTTGCAGAAGTAAAGACGGATTCAGCCTGCTTGGAACCGGTGGTTTTGCGTGCGTGTATGAGGCTGAGAATATCAGGGATTCGCGCAAACGATATGCCCTTAAAGTGATCGGATTCGGTGATAAGTATGTGGAGTCTGACGCATTTCAAAAGTCTGCATCTGCACAAAGGAATATCGGCAGATATCGTGACAGTATGATTCAAATCTATGATTATAAGGAATTGTGTGTAGAATTGGATCGAAATAATCAGGTGATTTCGATACTGCCTCAAACAGAAAAAAAGCCGGAACAAAATTGCCTTACGCTTCAGTTTATTCTTATGGAGAAATGCAGACCGATTCTTGCGTATGATAAAATGGGAAATGCGTATTTGACGTGTCAGGGATTGCACAAACGGGATGAAAAAGAGATATTAAAACTTGCTTTTGATATCGGAAAAGCGTTATCTTTGGCCCATGATAAAAATGTGATTCACAGGGATGTAAAACTTGAAAATATCTTTTATGATGCCGGGAAAAAAGTATATAAACTGGGTGATTTCGGGATTGCCAAGGTGACGGATAACGGTATGGCAAGTACGATGGCGTACACGAAGGGATACGGTGCGCCGGAGATTGTAACCGGTCCGGAGGAGCAGTACGACAATACGGCAGATATCTATTCCTTTGGGATTTTATTATATCTTTTATTGAATGATTTGCAATTCCCGGATTCCGATGATTATCATTCCAACACTGCGAAACAATACAGTCAGGGATATGTGTTACCTAAGCCACGTTACGGCTCGGAGAAACTGATTGCAATGGTTACCCGTATGTGCAGATATGAGCCGGAGGAACGTTATCAAAATGCGGACGAATTACTGGATGATCTGGAAGGATTATATTTGGATTGCGGATATCATTATAAAAAGCAGCATCGCAACGGAGCGGTGGCGGTTGGCAGTCTTTTTTTATTGGTAGGTACGGTTATGTTAAAACTAACAGTACATCCGGAACTATCGCTTCCTTCCAGTGTGTGGTTGTATATTTTACTGGGCCTGGCATTGTTAAAATGTGTATGGGATATCCGGCGGAAGAAAATGCCCGGCATTGTTTTGGGGCAGATTGCAGGTATGGCGGGTGTTATAAATATAATGACACTGATTGAAAAATATAACGGTAGTTTGCCGCTGTATTCCGGTTATGCGTGGCTGGGTCCTGCATTTATCTCTATGGGTGTAATACTGAATTTTCAGGTATTCATTTTGAAAGAGAGAGACAGAAAAGTGATGCCATACTATTTTAAGGCTAATTTTTATTGGATTTGTATGTTTGCATTTTATCTGGTATTGATTCTGCATGCATGGACATTTGGTCCGGAACATGCAAGTATCCTTCGCTTTTTACCGATGGGCGAGTGGATGTCAGAGATTGCAGTACGGTATGATATTGCTAAAGTAGGAATTGCGGGAGCATTATTTGTGCTTGTGTGGAATGTCAGGGAATGGTTGTTGCGTTTTATAGATAAGAAAGCAAATGCCTCAATTACAACAGAATAGCTAAACGATACATTTAAGAGAGAACACTTCTTATATCAGGGCAAAAATCTGATGTAGGGAGTGTTTTTTTATTGCGATGAATGAATCGGTGTGTAAACGACACATAATCTGCCGTTTGTTTTCCGGGCAGTTAAAATTATGTGTAAACTTCAATTGAAAAGCAAAAGTTTGATTTGATATAAGATGAAATTACTTTAAGAGACTTAAGAAACGAAAGCATAGAGGGGAGAATGAAAAATGAATAAAATATATCAGTCACCGGCAGTAGAAAGAGAGAGCGTAAGCGGCATCAGTACCGTATCCTTAAGTACCAACGCATTCAGTGGAAGAAAAATATATCTGTTCGGGGAAATCGACGAAGAACTTTTATATATGTTTACTATGCAGATGATGTATCTGATGGAGGATGAAATGTCAGAAATCAATCTTTATATAAACAGCCCGGGCGGCGAGGTAAATGCGGGACTTGCCATATATGATTTGATTCAGGCATGTAAAGCACCGGTGAATATCTACTGCATCGGAATGGCAGCCAGTATGGGAGCCGTTATTCTTGCAGGAGGACAAAAAGGACGTCGTTTTCTTTTGCCTCACAGCAAGGTGATGATTCATGAGCCTTTGATTGCCGGAGGCGTCGGCGGTTCGGCGTCTTCCGTAAAAAGTACGGCAGAATCCATTTTAAAAACTAAGGAGTTGTTAAATGGTTTGCTGGCAAAACATACCGGGAAAAGTATGGAAGAGATTGATAAAGCCACGGATCATGACAACTTTCTGTCGGCAGAAGAGGCAGTGGAATTTGGGTTGTGTGATAAGGTGGTTACCACGCTTATGTAAAGGAGGAAATAAGATGAACGAGAATATGAAAAATAAGTACGGCGAAATGATTTTGCCGGATGGCAGATATTACAGTCTGGATGACAGAGAGACGGGGTTGAATAACAATGTACTGGTAGTGGGTACCACTGGGGCGGCTAAGACCAGGACAGTAATAACACCCAATTTATTGGAGTGTGTCGGAAGTTATGTAGTAACGGACCCGAAGGGCAATCTGTACCGCCAGTGGGGAGAGCATATGCGTGCGCACGGATACCGCGTGGTGCGCGTCAGTTTTATTCACCCTGAAATCTCGGCACATTACAATCCGCTGGTATATATCCAAAATACGCAGCAAATCCAGCAGTTGTCAAGTTCGCTGGTATTCAGTGAAAAAGGCAGAGGTTCGGTTGATCCGTTTTGGGATGACAGTTCATTAATGCTAATCAACAGTTTGATTGCTTATGTAAAAGAAATGATTTCGGAAGAATCCGAAAATCATAATTTTCATTACATTCTGGAACTGTTGCGCAATGCCGGAAGAAACAGTACAAGTTCGAAGGTTACTTCCCTTTCCCGCATGATGGATGAACTGGGTTACTACGGTGAAAACAGTTGGGCCCTAAAGCAATTCCGGAATGTTAACCAGGCACCGGAGAAAACTTTTAATACGATTGTGGCGACTTCCATCGCAAAGTTTTGTTCCGTGGATACGGAAGAGCTTGCACAAATGATGGCATACGATGAAATTGATTTTGCATCCATCGGACAACGTAAAACCGCTGTTTTTGTGGAAGTATCGGATTCAGACCGATCCATGGATGCGCTGATTAATGTGTTTTTTACCCAGGCAATGAATCAATTGTGTAGTTATGCGGATGAGAAGTGTGAAAACAGTCAGTTACCGGTGCCGGTGAGATTTTTTATGGATGATTTTGCGACCAACTGTAAAATTGTGAATTTTGAGAATATGATTTCCAATATCCGTTCCCGTAAAATATCCGTGGTTATGGTCCTTCAGTCTTTGGCACAGTTAGAGGAAAGTTATGGTAGAAGCGCTCATACCATCGCAGATAACTGTGACACCATGATTTATATGGGAGGGAATGATCCGGAAACTGCTGCATCCATTGCGGTTCGTTGTAACAAAACAACGCAGACCATCCTTCATATGCCGTTGCGCACCAGTTGGATTTTCCGAAGAGGACAAATGCCGTTTATGTGTAAAAACATGGAATTGAACGACTATTTGAAAGAACGCGGGATTGAGCAGGAAAATCACCCGAAAAACGAGGAAACGAATCCGGCGTTTGAAATCATGAAAATTGCCGGATAAATCAAAAGGTCGGACTGTGTAAAACGGTCCGACCCAAATTGGAAAGTGTAAACTTCGCCTGAAAAACAGATGAATTAAATTGTTTAAAATAAGGATACAAGTAATTTTAATTCTGTTCGTTTTTGGATTCGGGCATATTGGCAAGCGCATATTCGATGCACTGAATAACTGCCTTATTAAAAGAGATGTGGCTGGCATCTGCTTTTTCGGACAATTCCCGAACCAGAACGGACGGAAGTCTTAAGGTTTTGGATTCATAATCTTTATAGTCTGCTTTTAGTTGAAACATAGAGCACCTCACTTCTAAATCATAATTTAATTTTACTTGCCACCAAATATAAATCTACAACCAAAATATACGCAAACATAGGTGTAAAACGGGTGCAAAATAATTGCACGCAGAAAGAGTATGTGATAAAATAAATAAAATATAAAGGAGGAAAAACAATGGAAGAATTTACCCAAAATACGGAAGACGTCATTGAGACGGAAACTTTCGATTGTAAGACGGCGGAATGCACGCAACAGGATGAAATTGAGGAGATTTTGCTCAATACCAGGGAGCAGGGAGAGATGATAGAGAATTTGATTAAGCATCAAATTGAAGTCAAAGATGAAATGATTGAGAAACTCCACAAAGAACTGGAATATTATAAGCAGGATGCTGCGGAGAAATTTATTGACCAGGTTATGAAGGCAATTATTAAAGTCCGCAAAGATATGGGCAAATTAATTGCATCCGAAAAGTGGAACACAATGACGTCTGAGAATCTTCAGGAAGAATATCGGTACATTTTTGAAGATTTAACGGATTTGTTGGAACAACAAAATGTTGATGCATTTACAACGGCAGCAGGAGATGGTTTTGACGCATCACTGCATATGGCCAAAATTGAAAAAACGAAGGATCCTTCCTTAAATAAAACAATCAAAGAAAGCATAAGTGAAGGATACAAAAAGGGTGAAAAAGTACTTTTGCCCGAACGTGTAATTGTATATCAGTATAACGAATAAAACAGAAGAGGAGATTCATTATTATGGGTTATGTATTTGGTATTGATTTAGGAACAACGTATTCATGTATTGCATACATTGATGAGTATGGTAAGCCGGTTGTATTAAAAAACAGTGACGGAGATCATACGACCCCGTCAGTAGTTATGGTAGAGTCTGAAAGCAATATTATCGTAGGAACGGAAGCAAAGCGTTCCATCGAAATCGAGCCGGACAAAACGGTTCAGTTTATTAAGCGAAAAATGGGTAAAGAAAATGATCAGGTAACTTTGAACGGAACTACATATACCGCACCTGAGGTATCTGCATACATTTTAAAGAAACTTGTGACGGATGCGAATGAAGAATTAAAGCAGACCGGTGTCATCAAGGATGGCGAAGAGATAAAAGATGTTGTTATTACTTGCCCTGCATATTTCGGAATGAACGAGAAGCAGGCGACCAAGACGGCCGGGGAACTGGCAGGTTTGAATGTATTAAATATTATTAATGAGCCGACTGCGGCTGCGATTTCCTATGGTGTATCCGGCGGAGATAAAAACGAAACCGTATTGGTTTATGACCTTGGAGGCGGTACGTTCGATATCACGGTTATGAATGTAAACGGTGGTAATATTTCCGTTATTTGTACCGGCGGTGATGACCAGTTGGGAGGTAAAGACTGGGACGAAGCATTGATGGACTATGTAATGCAGAGATATGAGGAAGAAAACGGTGAGGATTTGTCGGAAGATCCAGAAGCGGTAGCAGCATTGTATGTGGATGTTGAGACATGGAAGAAGTCACTTACCTCAAGAGAAAAAGTGAATATGTCCGTAAACGGTCCTGCGGGAAGATTTCGTGAAGAATTAACCCGTGAGAAGTATGAGGAGTTAACCAGCGATCTTTTAAACAGAACCAAAAACCTTTTGGAAGATGTTATGGCTGTTGCTACCAAACAGGGATATCCCATGGATAAAATTAACAAAGTGTTGTTGGTTGGCGGTTCCTCAAGAATGCCTCAGGTTGCGGCTATGATTGAGAGAGATTATCACGTGACACCGATTTTGGCCGACCCGGACGAAGCGGTTGCCAAGGGTGCAGCGGTTTATGCCAGCAACGAAAAAGCATATAACGATTTTGTACAGGATGAAGCCGTGAAAGCAGGTAAAACGGTAGAAGAGGTAAAAGAAGAAAATCTCCTTACAGGTGAATTGGATAAGAAGTTTGCAATTTCTGCAGGCGGTTCCGCCGGCAATGCTTTGAAACTGAATATAACCAATGTATTGTCCAGAACATATGGCATCGTTGCATTGCAGAACGGAAAACCGGTTATTTGTAATATGCTAATGATTAATGACCAGTTACCGTCCACCAAAACACAGCGCTTCTATACCGCTGAAGATAATCAGGATGCGGCTGTAATCAGTGTGTATGAAAGCCGTTCCACGGATGAAGTAATGGAATTGGAAGACCGTGTTGCATTGACGGATATTGATATGCGTTTTACCAAGAAGGTACCCTACAATACTGCTGTTGATATGACCCTGGCCCTGGATAATGCCGGTATGTTACATATCATTGCGGAAGAGCAACAGTACCATTCGAAACTGGATACTACCTTCCAACTTTCCAATCAGATGACGGATGATGAAATGAACAGCGCAGCCTTAAGAATGTCATCCGCCAAAGTAGAGTAGGGGTGAACCGCGATGGTGATGTTCAGTATATTTTGGATAGCGGTAGTTTGCTTAATTACGTTGTTGTTAAGAATATTTTTTGAGATATTATCGGCTCTTTTGGAGGCCCTTTGGCTTTCGGGAACAGTCGTTGCGCTTATCAGCGGGATTTCGGTATTTCTATTCGAACTGATGGGATATGTATTCAAAATGTCTGCCGGTTATACGCATTTGGTTGATGGTATCTTTTTGATTGTTGTTGTATTGGTTATTTGTGCGGTAGGAACAGTACTCTTGATATTGTTATGCGGTATTGGAGGGTTGATTAGTAAATTGTTTGAAAATATCGGCGACTTTTTCCGTAACAGATTTGAGAGTCTAATCAAGAAATTGACAACGAAACTAAATATGATTTAGGAGGCACACATGGCAGACTTACAAGAGATTATTTTAAGTCGCTATGGAATTGATATAGCGCAAGAAAATATTTTTAAATTATATAAAATTGACAAGCCTGATATAACATCGCAAGAACTGGATCTCAAAATCCAGGATACAAGAAAACGTTGGAATCAGAGCATTAATGGTGCAAATGAAAAAAATGCCATACGTGACAAGGAGCGTATGGATAAGGCAGACCATTATGAGGCAATTTTACGGGATGACAGATTGCGTAAGGAATTATTTGCGTACTATAACGGAACCGGTGCCAAAGGCGGAAAAGAGGGTGGCAGTGGCGGAACGGTTGATTTTGCACGGGAATACTTTAAACTGCTGGAAACTTCCAAAAAAATCCGACAGGATGATGTTAAGTTTTTCTTTGAGTATTATCAGGCAGAGCGTAAAAACAAAAAGGCCATTCTTGAAATGCTTGAAAAAGAGTTCAAGGTAAAGAAACTTGGGAAAGACGAAAAGTATGCGGATGAAGAGGCGGAAAAGGAAGTCGAAGGTAAGACAAAAGATGAAGCGAGTTCGTTAATTGTCAATCTGTTTCAGGAAGCAACGATTATGAAATTACAAAAATGTTTTGCATTTTATGAGAAGGCAGTTGCAAGTAACGACGTATGTCAGAAGTTTCCTACACTGAAAGCAGGCATGCTTGAGTTCCTTAAAATTGATGATGCCAAGGATTGTAAAAGTTATGCCGGGGAAATTGCCGTGATGCAAAAAGATGCTTATGCGGTGAGACAGGAAAGAGGTAATGAATACATTCCGCTGGTGGATTTGTTAAATACGATGCATACACTGTTATCTTATCGTGATGTTGTAGATAACTTTGAAGAATTTAAATTGCTGGTTCATTACCCGAATCTGACTCCGTATATGTACAGTTTTACGGAAATGAAGCCGGATACGCTAAAAGGGATTATAAAAGTTGCAAACAGGGAGTATGTGTTCCGTGATGACGCTGATTTTATCGTTAATTATTATAATCCGGTTCATGATAACTTCGGTATTACAAACAACGGTATTCGTTCCATTATAAAGAAAGCAGAGAAGAAGGCGAAAGCCAATAAAGTACTGGATAAAATCGATGAAAAAATCGGTCGGCAACAACTCAGTAAATTGCCGTTTGTTGCCAATCTGCTACATGGGATGGCATATTGGCCAATCTTTTTAATCTTTATTGTTCTGGAAATATTTAAAGTATTTTTTGAGATATTAAACAAGATGTTCATACCGGCGGCGATTTTGTTTTTTGTCGGTCTGAACTGGATGTTGCCGAAAATGACGGAAATGGATAATATGTTGGCTCTTCTAAAGATTTTTAACAAAAAAGAGTGGCAGGAATATGTGCAGATTTTTACCGGTTATGAGGCAACAAGTGATTTTCATTTTGTAATTATGACAATTGCTACCGTTATCGTAATACTGTTGGTTTATGTGGTTCCTACCATATTTGTTTATCTGTTTACAAAACAAGTGACCGGCAGATTATGTAAAGAAATTGACTGGAAAGGTTATGAAAGAACATTCCAGAATATCTTAAAGAATTTGCATGATACGACGGAGAAGCAATTTGCCGAAAAGAAAAATGCCTTTGTAAAAAAGCATGTCGGTATGAGTATTACAAATCTGATTGGCGTCGCCCTAATCGTTCTGGTGATTATTTTTGCACCGAAGGGATTTCAGTGGTTTAGTGAAACCACCGGTTATTTCCAGCCTTCGGAAGAAGTGAGTGAAATTAGCACGAGTGAAGAAACCGTTAGTGAGGAACCGTCCGAAGAAGTAGTGGAAGAACCGGAAATTCTTATGGTCATTACGGCAAGTTCAGCGAATATCCGTGCCGGTGTAGGGACAAGTTATGCTGTTGTGGCAACAGGGGTACAAGGAGAAACCTTTGTGGCTACAGGCAACCAGGAGACCACAAGCAGCGGTAACGTGTGGTATGAAATTTATCTAGACGAAGAAAAGACAAAAACCGGATGGGCGAGTCAGAAGGTGATTGAACTTCAGGAACAGGAGGAAAAATAAATGGGACTATTTTCTAAGAAAATTGTAACATGTACAAAGTGCGGAAAAGAATGCGAAGAAATGTTCGCGAAGGCAAACTACCTCTGTCATGAATGTACGATGGCTAAAATACAACGTCGGAATAATCTGATAGGCTATATTGATTATGCGTATACGATAGGCGGGAAAGAATTCACAGAGGAGCAATTGGAACAGATTGAACAACATCGTATTCGTATTATGGAGAAATACCGCCTGCCGAATGGCATAACCAGAAATGAACTGGCGTGGGCAGCTGACAATCACCGCAAACTGAATGAACGGCAGATTGCGGATATTTTAATCCGTTATTCCCTTTCCGCAATGCGTTCCGCGGAGGGAATTGATTTTACATCGAATTTTTTTATTCTGACGGGATATCAGGGCGTTGTTGTGGATGTGGAGGATATTTTTGCAATCGGACTGATCAGTGACCACAGATGCAATAAACTTCAACGCGGCACTGATACGATTCTTTGTGCGGTCTTTACAAACGATCCTTACATCCCGGCATTTCCTATTCGATATACCTTTCCGCTTCGTATGATGCAGGGAGAACTTGCAGAAAGCAAGGAAGGACGTGCGCAAATTACGGCGGCATACAATGATTTCTGTCCGAACCTTACCTATCCGATTGTATCGGTTCGGGAATTAAGAGATTTGGTGGCGAAAGAAGAGAATGTAAGAGGAAAAATCAATAAACAGTTTATGGATAAATTATTATCTGAAGCATCCTGGTTAAGTGACATATTTGACATGCGGGAACTGACCACCTATATATCACCGGAAACCATAGCGTTCTTCGAGCAATACGGATATTTACGCGAAGAAATAGCGGCGCAGGCAATTGGGATGCATAATAACGCAACCAGAAAATTTTGGGATGCCCATATCAATCAAATAAACAACGGTACCAACAGGTAAATGTAAACTTAAGTTGAAAACGTATTGTTTATATTGGGTTATGATGTGGAAGAACACAAGAGATGTTCGACGAACAAATAAGAAAAGTAAAATAAAAAACGGAGGATAAGACAATGGAAAATTACACAAATCAGGATTTGCAGGAAACATTATATTTAAAGGAGGTACATAAGGGAAAAGCTACATCGGCTATCGTTTTTGGTATTATCTCATTGCTTGGATGCTTTGGACCTATTTCAATGTGTAGTGGAATTATTGCAATTATTATGGGCGCAAAGGCAAAGAAGTTAAGTAGAAATACTGTCGGTACAGGAGGACTTGTATTGGGTATCATTGGTACAATATTATCTGCACCATTAACATTCTTTATTGTATTTGAAGTGGTAATGATGTTAATTGCTTTCTTTGCACAGTTGATTGGTAATATAGGATAATGTAAGGTGAGACAGAATATGAGAAAAAGAATGAAACATTTTGGGACACTTTGTTTTGCGGCACTGCTTTGTGCCGGTGTAATGATGGGAAAACCTGCAGTAGTGCATGCGGAGGAAGATGTGTATGATTTTTCAACGCATGAACAGGCCGGAATGTACATTTATATGGACAATACCCATGGATATGAATGCGATATCGAGTTGTTTGTTTTAACACAAAACGATTTGAATTATACATCGTATAAGATTCCGTATCATTTTACTTGTTATTCTCCCTTACCGGAAGAATATAATGATTATCAGTATGGCGTACCATTTGGATTTACCACTTATACTCCAAACGGAGATGAAATTGCTGTTGTTGGAAATGATACGGTATACAGTTATAACTGGACAATGAAGGCGGGAGATTACGCGTTTAGTTATCCTGAATCAAATGGAAACTTGAGTGTACTGACTTCAACTTTTGAGGCACCTTTTATTGATCCGGAATATGGAGGTTTTTATACTGTCGATGACTTTACAAATGGTACTTACGATGTTGTAACCATTGAGAATGGGGACTATGTTCGTATTTACGCTCTTTGCGGAGAATTTCAGTGGGCAAAAGAAGCTTCTGCTGCTTTTATTGAATGGGCAAAAGAATACGATCAGAACTTTAACGTAGATGACGGAAGCGGTGACGATCCATTATCGCAAGATAATAAAGAAGTTGTAGATGTTGTGGACGATGTCAGTGAGTCAAGTGAAAATACTGTGTCTGATATGAGCAGCGACACAATTGTTAAAGAGGAAGTAATGCCGTCGAGTGATGAAGTGCAACCAGAAGAAATGTTACAACAAACACCGGAGAATGAATTGGGTTCTTTTACGGGAATGGGTAGTATCCTATTTGCAATAATATCTGTTTTTTCACTGTGCGTCATTGGACTAATTGTATTTGCAATGATTAAATTGAAAAAAAAATAAATTAAGGTTGGATAAAGGAGATAAAATAAGCAGTGATGAAAAGAAAATATTTTGCTATTGTATTATGTATTATTATTGGCATAATGTTTGTGGGTTGCAATCAGGGAGAAGGCGATTCACAACAGGAGACAGGAAGTCAGATCATTGTGGATGAAGAAGGAAATTTGGATGCGATACAGGTTGTTTTGGATGATGTAGGCGATGTTTCTTTTGACTTGGAGAATGGTGTACTGCTGAAGATTGGAGAAAATCAATACAATATGTTACATCCTAGTGTGAATGAACTTATTGGTAAGATGGTTTCGGATGGGGTTATGGTTACAGATGTGCATTTGGGAATGATGGATTCAACTGAGACCGGATATATTTATACGGAAAATGGTGCAAGATTATGGCAAGCGGCACCCGACTATAATAGTGCTTTTGAAGCGGCAGAAAATGTTATAACGAAGTATAGGAATGGAACCTGTTATATATCAGAGGAAGCGGATGCGGGCATTTCAGTAGATTGTTTCCATATCAGAACAGAGTATGCTGATTTTGAAACTATGGATGGAATTACGCAGGATTCTACACCGAACGATGTTTATGCAGTTTGCGGAGGGGCTACAGGAACGGTATATGTGAATGGACAAAAGGTTGATATATCCGTATACAAAGATGATGCAGAAGAATTTATGGCTTTATATGAGCAAGATTCTCAAATTGAGCGACCGGACGTTTTAAATGAAGGTGTAGGTGCGAAACCTGGGGTAAGTAATGAGTGTCAGGCAATGTTTATGTTTGCACAGGACAAGGCGATAGAACAATATCGTAAAGGTGAGGTTGAGTCAATATGCGTTATAGATTATGGTGTTTTGGGAACCGCAGAAGGAGAAAAGGAATTGGTATATGTTGAGTATTATATTCTGGGACCTGAATACGATGTGATATATGAAGAGATAGAAGAGTCTGATTTTTATATGGAGGAGTAAAATAAAATATAAAGAATTCCCAAAAGAAATTACAGGAATATAAGGGGATTTAGTGTTCTTTTACATATATAAGATTGACTATTTGTTTAAAATGGCGGTGAACGCTTTGAAAAGGTGTTTCACCGCCGCTTTGTTTGTCAATTATGAATAAAAGATTGCAATGTGTTAGACCACGTAATTTGAACCATATTGACAGTAGGGAAAAAAGAAAATAAAATTAAAAAAGGTTAACGGAAAGGAAAAGGACGAGTTACATAAAGTATTAGAATTAACGTTAGGAGGAATGGAAAATGCAATTATTCGGATTTGGAAAAAAGAAACAGCAACCTTTAAAGGGAGCACAGATTATGAAACAGGAGAGATTGGAAAAAGAGGCTGCTGAATATGCTGCGAAGGGTTGGAAAAAGCCCGGGACCTGGGTGTCGGATCCGGTTTTGATTGGTCCCCATTCCAAAAATGCAGACGGACATTTGGTATCTCTGAGAGGATTTTGGGAAGACTATGAAGTTGCGATGTTTTGTGCAAGAGAAGAAACAAAAGGTGCTGTTGATGAGATAGAATTGGAAGCGTTTGCAAAGAGTTGCGGAGCAGATAAATATTGTTGGAGATTTTTGGGGCAGTTTAGAACGGAAGAAGAGTATCGCGCAGAATATGTTGTATTCTTTAATGATGTAGAGAAAATGGAACTTTTTATTCGTTGCATCGGAAGGGGATTGGGAATGGACTGTTTCAGGCAAGGTAATTTTTATGTTGTTTACGATTCCGAAGCGGATATTTTGCAGATGTGTCGCTTTTTTGAAGACTGTAAAAATATGGCACGTTATGAGCAGCTTGATGTAAAACCGAACACAATAGGAATAGACAGCGACATTGATTTTTTTGACGAAGAAGGTGAGCGCTACTGTTTTGACTTGTTGGATGCATGTAGGGGCTTAGGAGCTAAAAAGGATGAGTATAAACAATGGTCAAAAGGTACACAATGGGAGGAAACGGAAGAGGACTGGAAATACAAGGAGGAGATGGCTGCAAAAATAAAAGATATGTATGTAGACTCTCAGGGAGAATTCTGTCCGAAAGCATGGTGGTTACATCATAACAAGCCTTTCAATGTGCAAGTACCGGGAAGCGAGGGATATTATAGGGCAGAACTTGAAGAACATGAAAAGGCCCGTAATTTATTGAAAATGGCTATAAAATAACAGGCTAATCTTGTATTTGATGATCTTTTTAAAGATGAATAAAAAAAGAATAAAGCGGGCCCGGAAGGATCCGCTTTTTAGTTTATAAACAGTGAAAAACACAAGGTATAGGGGTTACCTTGTGCTTTTCTGTTAAAGGGAAAAACAATCGGAAAGACGATTGATTTTGGCAATATTCATTGTTTTAGGAAATCCTAAAACTTAATATTATAATATTCCATTTTTGTCAAAAAAACAATGCCTTTTTCCTAAAATATGGTATATGCGTGTTGTTTTTATCAAATTTATGCACGTTGTTTGATGGGGACGCATAGTGCGGCATGATTCATCAAATAAAACTTTAGAGTTTATCTTTACAATAAAAAATTTTAGATATAAAATAAGCCTTGTGCGCAAACGAAATATAAGAGACAAGGTGGAATCCTTGTATGAAAGTGAGTATTTATGAGTGATTTTTATAATGAAGAAAATATGACTGAGGATACCATTGTATATGATGAGCCTGAAGAGGAAGGTATTCCGGAACATTTATATGCAAAAGAGGAACCTGCCCAGGAAGAAAACAAAATGGGCACTATGCCTATAAATAAGCTGTTGCTTGGCATGTCCATTCCTATGATGGCTTCTATGCTGGTGCAGTCCTTATATAATATTGTAGACAGTATTTTTGTTGCTAAGCTGAGTGAAGATGCGTTGACGGCAGTTTCACTGGCATTTCCGATTCAGGTATTATGTATGGCTGTGGGTAACGGTACCGGTGTGGGTATTAATGCAATATTGTCTAAGGCCTTAGGAGAAAAGAACAGGGATGCTGTTAACAAGGCAGCTACAAACGGCATTTTTCTTATGATGCTGAGTGCAATTGCATTCTTTTTTGTTGGTCTTTTCTTTGTTAAACCCTTCTATTATATGCAAGGCACCGAAAACCCGGCGATTACGGAGTACGGAATCCAATATTTGACCATTGTTTGTTGTTGTTCAATCGGTATTTTTACACAGGTGACCTTTGAACGTCTCTTGCAGTCTACGGGTAAAACTGTGCTTTCCATGATTACGCAGGCGACCGGTGCAGTAATTAACTTAATTCTTGATCCGATTATGATTTTTGGTTTATTGGGTTTCCCGAAACTGGGTGTGGCCGGCGCAGCACTTGCTACGGTAATCGGTCAGGTGTGTGCGGGATGCCTTGCGGTATTTTTGAATTATAAATTCAATAAAGAAATTTATATTTCTTTCCGTGGTTTCAGACCGGACGGTAAAATGATTTTAAAAATCTATTCCGTTGGTTTCCCGTCCATCATTATGCAGGCCATCGGTTCGATTATGAATTATTTGATGAATCAGATCCTTCTGTCCTTTGCGGATACCGCCGCAACCGTATTCGGCGTATATTACAAGCTTCAGAGCTTCTTCTTTATGCCCGTATTCGGTTTGAACAACGGTTTGGTGCCGATTATTGCTTACAACTTCGGCGCAGGCAAAAGAAGCCGTATGATGAAGGCCATCAAGCTTGGTATTGTATATGCGGAAATTATTTTTATCATAGGTATGCTTTGTTTTATTTTGATTCCGGATCAGTTGTTGCTTCTGTTTGATGCAGAAGGCGATTTGATGGAAATGGGGCAGGTGGCGCTTCGCATTATCGGTGTGCATTTCCCGATTGCAGCGTACTGTATTATTCTCAGTAGTTCCTTCCAGGCGTTAGGACACGGTTTCTACAGTATGTGGGTTTCCATTGCACGTCAGCTTGCAGTGCTGATTCCTGTAGCATATCTGTTTTCGCTGACCGGGCAGTTGAGCCTTGTGTGGTGGGCCTTCCCTATCGCAGAAGTGGCGTCTATGATTATGTGTACGATTTTTATGATTGCAGTATATAAGAAGACGATTCGCCATATTCCGGACAATGTGTAGATAATATGTTGGGAAAGTTTGGGGTGAAAAGACTTTCGGATTTTATACCCTAAGTTGAATTGACAAAATAGTGTGTTCTATCATACAATAGAACACGTACAATATAATAGTTGCGGACATCGAAATGGATGTCCGGCAACATAAGCGGATGTGGCGGAATTGGCAGACGCGCCAGATTTAGGTTCTGGTGGGAGACCGT
>CAZQBM010000043.1:0-22631 GCA_964591945.1 uncultured Lachnospiraceae bacterium | reverse complement strand
ATATGTTTCTTTATAGCTTAGGGAAACGTGTTAAATCGCCACCTCTGGAATTGCCGTGAATATCATAGCCACCGCGGTCGAAACCGGTGTAGCGGTTAAAGCCGGCACGATTATAGCCTTCACGGTCGAAACCTTGTGAATCAAAGCCGTCTACATCATAGCCTTCGGAATCATAGACTTGCAAAGCAGTTAAAACCGGTTCCGCATCGCAGATATCTTTCGGGTTATTGTGAAAACCGGATTTCTTATATGCAACACCGGCATTTTGTGTCACCTGATATTCTTCGTAGCGTTTTCTCTTAGCTAAACCTTGCTCATACGCTTCAACAGCCGCAAGGTGTTTTGAGTAGTCGTTGTAGGGAATTCGTGTTTCGCTCTCTAAAGCAAATAATTCGCCATCGCTGATATCTTCCGGTATTTCATTGTCAAATTCATCACTGTAATCGTCCCAGCTCACTGAAATTTACTCCTTCATTACATAGAATTGCGATGTTTTATATTTTAGTATAGTATAACACAATTATAGGAGTTAAACCAATAGATTATGGGCAAGCGGATAAAGATGTGTTATAATGAACGATAAGGGTAAAACAATCATACATTTGCCGTATTTTAGATAGCAAATGTGATAAGTTAATCAGGGGGACGTATGATCTACATAACAGGGGATACCCATGGCGAGTACGGACGCTTCTCAAAACGGCGTATGCGTTCGCAGGGGATGGAGCTGACAGAGGAAGATTACGTGATCGTATGCGGCGATTTCGGTTTGTGTTGGCAAAATAATGCAACCTTCCGCTATGAATGTGAATTCTTTGCGGGCAAGCCTTTTACAGTGCTTTGGGTACAGGGGAATCACGAGAATTATGATTTTATCTCGGAGTTTGAAATTGAAGAATGGAACGGCGGTAAAGTGCGCCATATTGTCAGAGACAAGGTGATGCTCTTGGAACGCGGTCAGGTTTTTACCATTCAGGGGAAAACATTTTTTACCTTTGGCGGTGCGTCTTCCCATGATATTCAGGGCGGTGTTTTGGACCGCAAGGATCCGAATTATGATAATCTGGTGAAGAAGGCGAAAAGAGACTGTTTGCCTTACCGTATTTTGCGCGAGAGCTGGTGGCCTGAAGAACTTCCTTCTGAAGAAGAGATGCAGGAAGGAATGCGTAACCTTGAAAAGGTAAATTATAAGGTGGACTACGTGATTAGTCATTGTTGTTCCACAAGAGTACAGGACATTCTTGACCCTGCGCCTTATAAGTTGTTTGCGCCGGATATTTTGACCGAATATTTTGAACAATTGGAAGAGAAACTTGAGTTTACCGACTGGTATTTCGGGCACTATCATATGGACCAAAGAATTGACGATAAACATATGCTTCTGTATAAGTCAATTGTGAAGTTAGAGCAGGAGGCAACGGATGCGGAGGGGATACCGTGCATTGGGCAGCCAAAGTATCAATTGCGCAATCGTGTCCGGTTTATGTTCAGGGACGAGGAGTTGGAAGGAATCATTCGGATTGTGGATGCATGGGGCACTTTTGAGCAGAATGAAGAGCCGTCTTACGATATTCTGTGCGAGAAAAAGAATTGTCTGTATAAGCACGTTTTAGAGAGTGAAATTATTGAATTGATGTAAGTTATATATTTGCGCGAAAGCGGATAGGTAATCATTAATGTGAATGTAAGGAGAGGACTAAAATGACCTACGAAGAAATCAAAAAGAACGAAGAAGTAAACGCATATATTAAACGAGGTAACGACAATTTGGGCGTGCTTGGTTTTACGGACCATTCACAGGCGCATACTGCTTTTGTAGCGGAGCGTGCGGCGTATATTTTGGAAGAACTGGGTTATGATGAGCATACAATTGAATTGGCCAAGATTGCAGGTTTTATGCACGATATCGGTAATTCCATTAATCGTAAAAACCATGCGGAATATGGTGCGCTTCTTGCCAATGATATTCTTCAGAAGACTGATATGTCTTTGGAAGACAGGGTGGCGGTTATGTCTGCCATCGGCAATCATGACGAGTCTACAGGCGGGGCGAAAGATGCGGTTTCGGCTGCTTTGATTATTGCAGATAAAACCGACGTGCGCAGAAGCCGTGTGCGTCCGCAGGACCGCTCAAACTTCGATATTCATGACCGTGTAAATTACGCGGTAACCAAGTCGGATATTACAGTGGATAAAGAGAAAAAGGTGATTATCTTAAATCTTTCTGTAGATGAGAATATTTGTAGCATGTATGAATATTTTGATATTTTCCTTGCACGTATGATGATGTGCAGGGGTGCTGCGGAAATTCTGGACGCAGGTTTTAAGTTGCGTGTAAACGGAGATAAGGTGTTATAAAAAAGATGAAAAAGAATAAGAAAAGATATCTTATATGGCTGGCAGTGTTTGTCTTGCTTTCGGTGTGGCTTCTGTACGGCAATCTTTCAATACAGACAACCGTATATGATGTAAAAGTACCGCAGGAATACAGTGGTCTTGAGGGATATACCATTGTACAGATTTCAGACCTTCACAACGCACGATTTGGCAGGGAGCAGTCGAGGTTGATTCAGGCAGTCACTGAGCAGTCGCCGGATATTATTGTTGTTACGGGAGATTTGGTGGATTCTTCCCACACAAATGTAGATGTGGCGATGGATTTTATCAATCAGGCGGTGGAAATTGCCCCGGTTTATTATGTAACAGGGAATCATGAAGGCTGGCTTGAAGGTACATATGCTGATTTGAAGGCGCAGCTTTTGCAGGCGGGCGTTGTAGTGTTGGAAAATGAAGCCTTTACGATGGAGATTGAAGGCGAAGTGCTTTCCATAGTAGGTGTAAATGACCCGGATATGCAGGGGAATAATATCGTGCTTACAAAGCAGGCGATTCAGACGTTAATGTCTGAGCTTGAAGGATATACCATTCTTTTATCCCACAGACCGGAGTTGTTTGGTGATTATGTTGAAAGCGGTGCAGATTTGGTTTTCGCAGGCCATTATCACGGCGGACAGTTCCGCATTCCTTTTATCGGTGGCGTGATAGCGCCCGGGGCAGGATTGTTTCCGGAATATGCGGAAGGCACTTTTACAGAAGAGAATACTACTATGGTGGTAAGCCGCGGACTTGGAAACAGTGTAATCCCTGTGCGCATTAATAACCGGCCGGAAGTGGTAGTGGTGCATCTGGTGGCGGAGTGATATTCGGGAAACGAAGTGAATTGAGAAATCAATTATATGAAAAGAAAGAAGAAATTGCAGAAATGGCATTGCATTCAGGTGAAAATGTAACTCAATATATTAAACAACAACTGTTTTTTATGCAGGACTTGGAGTACAAGGCCTTCCACAGTCGTTTAATGCCCACAATCAGCCCCGAAACCATCATAGGGGTAAGAACCCCCGCCTTGCGTAAATTTGCCAAGGAAATGGCCAAATATGAGGGCGTGGAAGTGTTTATGCAGGATTTACCACATGAATTTTATGAGGAGAATAACTTACAGGGATTTATTATTGAGGGCATGAAGGATTTTGACCGGTGTCTGGAAGAAGTGGACCGTTTTTTGCCTTACGTGGATAACTGGGCAACCTGTGATATGATGCGTCCGAAGGTTTTTAAGCAAAATCCAAAGGCGCTTTTACCGAAGATTAAAGAGTGGCTGGCGTCGGGTAAGACGTATACGGTGCGTTACGGAATCGGTATGCTGATGACATATTTTCTGGATGAGCATTTCGAGGTAAAATATGTGGATGAGGTGGCAGCAGTAGAGTCGGAAGAATATTATGTTAAAATGATGGTGGCATGGTATTTTGCGACAGCCTTGGCAAAGCAGTGGGATGCTGTGATTCCGTATATCGAGAATGGTAAGCTGGAGAAGTGGACGCATAATAAGGCGATCCAAAAGGCGATTGAGAGCTATCGCATCACGCTTTTGCAGAAGGAGTATTTGCGCGGGTTGAAACATAGGTAGTAAAGAAGCCCATCTTTGATAAAAATATGTCTTCGCAGGGACGCTTGCGCTCTGTTGTGCTACGTAGCAGTGCATAAGATTGCAAAATACGCAATCTAAGCACTGACGAGCACAAAAGCCCTTTGAAAACATAATTTTTATCTTAGATGGGCATTTCATGTACTGATAGAAGTGTTTCAACTTCGCAAATTATGATATTAGATTTAAGTGGATAGTATTTGCTAATCTATGTGAAAGCAGAGTATTACAATTTAATTTCTACTTGGAATTTCTGAACTTCATATTTTACAGTTATCTTAAATTTATGCAAATCCATAATGTTCTTGGCAATCGCCAAACCTAAGCCGCTTCCGCCTTTGTTACTGCGGTTTTTATTGCCTGTTACGAAAGGCTTAAGCAATTCATTTACATCATTGATTTTGGCACTGCATTGGTTTGTAATACCGATGCTTTTTTTATTTAAAGTAAAAGTGATAACCGAATCGCTATCGGCGTATTTTACGGCGTTTCCAATGAGATTATCCATCGCTTCCGTAAAAAGCGTTTGATCTGCACGAAGGTTTAAAGCACCACCAATTTCAGGCTGCAATTTGCGTTCGCTCAACTGTAACTCGTATTTCTTCAAACAGTTGCGAATTACTTCTTCAACATTTAACTCTGTTTTGTTTAGAACCACATTACCGTTCTCTGTTTTGGAGAGGGAGAGAATATCACTGATGATGCGGTTCATATGGTCTACGTTATCCATGATGGCAGTAGCATAGTGTTCGCGTTTCTCAGAGTGTACCGATTCTTTCAAATTCTCGGCATAGCCCGAGATGGACATTAGAGGACTCTTTAAATCGTGTGCCATGGTGTTCATTAAGGTCTTGCGGTAGTCTTCCATATCATAGTGTGCTTTTAGGCCTGCATAAGTAATCTTGGAGTTGATAAGGCAGATTAAGCAAGAGAGTATTATGAATGCCACAATAAAAAGAATAAAGGGGACCAGTGCATAATCCGCCACATCAAAATAGCAGATACTACGTAAGGTATAATTTTCATTTTCGGAAAAATACATCTGTGTTTCAGATATAATAATCAAAGTAGTTCCGTCCCATCCGGCGGTTAAATTTAATTCTTCCGGCACCATACAACCGGTTTCTTCGTCATAGGTATGGTGTAAAACACTCCATGCATTTATTGCAGTTTTAGGATAGGCATAGCAGGTTGTATTACCGTGACCGGCCACAAGAGGTCCCAATACGGTTTTGTAGTCATCAGCATGGTATTCTGTATAACCACTTTCTGTAGGAGTAAAATCAAAGGAATAGATTTCCTTAGCATATGCGTCGGCATCATGTAAGACTTCATCGTAATCTATGGGCATTACATAGGCAGTCATTTTACCGGGACGGAATTCATTTCCTTTGATGTAAAAGGTTTCGATGTCCGTTTCAATATAGTAATTGTTATACGTTATAATATCACCAGCAATGCTTTCAAACACAGCTGCATATTCCGGAACTGCAGATGTAGGACAGGTATACATTATTGCAGGTTTTTCTTCGCTTTCCCGTATGAATAAAAATATGTTCTCGTCACAGTCTGCAACAATTTTACCGTTCTGAGTATCGTATAACATACAGAAGTAGGTTGTGTCATAGGAGAAAGAAGCGACGCGGAATTTAGCGCGGTTAATAAACTCTTGTTCACGGTCTTCTTCGGGTATCATAGAATCTTCAGCGTAGATATCATGATAAGCCTTCTGCAGAGAATGTTGCATATTGGAATCTGTAATATAAAAAACATTTTCCAGCGCCATAAAAGCAGTACTTATAAGCGGGGGGACCAGAATGGCCAATAGCAGGCCAAAGACAATTAATGAAGTAATCCATCTTTTAAAAAATATACTTTTAAATGTTTTACGCTTGCCAAGACGGGCAACGCGACTTTGTTTATTATTTTTAGACATAAAAATAAATCCTTTCCGTTTATGTTCGAAAGAGCGGAAAACACATTAATCCGTAATTTTGTAGCCTTTGGTAATAACGGTCTTGATTTGTTTCTTGTAAGGGCCGACCGCATGACGGAGTTTCTTGATGTGGTTATCTACCACGCGTTCACCGCCTTCGTAATCGTATCCCCAGATTTTGACCAACAGGGTTTCACGGGGAACGACGGTGTTTTTGTTCTCCAACAGATATTTCAGAAGTGCAAACTGCTTGGGCGGTAAATTAATGGGATGACCTTCTACCGTTACCTTATAGCGGGAGGGATTCAAGGCGATTTCACCACATGATAACCAAGGTCCTGCCACCATACCCTTAGCGCGTTTTAAAAGCGCCTGGGTTTTGGCGTAGAATTCCGCAAGAGAGAATGGTTTCACCACATAGTCATCACAGCCCATCTGGTAGCCGTAGAGAACGTCTTCTTCTCGGCCACGGGCGGTAATAAAAATGATGGGAACAATACTGTCTTTACGGATCGTACGGCAGATTTCAAAGCCGTCTGCACCGGGCAACATGACATCCAATATGCACAGGTCAAATTCGCTTTCATAAATGGCGTCCAAGGCATCGTCGCCGTTATCATAGGCGTGCATTACCATTTCACCATCGCTTTTATCCTGAAAATAATCGCAGATTACTTCCCGGATTTGAGAATCGTCTTCAACCAATAAAATCTGATATGCCATGTTTGCCTCCCAAGGTACAAATTAGGTTTATGTGTCCCTTTTACAATGTCATCATAAAGGGAGGATTTATCCTTTGTGTATCCTGATATAATTATTCGCTGAAAATTCTGCGATACCACTTCAGAGCGTCGCAATAAGCCTTGTAAACTTCATTCATTTCGATTTCACGGATTAACATAATACGTGACACTTCCTGCCAATTGGCATTCTCATACTGTAAAATAAAATAGTAGGGAAGTGAAAGCGGTCCGTCGTGATTCACAAGGGATTTACGGATGTCTTTGGATACGATTACCAAATCCAAAGCCTCTTCCATAGGTTTATCAAGCATAATATCCAATACGGAGAACAGGCCCATTAAGAAAAGTTCCTGGGACTTCATTGCCATACTGAATATAGGAGCCAAATTCTCGGCAAACTTTGCACGAAGCAGTGATAAACGTGTTACTTCATTAGGCTTATCCAAGCAAAGCTGTTTGGTTACCGCAGTAGTGGTCCATTTCTTAAGTTCACGCTGACCGAGCATTGCGGTTGCATGACGGATAGATGTAATCTCTGAATTGATTGCCATGCGGTTTACAATTTTTAACAGGGAGATAACCAAAGCGGTATCGCGGCCGATGACATCAGCGGCGTCAGTCAAATCAAAGTTTTCTTCATTTACGATGTTTAATAAATGAATGTAATTAATCTTTAAGGGATTGACTTCGTTTTCGCCTTCCGTAACGGGAGTACGATAGAATTCGCCCTCGTAGAAGGCATAGCCGCCTTGGAATTTCAACTGTTCATATTCTTCCTGGCTCTTGATATTTCCTGCTATTAACTTAATGTTGGGATAGAGCTTGGTAAAATAAATTTTGGCCATAGTGATGTCTATCTTCTGATGATTCAGGAAAATATAACTGCATAAAAGCAGAATCTGACGGTAGTCTTCGAAAGAAGCCACGGGAAGTTTGCGGATTGCAAAACGGTAGCCCTGTGCTTTCAATTCTTTCAAACGGTTAATGTACATTTCGTTGGGAAGAATGGAATTGTCAATTAAAAGCACAATGCGTTCATGCGGTGCCTTGCATTCTTCGGAAATGTCACTGAAAATTGCAATATTGTTGATGGGAATGAAAATCTCTTTGTCCGAGGATAAAGTTTCAATACCCATACTTTCAATGATTTCCAGACCGTCGATGCGGCCGGCGCCGTCCAGCAAACCGGTAGAGATATAGCTGGGCTCCAGGAAATAATTATTCTTCTGTGAGAACAGCGAGTAGGCCTTCACAGACATATTTTCATCAAATAAAGGGATTAGTGTTGCAAGCATATTTTATCCTCCTTCTGCGGGGGCTCGAATGTATTATGAATACATTCGGCTGATTAAAATCATTTTACAATAAAATGCATATTTCTACAATCGAAAGTTAATATAAAATAGCATTATAGAAATAATAATTTAGTTGTATTTGTGAGGGTTGGGTGTTAAAATTTAAGATGTATAGATATGCGAAAAAATTAATCGGAGGCAATTATGTTTCAGGTAGAGAAAGTAACGGCAGACTTAATTAAATGGATTCAGGATTGGTTTGAAGAGAATGGCAAGGGATGTAATGCGGTAATCGGTATTTCCGGTGGAAAGGATTCCAGTATTGTAGCGGCTTTATGTGTGGAAGCTTTGGGGAAGGAACGTGTTGTAGGTATCCTGATGCCAAACGGTGAGCAATGTGATATTGCTGATTCCAGACAGTTGGTGGAATTTTTGGGAATCCGCAATTATACTTCAAATATTAAAGATGCATACGATAATACTTTAGAAAGTATTAAGGCAGCAGGTTTGGAACCCAGCGACCAGGCAGTGCTTAATTTGGCACCGAGACTTCGTATGACAACTTTGTATGCATTTTCACAGACCTTAAACGGTCGTGTTGCAAATACCTGTAATTTGTCCGAAGACTGGATTGGATATTCAACACGCTACGGTGATTCAGCAGGGGATTTCGGTCCTGTAGCAGGCCTTACAGTGGAAGAAGTGCTTCAGGTGGGTGATTACCTTGGTGTACCTCATAATTTGGTGCATAAGGTGCCTTCTGATGGTTTGAGCGGTATGTCTGATGAAGATAAAATCGGTTTTACTTACGCAGTGCTTGATAAGTATATCAGAACCGGCGTATGCGAAGATGCAGACACCAAAGCAAAGATTGACCGCATGAACCGAATCAATGCGTTTAAGTTAAAACCGTTGCCTTTCTTTAAGCCGGATGAGAGTTTGTTATAGAGCTAACAATAGGAGGAATTGTCGTGAATAAGAAATGGTTAAAAAGGCGACAAAGAATTTTTCAAATTATAGAAGTCGGGTATGACCTGGACTTTGTCAGTAGGGCATATGACTATGTGAATGTGATAGCGATTCTTCTGAATTTGACCGTGAGTATTTTACAGACATATGATAATATTCGGGAATTGTATGCTCCTATCCTGTATGCTATAGAGATTATTACGGTGGTATTTTTTGTGGTTGACTATATTTTACGATTGTTTACCGCAAGATTTTTACATAATGAGAAGAAAGAGTTGCGGGCAATAAGAAAGTATGTATTTTCGTTTATGGGCATCGTAGACCTGCTTTCGTTCCTGCCGTATTTTTTGCCGATTATTTTCCCACAGGGAACCATCGCATTTCGTATGATTCGAATTGTGCGTATTTTCAGACTGTTCAGAATCAATGCTTACAACGACTCTTTAACGGTCATTACACAAGTATTGAACAGTAAGAAACAGCAATTGGTGTCTTCGGTTTTTATCATTCTGATATTTATGGTGGCGTCCAGTCTTTGTATGTACAGTCTGGAGCATGAGGCGCAACCGGAGGTATTCAGTAATGCGTTTTCGGGCTTGTGGTGGGCGACGTCTACGTTGTTGACTATCGGATACGGTGATATTTATCCGGTTACTTTTCTTGGCAAGGCCCTTGGTATTTTCATATCGTTCCTGGGTGTGGGTATGGTTGCTATTCCGACCGGTATTATTTCCGCGGGATTTGTGGATCAGTATACAAGTATAAAGAAGCGTACCGAGTACGGTTACGAGGCGGATATGAACTTTATCAAAGTTTGTGTTGCTGAGAATGATGTTTGGAACAATAAACGTATTGCGGACTTGGATTTGCCGGAGAATATTATTATTTCGGTGATTAAAAGGGGCGATGATTTCTTAATTCCAAACGGCGGTGCGCAGTTAGAAGCCGGGGACTTAATTGTTTTGGGTGCTGAGCCTTTTAACGAACACGAGAATATTCAAATGAAGGAAGTTGTGCTTAAGGAAGAGCATCCTTGGGTAGATAAGAAGATTAAAGATTTGGATATCAGTCGTCATTCGGTTATCGTTCTGGTAAAACGTCGTAATAAAGCGCTTATTCCGAATGGTAATATGAAGCTTCTTAAGAATGACCGGGTTTTCCTTCATACGCAGATGCATTTGCAAGATGCAAAATATATGGAAGTTTAGTATAAATTAACCATCTCTGTTTAGAATAATGAAACAGAGGTGGTTTTTTTATGTTGATTATAAATGGTAAAATTATGACAATGGAAGCGCAGGACTACGAAAACGGCTTTGTGCGTATCAAAGGTAAAATAATAGATGCAGTAGGCGATATGTCAACTTGTCCGCAGGCGGAAGACAATGAGGAAGTCATAGATGCTAAGGGCGCTTGGGTTATGCCGGGGATTATAGAGGCGCATTGCCATATTGGTATTATTGAAGAGAAGCTGGGAGTTATGGGAGACGACTGTAATGAAGAGACCAATCCTGTCACGCCTGAATTGCGGGCACTGGATGCGGTAAATCCCATGGACCCGGCATTTCATGATGCGATTGAAGCAGGAATTACTTCTGTTATGGTGGGACCGGGAAGTGCCAATGTGGTAGGCGGTCAGTTCCTTTTTATGAAGACTCATGGAAGATGCATTGATGATATGGTGGTAAAAGCACCTGCGGCTATGAAGGTAGCTTTCGGTGAGAATCCAAAGACTGCATATGGGGACAAAGATATGTATCCCTCTACCAGAATGGCTACTGCAGCGCTGCTTCGACAGACTTTATTTGAGGCAAAACAGTATTTGACCGAAAAAGTCAGTGGCCGATTAAAGCAGGAAGATTTTAAGATGGAGCCATGGATTCCGGTGTTAAATGGTGAAATTCCGATGAAAGCCCATGCGCATCGTGCGGACGATATTCTTACGGCTATTCGCATTGCCAAAGAGTTCGGCGTGGACATTACCATTGACCATTGTACGGAGGGGCATTTGATTGCAGACGAAATAAAGGTTTCGGGTTTTCCTGCCATTGTAGGACCTGATTTAACGGCCAGGTCTAAGCCTGAGGTGCAGTATATGAATTTTAAAACCAATAAGGTGTTGTGCGATGCGGGGATTTTAACTGCAATTACAACGGACCATCCGGTGTCGCTGATTCAGTACCTGCCTTTGTGTGCCGGTTTGGCGGTAAAATACGGTATGCCAATGAAAGAGGGGCTTAAGGCTATAACGATTAATGCAGCGCATATCTGTCGCGTGGATAATAGAGTGGGAAGTTTAAAAAAAGGGAAGGATGCGGATGTTGCGATTTTCTCGGGGAACCCGCTGGAGTGCATGACAAGGACTTTGTGGACGGTTATAAATGGCGAAATTATCTACGGAAGGTAGGAAGAAACAGGGTAAAAAGAATTAGGCTTATAGTTACTTTAGAAAAGCGTGAAAGCATTGTATAATAGCGTAAAATGGGCTGAAACCATTAAGATACAGTAAATAAGCAGTGAAGAAGTTAAGGTGTACAAATGATTTTCTTATTAGCAATTGAGACTGAAGAAGACCGGCAAAAGATAGAGATTCTATATAAACAATATCATCGTCTGATGTACAAAATTGCATATGAAGTACTGCATAACTGTGGTGATGTGGAAGATGTATTGCACGACTCTTTTATCAAAGTGGCGAAGAATATGCAAAATATAGGCGATCCTGACAGCAAGGAGACCAGAAATTTCCTTGCTGTGATTACCAAAAATACTGCGTTGGATGTGTATCGTAAGAAGAAACGCAGATGGAATAAGGAGGCAAACTTCAAGGAAGTGTACGACAGCAGTGAGCCAAGGGCTTATATGAAGTCAAGCATTGACGGAGATGCGCAGTTTCTGGTGCAAGCAATTCGCAATCTGCCGGATATGTATCGTTTGCCGTTGAGTTTGAAATATAACAATCAATATAGTATCAAAGAAATCAGCGAGATGCTTAATATTTCGGAGACGAATGTAAAGCAGAGAATTTTTAGGGCAAAGAAGATGCTTGAAGAAGAGATTAAGAGACTGATGAATGAAGATTAGAGCGTATTGTTGTAGTGTACATAAAAGAAATATCGTTGTAGAATTAGAAGTAATGTAAAAGAATGGAGAAATCTATGAAACAGATGGAAGTAACGGATGAATTACTTTATCAATGTATGCCTATCGCGGATGAAATGGATTTGGATGCTTTGGAAGCGGAAATTGCGGACGAAGAGATTGTGCTTTCTAAAAAGTTTGAAAGACGAATGAAGCGTCTGATGTGGAAAGAAGAACACAAGTGGGTGGCCGGCTTTGGAAAGTTTATGGCAAGAGTGGCGGTTGTGATGCTTTGTGTTCTTGGCGTGAGTTTGGCCGTGACGATGAGTGTGGATGCGTATCGCAGCAAGTTCTTCCAGACCGTGCAGGAAATTTGGGAAGATTCGGTAGTACATACTTATGATGTTGGTGAAGAAGGGCAGGAGTTTGTGCTATATGAGCCTTCGTACATTCCAGAAGGGTATGAAGAAACCATAAGGTTTGCGACGGAAAATACAGCGACAATAGAGTATGTAAATATAGATGGTAAATATATATGTTTTGACCAAATTATTGTCGAAGATGGTGATTGGAGTTCTTTGGATGTAGAGTACGAAAGTAAAATAGTAAAAAAAGTAGGGTCTGGAATCTTAACAATATACGCATACAAGGATGGTTTTGTGAGAGCGTATTACGAAAAAGCACAGAATGTATATATATTAACTACCGATAGTTTAAGCAACGAAGAAATAATTAATATTTTTGATAGTATAGAAGAGTAAGATTTATAATGTAATACTTCGTTTATTTTATTCATTTATGTAACGGATTATGAAGAAAATCGTTATTATGCATAAATGACTAGGAGGATATATCAATGAAAAAATGTAAACGAAGTATTTTTACTTTACTACTTGCACTATGTTTAGTCTTTGGCGGGATGTCTTTTCCAATTATAGTGAATGCTGAAGATACAGTGTCGGTCGAGCCTAGAATGACGTATATATCGTCATATACTACAACGTTAAGTATTTCAGATACTGGTGCGGCAAGCGTGACCGGTATGGTGCGTGGAAAAAGTGGTGTAACTAGTTCATATGTTAAATGCACACTGCAAATGAGTGTTGGCGGTGGCTGGGTTGATGTAAAATCGTGGGAACATTCAAGTAGTACTCCTAATGCTACAGTTGCAGAAGTTTACCAGCTTTCTAGCCGTGGAACCTATCGTGTATATATGGAATGCCGTGCAAATACCGAAGAGAAAACAGGTACTTCCGCATACCGTACATACTAAACACATCATTTAAAAACTGAATATTGGCATCAAAAAACTGCAAGCATTGCTTGCAGTTTTTCTTTTACACCCTATAAATAGTTAACTATATTAATTAATTCCGCATCTTACAATGTTGCACCAAAGTCAGCTACCAATACCTGTCCTGTAATCGCTCTGGATTCATCACTTGCCAAGAAGAGAAGAATGTTAGCAACGTCAGCAGGCATACAAGGCTGTACGCCCAAGTTCATATGCTTTCTCATTTGTCCCATCATATCGGGATTCAAAGAAGCGGGGTCTGTGTTCATTGTCATAGGTGTTACGATGGTGCTGGGATTTACAGAGTTGCAGCGGATGCCTGTACCTGTGAAACGAACAGCGGTATGTTTGGTCAAACCGATTACAGCTGCCTTACTGGTAACGTAAGCAGCACCGCCTGTGCCGAAATGTCCTGCTACAGAGTCAAGGTTAATAATGGAACCGGAATTGTTCTTCATCATTTCTTTCACCGCTGCACGTGTACAATATAAGCAACCCTTGGTATTAACGCCAAGTACTTTTTCTAAATCTTCTTCTGTGAAACATTCGATGGGTTTTAAGCCTTCTTCCAATACACCGGCATTGTTTACGAGAATATCGATTTTACCGAACTTTTCAACGGTTTTAGCGATCAGATTCTCAACATCTTCCACTTTGGAAACGTCGGTAGGAACTGCTAATACTTCACCGCCTGCTGCTGTGATTTTGGCAGCGACTTCTTCTAACTGAGGTAAACGACGTGCACTGATAACTACCTGTGCGCCTTCCTTGGCAAATAACTCTGCAGTTGCAGCACCAACGCCTGAATTACCGCCTGTAATAATTGCTACTTTTCCGTCTAAACGACCCATAAGTTAACCCTCCTAATTTTATAATAGAATTGTATGTCCCCCATACAGTTCTATTATAAAACTTAGTGATATACCAGTCAACTAAAGCGTGGTTAAAAAAGAATAAAAAAAACAGGTTCCCGCAATGTGAGAACCTGTCATTTTTATTTGCATAAAATATGTATTTTATTCAGCCTTAGCATCCTTGTTAGGCTTTCTTACGAAGAAGAAACTCATAAGCAATGCTACAATGTAAAGTGCGATTGTTACATATAATACGGTCTGATAACCTGTAGGGTTAATTGCTGTCTGACCTTCGGCAAGGTTTGCAGGGTCAACTACAACTTTTACACCTTCATTTACCCATTTGTCCATATCGATGAACTCGCCGAACTTGTTAACAATCCAGTTTGCAAGCTGGTTACCTGTAAGACCGGCAAACGCCCAAGCGGATAATGTAATACCGTGAAGTGCGGAAATGCTTCCCATACCGTACTGGTCAGAAAGAAGAGTAGGTACGTTAGAGAAACCGCCGCCGTAGCCTGCGTTTACAATCATAACAAGTGATAATACAAGAACCATTAAAAGGATACTGCTTGCACCGTTTGTGATACCCTTGGTAAGGATAACAACTGCTGTAAGAGCGATAGATGCAATGAAAATAATCTTGTACATAGTGTTTCGGTCTTTCATTTTATCAGCCCAAGCAGATAAACCTAAACGACCTGCTGCATTAAATACTGCAGATACTGTAGAAATAATACCAACAATACCGGCAAGACCAATACATTTTACAATCATCTTTTCCTGTGAAATCAATGCAAGACCACAGGTGATGTTGATGTAGAACATTACCCAGATACCAATGTAGTTGGTGAGGGGTCTTGTTTTAATAACAGACCAGATACCCTGACCTTTTTCTTTCTTCTGGGGTTCGTGCCAACCTTCGGGTTTCTTCAAAAGAAGGTGACCAACAAACATCATTACAAAATATACAGCAGCTAAGATGAAGAACATCTTATAGATACCGCCTTCTCCAAGTCCGTCAAGCATCCACTGCATAATGGGGCTTGCGATTGCCTTAGCTGCACCAAAACCTGCTACTGCAAGACCGGTAGCAAGACCTTTGCGGTCCTGGAACCAAAGCATAAGTGTCTTAACGGGTGAAAGGTAACCGGTACCAAGGCCGATACCCATAATTAAACCGTAGCTTACGTAAATACCGATTAAGGCAAGAACGTTTCCGGGGTTGTTACCGCCGAACCAAATGAAGAAACCTGTACCTGCCATACCTGCTGCGAAGCAGATCGTAGCGATTAAGGAAGACTTGTGAATGTCTTTTTCTACTACGTTACCAAGGAATGCAGCTGACATACCTAAGAAGAAGATAGCGAAGCTGAATGCCCATTCGGTAGCGCCCTTTGTGAAGCCGATGTGATCGGCGATTTCCTGACTGAAGATTGACCAGCAATAAACGGTACCGATGCTGCAGTGAAGCAATAATGCGGGAATCGCTGCACGAATCCATTTGTTGGTACGCCAACCGCCGGTTTTCTTTTCTGAATTACTCATAATTACATGCGTCCTTTCCGATTTTTTCTTATTGTTTTATGTAAAAATCACGCTGTTTCTATATTATCACAAGAAATTCACAATTACAAGAAAGCAAGATGCATTTTTTGTGAAATAAAAACATCGCTTTGGCATTTGCAAAAGCGATGTTTTGGGGAAGATATTTACCTGAAGGATATGTGTCAGGTTATTAAAAAAGGGGATTTATAAGCATTTAATTAATTTATCCCAAATCGGGCGATAGTGGTCGCCTATGATACCGAAGTCTTTCTCTTTATAAGTCCAAACTGTTCTGGCAATTTGGAACTCTTCAAATACAGCGTGAATGTCTTCGAACCAGCGAAGTACATCCTCGGGGTTTGCACGGTCAATCATACCGTATTCGCCGCAGTAGAGGGGGACGTTGTATTTTTCGGCAACGTCGATTGCGTCTACAAAGAATTTGCGGAAGAAATCTTTGCCCATGGTATCTGCAGAAATATGTTTGATTGGATAAGCAAATGCAGGGGCGATTAAGCGTTCTGTTTCCTGAATGTAATAGCCGATGGTTTCAGGATAACAGATGCGATAATTTTCCGGCATGTTGTCAATCCAGTACGCGCCCTGATGTGTAAAAATCAAAGGTTCGTAGCAGTGGAAGGTATATGCAATGCGCTCGTCGTAAGGCGCACCCAGTTCTTTGACGGATATAACGCTGTTGTTTCTGGTACCACCGACGATAATCCAGGAGTCCGGGGTGATTTCGCGGATTGCCTGAATAGCACGGCGGGCGATGCCGTTCCACTTATCCGCTACGGACGGGTCTACCACTTCGTTTAATAATTCCAATGCAACTCTGTCAGGCTCGTTGCCATAACGTGTGGCAAGCTCTTTCCAAAGACTGATAAAACGTTCCTGTAATGCTTCATTGTCAAAGAATCCGTTGGAATATGCAGCGTCATCAAATACGTAGCCGGCGGTTTTATGAAGGTCTAATACCACGTTAAAACCGTGTTTTAAACACCAGTCGATGCCTTTGCGGATGTAGGTGTGGCCGTCTTCTATAATCCCACCGTTCTCATCTTCAATCAGTTCAAAATCCACGGGAATGCGAATATGATCAATGCCAATATTTTTAATAGCGATGATATCATCTTCTGTAATAAAAGTATCCAGGTGCTCTTTTTCAAGGCTTCCTTGTGAAAGCCATCCGCCTAAATTTATGCCTCTGTAAAAACCTTCAAATTTGCGCATTTCCAATCTCCTTATTATTCCACTAATTCAATGCGTACATTGTCAATATAGATTTCGGCAGTAGAGCCTTTGTTGCCCATGTTGAATTCCAAACGTCCGTTGTTGTCATCCTTGTAAAGACTTGTGAATTCGTAAGTAAAAGTCTGGGGTTCGGTGCCTACTGTAAAAGTAGTATCTTCAAAGTAGCGAATCCAACCTGCGGTAGGTGCGGATACACATACAATCATATCGCGTTCTTCTGCAGCCCAGGCATCAAAGGTTAAACGATAGGTCTTGCCTTTTAAGATGGGGATTGCAGGCTGTACAATCTGTACGGAATAGTCAACGGTACCTTCTGCTACGGTTGAAATGGTTAATACGCCGTCGTTAAGGGCAGCAGAGCCGTCACCACCTTCAAACAAAAGGAAGTACCAGTTTTCTTCGTCCAAAAGGTCTTCGTTATCAGAGAAGTCACCGTTGTAAATATAGTTGCCGTCTTCTAAGGGTTCGCGGAATAATTTCTCGGGTTTGGTTACGTTTGTGTCATAAAATTCTTTCTGATATACACGTACATAGTCGATTTCAAATTCTGCATTTTCAAAATCTGTTGTTTCATCAGGATTGCCGGGCCAGTTGCCGCCGACAGCCAAGTTCATCTGCACGAAGAATGTCTGGTCAAAAGGCGCGGGGTAAGGCTTCTCGTCTTCATCAGGATAAGCTGTGAACCAGTCATTTGCGGTGTGATATAAGTTGCCGTCGATGTACCAACGCATTTCGCCGGGTTCCCATTCGACGCTGTACTCATGGAAGTCGTCTGCAAAAGTGCCTTCTTCCAAAGTATAGATGCCCTGCTGTTCTGCGTGAGGCTCGCCGTAGTGAACGGTGCCGTATGCGATTTCGGTCTGGTCGCCGAGCACTTCCATAATGTCGATTTCACCGCATTTGGGCCACTGTCCGTAGTAGCTTTCGTCGGTGGGCATCATCCAAAGTGCGGGCCATAACCCCTGGCCTTCGGGAACTTTGGCACTGATTACCACTTTGCCGTACATGAAATCTTTTTTGTTCTGAGAAGTGATTTTACCGGAAGTGTAGTAGGGGTTACCGCTTTCGTCGGTGGTTTCTAATGCTTTGATTACCACGTGACCGTCACGGATAAAAACATTGTCGGTAGAGGTTGTATATTCCTGCAATTCATTGTTGGTCCAGCCGGGCTCATGGGGTTCGTAGTTCCAGATGTCCATATTCAATTCATCGCCGTTGAATTCGTCATTCCAGAGAAGGGAATAGCCTTCTAACTGGGGTACGTCTTCCTGTGCGAACTGATTTGCCTGGGGTTCTTCGCCACAGCCGAACAGTGAAACTGTCATTGTTAACATTGCTGCAATTGAAATTGCGGTTTTAAGATTCTTTTTCATAATTCTGCTCCTTTCGGGGATTTGTGTTTCTGATATTAAAATAGCATTACAGAAGTCTGGATTATATAAAAATAATTACAATTTTATAAGGATTATGATATAATGTGAAATGTAGTTATTAATAAAAATGTATTAATGAAAGTGAAATGTTGAATTGCGAATTACAGACAGATTGTGATATGCAAACAAGGGTAGAGTATGAAGAAAGAATTTGTATATAAAGAATTTTTAAGAAAAGAAGAGAATATTCTGCGTGCGCCGTATAATCCGGAACTGGAATTTTATTCGGTTATTAAGTCCGGGGACGTAAAGAAGACCGAGGAATTGTGCAAGGATACTTTTACGGACAAAAAGGGACTTGGTGTTTTATCGAAGAATAATATGCAGAATCTGAAATATCATTTTGTTATTACAATTGCGCTGATTGCAAGATACTGTATTGATGGCGGAATGGATGTATCCACCTCTTATGCGCTGAGTGACTTTTATATCCAAAAGGCGGATGAGTGTAATTCGCCGGAGGTCTTAAACGTATTACATCGTGAGGCAGCAATGGATTATGCGGGACGTATGAAGAAGCTTCGAAAGGATAAAATCTGCTCCATTCATGTGGTACGTTGCATTGATTATATGCATGATAACCTGCATTCCAGAATTACGGTGGAAGAGTTGGCGGAGCTGGTGGACTTGAATCCGTCGTATTTGTGCCGTCTTTTTAAAAAAGAAACCGGTGTGTCCGTCAGCGAATATATCCAGCAGTTAAAAATTGATGCGGCGAAAAATATGCTTCTGTATTCTGATTTCACGCCGGCGAGAATATCTTCTATTCTGGCGTTTCCGGACCAAAGCTATTTTACACAGGTATTTAAGAAATATACGGGACTGACACCACGGAAATTTCAGTCCGTGCATTTGCGTGAAATATCCTTGCATTAAAAAATATCCTTCGGGACATTCTAAAGGTAAAGTATGTAACGGAGGAAATTTTTATGTTCTTTTTTTATGATCCTACGTGGTGGCTGATTATTGTGGGAATGCTTCTTTGTCTGGTAGCGTCCGGCAATGTCAGCGCCACTTACAGAAAATACAGTAAAATTGAAAATGCCGGAGGAATGTCTGCTTCAGAGGTGGCGGAGCGCATTTTGAAGGGGGCAGGGATTTCCGATGTGCGGATTGAACGGATTGAAGGGGAATTGACGGACCACTATGACCCAAAGAATAAAGTGGTGCGTTTGTCAGAGAGTGTGTATCATTCCACGTCGGTTGCTGCAATCGGAGTGGCGGCACATGAATGCGGGCATGTATTGCAACATTATAACGGGTATTTGCCCATCCGCGTGCGCAATGCCATTGTACCGGTGGTAAATTTTGGCTCAAAACTGTCGTGGCCCTTGATTTTATTAGGTGTTTTGTTTGGATTGACTAATTTGGTCGATATCGGAATTATACTTTTTACACTGGTTTTATTGTTTCAGATTGTAACTTTGCCGGTGGAGTTTAACGCCTCCAAGCGGGCAATTGGAGTAATCCGTGATACAGGGATTCTGTACGGTGATGAAATTACGGGGGCAAAGAAAGTATTAAATGCAGCCGCCTTAACTTATGTGGCAGGAGTGATTGCTACGGCGTTACAGGTACTTCGTTTATTTCTTCTGTTTGGAAGGAGACGTCGAAACTAAAAGAATAAATAAAAATATCGAAAAATCAAGCAGGGTATGATATACTTGATAGGAGTATTTTAAAAGCAGTAGGAAGTGAATCATATGAAAAAACCTTGGCTGGAAACTTTATTTACTTGTATCAAGTTAATATGTGCAGCTTTGCTGGCTATGGCAATTGCCTATTTATTGAATTTGGAGTTCGTGGCTTCGGCAGGCGTTATATCCCTATTGACAATTATGCCGACGAAGAAAGAGACATTGAAAACTGCCGGCATCCGTTTTCTGGCATTCGGTGTTGCGCTGATTCTGGCTTTTGTTTGCTTTGGATTGATTGGTTTTAACATTAAGGCATTTGCATTGTTTTTGGTAATTTATATACCGGTGTGCCAACTGTGTAAGTGGAGTTATGCCCTTACCATATGCTCTGTAGTTGCGTCTCATTTTATTATTTTGGGCGATATGAGCCTTATGCATGTGCTGAATGAAATCTTAATTTTTACCATTGGTGTTGGTATGGGTGTGATTGCAAACCTTCATTTACGTAAGGATGTGGATTATATCGAGCAGTTAAAAGATGAAACCGATGCGGAAATGAAGAGTATTCTTGCCGGAATGGCGGAGCACATTCTGGATGCGGAAAATACGGATTATAACGGCGAGCTGCTGCATCAGTTGCGTAAGTCAATCCGCAACGCCAAGAACGTGGCTGACCGGAATTACAACAACCAGTTCGGAACTACGGACATTTATGACATTGAGTATATACGTATGCGTGACAAACAATGTATGGTCATCCATGAAATGTACAAAATAGTGCGTCATATTGATACGACTCCAAGCACTGCCCATTTGATTTCGGACTTTCTGAAATATATGTCAGAAACGTATCATAAGGATAATGACGGCAAACTTACGCTGGAGAAGTTTAAGGAAATGGATATGGAGATGAAATCCAGACCGTTACCGGTTGCACGTAAGGAATTTGAAGACCGTGCCATGTTATTCAATCTGATGCGTAAAATTGAGGAATTTGTAAAATTAAAAATTGAGTTTTCCGAGAAGTTTGCGGAGATTTCAAATATAAAACAAAAGAAGGGATAGGTTACAAATGGATTTTTTAGTTAAGGTTACGGGTTCCGTGAATGATTTTATGTACACGTACATATTAATTATTCTTTTGATTGGTATCGGGGTATTTTATACCATAGGAACCAAATTCGTACAGTTTCGTCTCCTGAAGGACGGATTAAAATCAATGCTTGAAAAAGCAGACACGGGCACGGATGGGAAGAAAAAGGTTTCTTCTTTCCAGGCTTTGATGATTTCAACCGCATCAAGAGTCGGCACCGGAAATATTGCAGGTATTGCAACTGCAATTGCAACGGGAGGCCCCGGCGCGGTATTCTGGATGTGGCTGATGGCTGTTATTGGTGGTGCTTCAGCATTCGCGGAAAGTACGCTTGCGCAGGTTTACAAAATTAAGGATAAAAAAGGTGAGTTCCGTGGCGGTCCTTCCTATTATATGGAAAAGGCTTTGGGACAGCGCTGGATGGGCGTGCTGTTTTCCATTCTTTTGATTATCTGTTTTGCGTACGGTTTTAACGGCTTACAGTCTTACAATATGTCATCTGCGTTACAGTATTATTTCCAGGATTATGCGGATACCAATGTTCAGACGATTGTATCCATTGTTCTTGGCTTGGTATTAGCTGCCGTAACCGCTTGGGTTATTTGGGGTGGCGCGCACAGAATCGGTTTCGTATCTTCTGTAATGGTACCTGTAATGGCATCGATTTATATTTTAATGAGTGTTGTTGTAACCATTATGAATATTAAGGAGCTTCCTACAATTATTACTATGATTTTTGAGAGTGCTTTTAATTTCAGGGCTATGGCCGGCGGTTTTGCCGGAAGTGCTATTGTAATCGGTATTAAGAGAGGTTTGTTCTCCAATGAAGCGGGTATGGGTAGTGCACCTAATGCATCAGCATCTGCGGACGTGGCACATCCGGTTCAGCAGGGACTTGTACAGGTTATTTCCGTATTTATTGATACACTTTTGATTTGTACCAGTACGGCAATGTTGTTGTTCTGTTCCGGTGTGGAAGGGCAGAATGGTATTCCTTATGTGCAGGCTGCAATCAGTGCCAATGTAGGCGAGTGGGGCATTCATTTTATTACGGTTTCCATTTTTGCCTTTGCATTCAGTAGTTTGATCGGTAATTACTTTTATGCAGAGTCGAATATTCTTTTTATTAAGGATAGCAAGGTGTTACTGAATTTGTTCCGCGTGACCTGCCTGGTGGCAATTTTTGTGGGCGCATTATCAAATTTCGACTTGGCTTGGAACATTGCAGATATTACTATGGGATTGATGGCAATTGTAAATATTATTGCGATTTTCCTGTTGCGTAAAACTTTGTTTAAGACGTTAAAAGACTACGAGACGCAGAAGAAAGAAGGCAAAGATCCTGTATTCTGTGAAGACAATATTGGTATAAAAGATACGGTTTGGACCAAAGAAAAGTGGATTGAGAAACAATAAAAGAATTGAGTAGTTTATTAATTTAATTTTGTAAAATAATAATATACAAAAATCCGCAGGTGTTTAATGCCTGCGGATTTTACATTACAT
>CAZQBM010000042.1:0-23126 GCA_964591945.1 uncultured Lachnospiraceae bacterium | reverse complement strand
TCCTTAGTCTAGCCTGTCTGCCAATTCCAGCATCCCCGCATATCTTATGGTAAGTATTGCTACTTATCTTTGCGACTTTTCAATATTAACAAAGCCTTGAAGAAAAGTCAAGGCATTTTTAAAAATAATTGTAAAAATTTGAAAAAACCAAGGCATCGAAACCAAGATGGCTTGAAAACTGATAAAATACAGAAAAACAGGTTATTTTAAGAAAGAATATAGACAAAGAAGATTGAAAAAAGTAAAATGAGTGCGACAGAAAAACAATATTGCAAATAAAGTGAAATAACAAGCACTTTTTTTGCATTGACGGAGAATCGTATGAAATATTTGTTTCAAACCGGCATCATTTTTGCCGTCACCTTAATCGGTGAAATTTTATCACAGGTAATTCCTTTGCCCGTACCCGGCAGTATTTACGGCCTGGTGCTTTTGTTTGTGTTGCTTTTAACGGGCATTTTGAAATTAAAACACGTGGAAGGCGCAGGGAGTTTCTTTCTTACGATTCTGCCCTTTCTTTTTATATCCAATTGCGTAAGCCTTATGGATTCTATAAGTCTTCTGGGCGAGAATGTAGTTGTGATTTTAATTCTTACCGTTGTATCCACACTGGTGGTTATGATTGTCACGGGCGGTGTGGCACAGCTTTTTATCAATGGTAAGAAGAAAAAAGAACTTGCGATGAAAGAAAAGGAGGGAACTGTCAATGAATGAGTTTTTCTCTGAGTCTTTATTGTTTGGATTTACCTTAAGCGTCGCGGCTTATGCAGTGGGCGTAGCCATACAACAGAAGTTTAAGAAGGCTTTTTTAAGTCCCCTTATTATTGCGATGTTTTTAATCATTTTGATTCTGAAAGTGTTTAAAATCGATTATGAAACCTACGATTATGGGGCAAAATATATTACGTACTTTATTCAGCCGGCGACAGTGTGTCTTGCGATACCTTTATACAAGCAGTTTGAAGTGCTAAAAAAGAACCCGGCGACAGTGGTTGTGTCCGTCTTGGCAGGTTGTATTGCGCACTTATTAATTATGTTTGGAAGCTATTATTGGTTGCAATTGGACGAGACAATAATCCGTTCTCTTATATCTAAATCCGTAACTTTGGCCTTTGCCTTGCCGATTACGGAGGAGCTGGGCGGAATAGGCGCTATCACCATCATTGGCTTAACTATCGCAGGTATCCTTGGCGCAGTGGTGGGCCCCAGCCTTTTAAAAGTATGTAAAATTACAGATCCCGTGGCGCAGGGCCTTGGCATCGGCGCATCGTCTCACGGCGTGGGATGCGGACGATTAGTAGAACTTGGCGAAGTTTACGCCGCTATGGGCACGGTGGCTGTCTCAGTGGCGGGCATTCTGACTGTGATACTTGTAAATATTGCAGTTATGTGGTTATAAAATGATGCAATTGAGAAGATAGGATAAAACTTAAGATTTTTAAGACCGATATGAAACTTTTTATATTCAGAATCACTCTAATCAACAGAGGAGCTAAAAGGAGGTGAAAGCCTTGCAATCCTTTTCCGGAAAAGAAAAGACCAATGAAAAAATCGTGGAGACGGTTTTACTGGAAAATTATGACCGTTATTACCGTCTTGCATACAGTTATGTAAAAAACGAGGCTGATGCCGCTGATATTGTACAAAACGGTGCTTACAAAGCAATTCGTAATAGTAAGTCCTTACGGAATACAGAGTTTGCAGGCACCTGGATTTATAGAATTATGTTGAACGAAATTTTTCGCTTCTGCAAGAAGAAAGGACCCGTGGTCGTTTCGCTGGAAGACATTCCCGTTGAACAGGGCAAAGAAGATGTCTATGAGGACATTGATTTAAAAGAGGCACTGGATTCTTTGAATGCAGAAGATAAAGCAGTCATTCAACTGCGATTTTTTGAAGATAAATCCTTAAATGAAATTGCAGAAATTCTTGGTGAGAATTTAAATACCGTAAAAAGCAGGCTTTACCGAGGACTACGTAAGCTGAAATTGCAGCTGGCGGAAGAATAAAGTCTGTCACGGAAATGCAAATGTTGAAATGATCGAAAGTGCGACAACACTAATTACCTTAAAGTAATATTTTACAATAGAAAGGCAGGAAGCTTCGTGAGTAAGAAAGGTATCGAAGATTTGAAAAAAGAATATAAAGAGATTCGAATGTCCGAAGCGCAGGTGGATGCGTTTAAGCAGTCCATTGAAAAGGCTAAAAAAGATAACCGCAAAAGAAATTCTGTGCGTGTGTGGAAGAATGCCGGCACCATTGCGGCTGCGGTTTTAATTACTTTTATTATTTTGCCCAATACTTCGGCAGGAGTGGCGCATGCAATGGCACAAATTCCTTTGATTGGCAATATGGTTAAAGTGGTGACCTTCCGTGATTACCAGTACGACAACGGAACACAGATTGCGGATATCAACGCACCGAATCTGGAAGTAGAGGATACAGGGATTTCCCTTGCACAAACAACGGATGAAGAAGGCATGGCTTATGATGGTGAAATCGAAGAAGCACTCCCTATTGCATTTAGTTTAAAGGAGAGCACAAGTGATATTAATGCGGATATCGAGGCGCTCACAACGCAGATTATTGAGGAATTTGAAGCAGATATAAAAATGAAAACCGGTGTAAAAGAAGTTCTTGTGTCATATGAAACCGTAGCAACACCGGAACAGTATTTTACGCTGAAATTAACCCATTATGAAGCGTCAGCAGACGGCGTGGAAAATGCTTATTACTATACAATTGATTTGGCCACAGGCGAGCGTATTGTGTTGGCAGATTTATTCGCGGAAGGCACAGACTATGTATCCGTTATCAGCGAAGAGATTAAGCGTCAGATGCGGGATAGGATGGCAGCAGATGAAAACGCGGCTTATTGGCTTGACGAAGAGATGGATGAGTGGAATTTCAAGGAAATTACCGAAGATACGCAATTTTATATTAATGCGGATAATAAGTTGGTGATTAGTTTTAACGAGGGCGAAGTTGCACCGATGTATATGGGTGTGGTAACTTTTGAAATATCGGAAGAAATATTAACCGAAGTCAGAAAATAATGTTAATGTTTTGTTTTTATAGCACTTAAACATTCAAAAGATTCGAAAAAGATAAAAAGTTCATGAACTGTGTAGGTTTCAGGCGGGGAGTGAACTTTTTTTCAATTGAAAGAAATTTGCTTAATTATAAAAATAAAAAAGGAAATATTAACTCAACCACGAATATTTAAATTAGAGACTATCGTTTATTAGTTGACAGGAAGTCGTTTGGATTAGGGATACAAATTCTTTAGAACGAAAATCGAATGACTTCGGAATGGGGCAAAACTATGACAATCCGTGAGAAATTGGAACTGTATGAGAAAGAATATTTAAGTCCTTATGCGATGTTAAGTATGAATTCTAAAGGACGTCTTCACCCGGAAGAGCAATGCGATATCCGCCCTGTTTTCCAACGTGACCGTGACCGAATCATACATAGCAAGGCCTTCCGTCGTTTAAAAGATAAAACCCAGGTGTTTTTAACACCGGAAGGTGATCATTACAGAACGCGTCTTACCCATACTTTGGAGGTTTCCCAGAATGCAAGAACCATTGCTAAGGCCTTGCGTTTAAACGAAGATTTGGTTGAGGCCATTGCTTTGGGGCACGACTTAGGTCATACTCCTTTCGGACATTCCGGCGAGCGTGCGCTTAATTTGGTTTGTCCTTACGGATTTAAACATAATGAACAGAGTGTAAGAACCGTAGATTTTCTTGAGAAGGACGGTCAGGGCATTAATCTTACCATGGAAGTGCGCGACGGCATTTTAAATCATCAGACTTCTTCCATGCCGTCTACTTTAGAAGGTAAAATTGTACGTTTTTCAGATAAAATCGCTTACTTCCACCACGATATGGATGATGCAATCCGCGGCGGAATTTTAACGGAAAAAGATATCCCGAAGGAAATCGGAGAAGTGCTGGGGTATACCACAGGCGAGCGATTAGACCGTTTTATCCACGACATTGTTACAGCGAGCACGGATAAAGATGACATTGTTATGTCTCCGGAAGTGGCAGAAGGAATGCAGAAACTCCGTCAGTTTATGTTTGAACGTGTTTATCAGAATCCCGATGCAAAGAGTGAAGAGAGCAAGGCAGAAATGCTTGTGACAACTCTCTATGAATATTATTTGAAACATTTGGAATTGTTGCCGAAGGAATTGCTTGTGATGCATGAGAACGGTACTGCCAAAGAAATTATTGTATGCGACTATATTGCGGCTATGACAGACCGTTTTGCCATTGCCCAGTATGATGAAATATTTATTCCGAAATCATGGCATGGTTAAAATGCGAGGGCTTTAAATGTATTTTTCAGAAGAAATTATTGCTGAAGTACAGCAGAAGAATGATATTGTGGATGTCATATCCCAATACGTTCATTTACAAAAAAAGGGAAGCAATTACACCTGTTGTTGTCCCTTTCATAACGAAAAGACCCCCTCTTTTTCCGTTAATCAGGCAAGGCAGATTTATAAGTGTTTTGGTTGCGGAGAAGGCGGAAGTGTTATCACTTTTTTGCAGAAATATGAGAATATGACATTCCCGGAGGCGATTAAATTCCTGGCTGAACGAGCCGGTGTAACTTTGCCGGAGGAGACGAATTCCAAAGCAAACAGAGCGCGGGAGAATCGTCGGGCAAGACTTCTTGAAGTGAATAAAGAAGCTGCAAAGTATTATTATTATATACTTCGTTCCGAACGCGGTAATGTTGGTATGGATTATTTGGAACGTCGTGGCCTTACAGAGGATACCAGGAATCAATTTGGTTTGGGTTACGCCAGTATTTCGGGAAACGATATTTTGGCATACTTAAAGAGTAAAGGTTTTAAGGATGAGGAAATCAGGGATTCCGGTCTTGCGGGTTTCTCGGAACAGAAGGGCTTAAGTTCTAAATTCTGGAACCGTGTAATGTTTCCTATACAGGACAGTAATCACCGTGTTATCGGTTTTGGCGGCCGTGTTATGGGAGAAGGAGAGCCGAAGTACTTAAACTCGCCGGAAACAGAGATTTTTGATAAAAGCCGCAACTTGTACGGACTGAATTTTGCAAGAACGTCCCGTAAAAAGAATTTTATTCTGTGCGAGGGTTATATGGATGTTATTGCCTTGCATCAGGCAGGCTTTAATCAGGCGGTAGCTTCACTTGGAACTGCTTTTACGTCAGGACAGGCTAATTTGTTAAGGCGTTATACGACAGACGTTTTATTGGCCTACGACAGTGACGGCGCGGGAACGAAGGCGGCAATCCGCGCAATTCAGATTTTGAGAGAGACGGGGCTTTATTCGAAGGTAATCAATATGAAACCCTACAAAGACCCGGATGAATTTATCAAGAATTTGGGTGCCCAAGAGTTTCAGAAACGTATTGATGAAGCAGAGAACAGTTTCCTGTTCAGAGTCCGGATTGCGGAACAAAATTTCGATATGCAGGATGCAGACGGAAGGACAAGATTTTATAAAGAAGTCGCAGGAATGCTTAGTGAGTTTGCGGACGAAATTGAAAGAGAGAATTATTTAACTGCGGTGGCAAATCAATACGGCGTCAGCCGTGACGGTTTGCGGGAGCAGGTGGTAAAAAGCGCTATGCGGGGCGAGGTTAAGGCCTTGCAACGACCACAGTCGGCAATGGGTGCCGATAAGGCACGCGCAGAAGATGGCAAGCGCAAACCACAACAGCTTTTACTAACCTGGCTTGCGGAAGAACCTGAATTATACAGTCGGATTAAACCCTACATTACGGCGGAAGATTTTACCGATGAATTGTACAAGCCTGTAGCGAAAAGATTCCTGGCTGATTTGGAAGTGGGGAATGCCAATCCGGCGTTATTAATCAGTTTGATTGAAGATCCGGAAGAACAGAGTAAAATCAGTGCCCTTTTTACAACCCGACTTGACGGAATCGAAACCAAGGAGGAGCGGCAAAAGGCACTTCACGATATTCTGATGAAGGTAAAAACCAACAGTTATGAATATTATAAAGCCCAATCCGGTACGGATATTGATGCCATGAAAAAAATGATTGAAGGCAAAAAAGCTCTGCAGGAATTGGCGAAAACGCATATTTTTTTGGAATAAGACCAAAATATAGATAAAACGGAAGGATGGAACAAAATGGACGAAAGTACAAAGCAAAAATTTGAGGAGAAGTTAAAAGAGCTTCTTGAAATCGCCAAGGCGAAGAAAAATGTTTTGGAGGATGTTGAAGTCAAGGCTCATTTTGCCGGATTAAATCTGGAAGAAGAGCATATGGATAAAGTATATGACATGCTTGACAAAAACAATGTGGATTTGTTGATTCACATTAACGAAGAAGAGGAAGAGCCTGTTGATGAGGAACTTCTTATGGCAGATGCTGAAGAACTGGACGTGGATGTAGATCTTGAGAATCTCGATCTTTCTGTTCCGGAAGGTGTTGGCATTGAAGACCCTGTTAAAATGTATCTTCGCGAAATCGGTAAGGTTCCTTTGTTAAGTGCAGAGGATGAAATTGAATTGGCAAAGAAAATGGAAGAAGGCGACGAGGAAGCAAAGAAGAAACTTGCAGAAGCTAATTTACGTCTTGTAGTTTCCATTGCGAAGAGATATGTAGGCCGCGGACTTTTATTCCTTGATTTGATTCAGGAAGGTAATTTAGGTCTTATTAAGGCGGTAGAAAAGTTTGATTATCGTAAGGGTTATAAGTTCTCTACTTATGCAACATGGTGGATTCGTCAGGCGATTACAAGAGCAATCGCAGACCAGGCAAGAACCATTCGTATCCCTGTGCATATGGTAGAAACCATCAACAAACTGATTCGTGTCAGCAGACAGTTATTGCAGGAATTAGGCCGTGAACCGACCCCTGAAGAAATTGCAGCTGAATTAAAAATGCCGGAAGAACGTGTACGTGAAATTCTTAAGATTTCCCAGGAACCTGTTTCTTTGGAAACACCGATTGGTGAAGAGGAAGACAGCCACTTGGGTGATTTTATCCAGGATGATAATGTGCCCGTGCCCGCAGATGCTGCAGCTTTCACACTTTTAAAAGAACAGTTAGGGGAAGTATTGTCTACTTTAACCGAAAGAGAGCAGAAAGTTCTTCGTTTACGTTTCGGTTTGGATGACGGTCGCGCACGTACACTGGAAGAAGTTGGTAAAGAATTCAACGTAACAAGAGAGCGTATCCGTCAGATTGAAGCGAAAGCACTCAGAAAGCTTCGTCATCCCAGCCGCAGCAGAAAGCTTCGCGATTATTTGGATTAAGAAAGGTTTGCCTGAAATGGATTTGGGAAAAAGACTTTCGAAGGTTGCATCGTTGATTATGCCGGCGGAAACTTTGGCTGATGTAGGTTGCGATCACGGATATTTGTCGATTTATCTTGTGGAAAAGGAACTTTGTCAGCGTGTTATTGCTATGGATGTGAATAAAGGTCCTTTGCAGAAGGCGCGTGAAAATATTCACAAATACGGGTATGACGAATACATAGAGACCAGATTGTCCAACGGATTGAACCAATTGAAACAAGGTGAGGCCGAAGGCTATGTGTGCGCCGGAATGGGCGGTCCCCTGGCTTTGCAGATTCTTTGGAATGACAGAGATAAGGTTTCGGCGATGCGACAGGTTATTTTACAACCGCAGTCGGAATTATGGCTTGTAAGACGGACCTTAAAACAGTGGGGATTTGTTGTTGAGAAGGAAGAGATCGAGTACGAAGACGGCAAGTATTATTTCATGATGCGAATCCGTCCGGGGGCTGATTTGTGTATGGATGTTCCGGCAAATGAAAATGCGACATTGTTTGATGATATGGCCAGATATGATGTTTTGGAAGCCGAATCTGACACATTGATGAATTGTGAAGGTCAAATGGACGAAGCGTTGTTGCAGTATTACGCGTATGAATTGTTTGCCAAGGAGCTTTTAGACAGCCACAATACACTTTTATGCGAATTTATTCGCAAGGAAGAAGAACGTTTAACTAAAATATATGATTCGCTTTGTATACAGGAACAGTCTGATAAATGCAGAGCGCGCAAGGAAACCGTAGAAAAAGAGCTTGCGATTCACAGGTGGGCACTTAGTCAGTTTGGAGTGGAGTAGCTATGAAGTGTAAGGATTTGATTACGAAGTTGTTGGAGGTTTCCCCTGCCATGTATTCTCTTGAGTGGGATAACTCAGGGTTATTGGTGGGCGATGAAGAACAGGAAATTAATAAAGTACTTTTATCCGTGGATGTTACGGAGGAAGTTGTGGAGGAAGCAATCCGTGTGGGTGCGGATATGATTCTTGCCCATCATCCGTTGATTTTTTCTAAAATCAATAAAGTTGTGGCATCGGATTTCTTGGGAAAACGTATTATTAAAATGATTCAGAATAATATTTGCTGTTATTGCATGCATACCAATTTCGACGTCATGGGTATGGCGGATGCGGCAGCAGATGAACTGGGTCTTCTGCACAGTGAAGTATTGATGGTAACTTATGAGGATGATATATCTAAGGAAGGCATCGGTCGATACGGTTTCCTGAAAGGGATCTGCTCATTGCGTGAGCTGGCGGAGCAGGTAAAGCAGATTTTTGATATTCCGAATGTGACGGTGTACGGTGATACTGAGGCAAAAGTTGCCAAAGCGGCGATTTCTACCGGTTCCGGAAGAAGTATGATAAAGTACGCATTACAGCAGGATTGTGATGTAATTATCACGGGGGATATTGATTATCATACGGCTTTGGATTCCATTGCCCAGGGGTTATGCATCATTGATGCAGGGCATTACGGATTGGAAAAGCTTTTTATCATTTATATGCAGGAATATTTGCAAAGAGAAGTACCGGGGCTGTTTACAGTGAAATCTGAGCAGAGTGAAATCGGTATGGTGATTTAATTTCATTTTTGTAAGACAAATTCATATAATATGATACCGAGAGGTATTCGGGGGTATTAAAAATAAGGGGGTATGTATTATGTTACAATTTATTATCGATGGTAAGAAAAAGGAATACGAAGAGGGGATTACCTTTGAAGAAATTGCTAAGGAGTATCAGCAGGAGTATTCCAGTGCAATTGCGGCTGTGATTCTCAATGGTAAAATCAGTGAGTTGATAAAGAAGCCGATTCGTAACGGGGAGCTTACATTCTGTGATTTGAGTTCTTCTATCGGACATTTGACCTATGTAAGAACCGCAACTTTGCTTTTTGTGAAAGCGGCTTATGACGTAATCGGAGACCGTAATATCGATAAAATTAAAGTAGAATGTGCTTTGGGTTCCGGCTTTTATTTCACCGCCAAAGGTGACTTTGTGGTAACCCATGAACTGGCACAGAAGATTAAAGAGCGCATGCAGGAAATGGTAGATGCCAAGACACCGATTCAGAAGCATTCTATGGCTGTAGATGATGCTGTAGCAATTTTTGCCAAACAGGGTATGAAGGATAAGCAGCGTCTTTGTAAGTTCAGAAGAAGTTCTTTGATTAACGTATATGATGTTGACGGATATTATGATTATTTCTATGGTTATATGCTTCCCAATATGGGCTATGTGAAGTTGTTCGACGTTATTGCATACAGCAATGGCTTTGTATTGAACCTGCCCAGAAAGAGTGCGCCGAATGAGTTGAAAGAGTTTGTGCCTCTTGAGAAATTGTTTGCAACCATGATGGAGGCAACCGATTGGAGTGAGAAGCTTGAAATTGATACTGTTGGTGAATTAAACGAGCGAATTTGCAACGGCGGACTGAATGAAATGATTCTTGTGCAGGAAGCGTTACAGGAGCGTAAAATTGCAGAAATAGCGCAAGACATCGTAAGTCGCGGCGGTGTTAAATTTGTTATGATTGCAGGTCCTTCTTCTTCCGGAAAGACCAGTTTTTCACACCGATTATCCGTACAGTTAAAGACACATGGTTTAAAACCCCATCCAATTGCAGTGGATGACTATTTTGTAAACCGTGAGGATACCCCTTTGGATGAAAACGGTGATTATAATTTTGAATGTCTGGAAGCAATTGACATTAAGCTTTTTAACAGAGATATGCAAAATCTTCTTGCCGGAAAGACGGTAGAAATTCCTACCTTTAATTTCAAGACCGGGCACAGAGAGTATAAGGGTAATTTTAAGACATTAGGACCTGATGATGTATTGGTTCTTGAAGGTATCCATGCCTTAAATGATAAAATGTCTGAAAGTCTTCCGGTAGAAAGTAAGTATAAAATTTACATCAGTGCGTTGACAACCTTAAATATTGATGAGCACAACCGTATTCCGACCACAGACGGAAGATTGTTAAGACGTATGGTAAGAGATGCAAGAACTCGTGGTGCATCCGCAACCAGAACCATTCAGATGTGGCCTTCCGTACGTCGCGGTGAGGAAGAGAATATCTTCCCCTTCCAGGAAAGTGCCGATGCAATGTTTAACTCTGCTTTGATTTATGAGTTAGCAGTAATCAAGCCTTTGGCGGAACCGCTTTTATACAGTGTTAAACCTACGGATCCCGAGTATCACGAGGCAAAGAGATTACTGAAATTCCTAGAATATTTCCTTACGGTAGATACCGTAAATCTGCCTAACAACTCTATTGCAAGAGAATTTGTGGGCGGAAGTTGCTTTAACGTATAAACAAAGTTTAAAACCGAGTGGGATAAATGATCGCGCCTGTCTGTCCGCAAGGTGGCAGGTGAGGAAAGTCCGGGCTTCACAGGGCAGGATGCCGGATAACGTCCGGTGGAGGCGACTCCAAGGATAGTGCAACAGAAATAAACCGCCGTGCAAACGGTAAGGGTGGAAAGGCAGTGTAAGAGACTACCGCCCGGGTGGTAACATCCGGGGCATATGTAAACCCCATCCGAAGCAAGACCAAACAGAGGACCATAGATTTGCCCGATCTGTTCTCAGGTAGGTCGCTTGAGATTAGCGGTAACGTTAATACCAGATAGATGATCATTCACGACAGAACCCGGCTTACAGTCCCACTCGTTTTTATATAAATTGATGTGTGTTGTTTTTCTAAGTTGTATATTACAAATGATAGCGACCACATTAGTGTATTGGGTGTTACAAAGGAGAAAGGGGAATTAATCCATATGGGGCGTGTATCCGTTAAAGAGAATAAAAATTTATACCAGATAAAGCGTGAAGAATTGGGACTGTCCCGTGAGAAGGCCAGCGAACTTTTGGAATCCATTCCGCCTGAGCGAATCGAAAAGATTGAGAACCAGAAGTCCCTACCGCACCCGGAAGAAGTGCTGATTATGGCGGAAGCCTATAAGACGCCTAATCTTTGCAATTATTATTGTGCAAATGATTGTCCGATTGGCAAGCAATATGTGCCTGAAATCGAGATGAAGGATTTGTCACAGATTGTTCTTGAGATGCTTGCTTCCCTGAATGCTATGAAGGGTAAACAGGATCGCTTGATTGAAATTACCGTAGACGGCAAGGTGGATGGCGAAGAAATCAAGGACTTTGTTCATATCCAGGAAGAATTGGAGAAAATATCCATCACTGTAGAGGCTTTACAGCTTTGGTCAGAGCAGATGATCGCCGAAGGAAAGATTGACGAAGAAGCGTATCGTACATATCGAGACAATCTTAAGAAATAATTAATCAAATGAATAAAAACTTGCAGAAATAATTAAGCATTTCATCCGTAAGTAAATTGCATAATATGCAGTTTCTTGGGGCGAAATGCTTCTATTTTGCTAAAAGTATTAAAATAGCAGAGGTTATTTTGCAGTTAATATTATATTATCAGTTACGGACATATGTTATAGTTATAGCATAAAATGAATTGGCTACATATGGCAAAAAGTAGCTTTTCAAAACTAATATTAAATGTGTTATGTGTGAGAGGAGAGAATTATGTATTCACAAAAATGTGCAAAAGATTTTAGGTATGAAGCAAGAACTGCATTGTCAGGAAATTGGTGGCTTGCAATCGGAACCACAATCGTAGCAAGTATTTTAGGATTATGTACTATTACATCTACAGTAGGTTCCATCAGCAGTAATTCCGATAGTTCTGCGGCGGTAAACGATCCTGCTGTAATGGCAGTAATGTTACTTATTTCAGGTATTTCTTTTATTTATACGATCATTACGTTCGTTTTGTCAGGACCTGTAACCTTGGGATATATTAAGTTTACAATGAAAGCTCATGATAATGAGAAACCTAAGTTCAGCGATTTGTTTTCGCAGTTTAACCGTTTCGGTGAAGGTTTCTGCGTATATGCGTTAAGATTGCTTTATACATTTCTTTGGACGCTGGCAGCTGTTGCGCCCGTGTTGATTGTGGGTGTTCCCTTAATATTTGTTATGGATATAGTGGGATTAGTTATTATGTATTTGCTTGCAATTGCTGCAGGAGTATTTGTTGCGATGAAGATGTATGGTTACGCATTGGCTCCTTACATTGTATATGATCATCCGGGTATCGGTGCGGCAGCAGCGCTTCGTAAGTCTGTAGATATGATGGATGGAAATAAATGGAGATTGTTCTGCCTTGCCTTTAGTTTTATCGGTTGGAACTTGTTGGCATCAGCGCCTATTATTATTGCAACGCTTCTTGAATCACCGGCATTAATTTTCATTGCGGCTCCGATTACATTAGCAGCTTCTGTAGTTATTCAGACATATATGGAATTTGCTTACACTGCATTCTATAGACAGATTGCAAAAGACAGAGATGGATTATATTCACCGGACGAAGACAGAACTTCATCCAATAGCGAATTTATGGCTAAGTTACAGGGCGCAGAAAGTGTTGTAGAACAGTCTAATTGGAAATATTAAGCAAAGGCGGCTCGAAAGAGCCGCTTTTTACTTCATAAGAATTTCCTATGAAGTAAAAGTAAAATGCGCAAAGCACATTCTTTTTTAATAGCTTGTATTAAAAAAGTGGGTTTGGTATAATACACCTATGAAAGAGAAAAAGATTTATTTGGATATTTTAAGAATAGTTGCCATTTCTATGGTTTTTAATTTACACTTTACGGTTGCGTTGGGGCAGCAGTATGGTGTGTTTTTTGGTTTTGCAAACGGTAATTGGGGAAATGTCGGTACCAGTCTGTTTTTCTTGATATCGGGTAATTGTCTTGTGCGTAATTATGGTGAGAAACTTGAAATCGGTAAATTTTATAAAAAGCGCTGGCTGGCTATTTTTCCGATGTTTTACGTGAGTTATTTATTGGTATTGTTTGGACATATGGTTATTCTGCAGAATAATGTTTTGGCAGGTTTGGAACCATGGAGATTCATATATACATTAATCGGTATTGATATGTATGTGGTATTTAAAGGGGTAAGAACTGCAGCGCTGGTAGGTGAATGGTATACGGCGATTATCGTTGGAATTTATATTCTCTTTCCGCTGCTACAGTTTTTATATAGAAAATGTAAAATACCCACGACCATAGTATTACTTGCATTGTATATCGTAAATCTTGTATTTAATAAAGGGCAGATTCCTGCGGATGCGCATATAATAACCGGTGTTTTTATATTTTGGATTGGAATGATTATTTATCACTTTGAAAAGAAATTGGAAAAGATGCCTTGGTTTGTATGGGGAATTTTGGTGGTTCTTTCCTTCGTTCTTTTGTTTCTTCCTTTGCCCGGACACGATTTAGTATATAAGAATTTGCTGGCGATTTTAATTTTCCTCGTACTGATGCGTGTAGGAACTTATTTAAAAAAAGATGTGGCGGTTTTGCGATTTTTATGCAAAATAGAGTATGCTATTTATCTGTGTCACCATACAGTGATTCTGGTGCTGTTGACTTTTTATACGAAAATATTCGGTCAAGTAGAGTCAATATCATATTATGTATTAAGTGTAGTTGCAACGATTGTATTTGCTATGTTAATCACATATTTAACCAATTGGATTGTGAAAGGAATTTCTAAGATTGGATCAAAGAAGATAAAGAAAAAGGCGAAGAATTCGTAGGAACAAAGGGTACTTCTAAGCAAGTATCCTTTTTATTTTGCTGTTTTAGTGAAAATAAAAGCTTTTATTTTGCAATAGCTGTTATGTATTCGTTTGAACAGAAGCGTTACAATTAAAGCGTAAAAGGAAGTGTTATATGCGGGCCGAAGCAAATCTGCGGGTGGCGACCCAACGATGCGCCAAAGCTATCCTAAATGAAAGGAGGAGTATATAACATGAAAGTCAAAGGGACTTTCGAAACAAAGCGGGGACTGCCCTCCGGGGCAGTCAGTCGCAGAGTAAACAGTGGTACGCAAATACAAAAAGGAGAAGGTATGAAAAGTAACAAGGGTTTTTCGTTGGTGGAGTTAATTATTGTAATTGCAATTATGGCAATTTTAGTTGGTGTTATGGCACCGCAGTTGATTAAGTATATTGAGAAGACAAATGTGTCATCCGATACACAGTTGTGTGATACTGTTCATACGGCTTTTGTAATGGCGATGACGGATCCGGAAGTTTTAACGGCAAACGATGCTTATTCAGCTAGTCAAATTAATAACTTACAGACGGGGCAATATGCGGTAAGATGCGGAGGCGGATTTGCGGATTCCGTATTTACAAATGCGGTGAATGAGTATGCAGGATTTGATGTTTTTAGTAGTGGTGATGCAGAGTTGTTGACTAAGTTAAAGTCAAGCCCTGCCAAAACAGACGGTGCTTTATATGTGCAGGGAACCGGCGGAGGTGGTATAATTGTATGGATTAGTAACAGTGATGTAACCGGAAAAAAAGTGACGGGTAACCGTATTAGTAATAAAGATGATATTACGGATTCCAACGTAATATATGTGGATTAGCAAAAAATGTGTAAAAGGCGTTGATATAAGAAAATAAATAAGTTTTACCAAAAGCATATATCCCTTTGGACTAAAAAATGATATAATATAAGTGTAACAGGTGGGCATTTTCTTGAGGTAATGCTTATGGATAAAAATAACCGGTTAATTAATATTTATATCAAGATCCATAACAAACGTACTATCACTATGGAGGATTTGCGGTACTTGGCAAAGTATGATCCGGAGTGCTTCCGAAAAACCTGCGCAAATGTAGTTTACAATATGCCTGAGACCAAGGCGGTTATGAGTATTTCACCGGAAGAACAAAGTACGGCATCGGAAGAGAACGGCGGAGAAGCAACTGACGAGTTTGATGTAATGGTAGTCTTAAACCATTTGAATGAGTTGGAGGCTGAAAGCGATATCTATGGCAATATCAGCGCCAAGCGCGTGAAGAATCTTTTGGGCAATCTGTTTATGGAATTGTTGTTCCCGCACAATGATGAAGATACCTTTATCGGGGCTGTAGAAGAAGAGAAAACGCCGTCTTTTGATATGAAAGCATAGATGACGGGATTTAGGTTGTGAAATATGGAATCGTTATAATACATTATATTGAACGTATAGTTTAAAAGAAGAGAGATTTTATAAATCTCTCTTTTTTATTTAGGTATGATTTGTTATAATGTAGATTATGTCAGATTGGAGAACAGATATGAATATTTTAGATAAATTAAATGAACAACAGAAGATTGGTGTTACAACAACCGAGGGACCTGTTTTATTGCTCGCAGGGGCCGGCTCAGGCAAAACAAGAGTCCTTACGAATCGTATTGCATATTTGCTTGAACAGGGTGTGAATCCGTGGAATATTCTTGCCATTGCTTTTACGAATAAGGCAGCAGGGGAGATGCGGGAACGAGTGGATGATATGATTGGTTTTGGTTCCGAAAGTATTTGGATTGCGACCTTTCATTCTACCTGCGTAAGGATTCTTCGCAGACATATCGATAAATTGGGGTATGATACTAATTTTACCATTTATGATACGGATGATCAGAAGAGTACGATTAAAGCGATTTGTAAGCGCGATAATATCGATACCAAGCAAATCAAAGAGCGTACCATTCTCGGCGTGATTTCATCTTGCAAAAACGAGATGATTTCGGCGGAAGAGTATGAGAAGACTGCCATGGGTAACTGGATGAATCAGCGTATTGCCCACGTGTATAAAGAGTACCAGAAGACTTTAAAGAAGAACAATGCACTGGATTTTGATGATTTGTTGCTGAAAACAGTGGATTTGTTCCGCTATTGTCCCGATGTGTTGGAAAGCTATCAGAACCGCTTTCTGTACATTATGGTGGACGAGTACCAGGATACCAATACGGTGCAGTTTGAGATGATTCGTCTGCTGGCACAGAAGAACCGCAATCTTTGTGTGGTAGGGGATGATGACCAGTCCATTTATAAGTTCCGCGGCGCCAATATCCGCAATATTCTGGATTTTGAGTTTCATTATCCCGAGGCTACCGTAATTAAGTTAGAGCAGAATTACCGTTCTACCAAGAATATTCTGGACGCGGCAAACTGCGTGATCAGCAATAATAAAGGGCGTAAGGCTAAGGCATTGTGGTCGGAGCGTGGTGAAGGTAAAAAGATACATTTCAGACAGTTCGACAATGCCATTGAAGAGGCGCAATTCGTGTGCGATGATATTCGCCATAAGGTCCGGATGAAAGAGGCTAATTTCAAGGATTGTGCGGTGCTTTACCGTACTAACGCCCAGTCGCGTGTGATTGAAGAACAGTTCGTGCGTGATAATGTTGCCTATCGTTTGGTGGGTGGCACTAACTTCTATGCAAGAAAAGAAATCAAGGACGTTTTAGCATATCTTAAAACCGTGGAAAGTGGCAGGGATGACTTGTCTGTAAAAAGAATCATCAATGTGCCGAAAAGAGGAATCGGTGCAACCAGTTTGGAAAAGGCGGAGCGTTTTGCGGCAGAGAACGAAATCAGCCTGTTTGACGCGTTAATCAGGGCGGATGAGATTCCGGGCCTTGGCAAAACCGCTGAGAAGATGCGTTCCTTTGCAAGTATGATCCGTACCTTCCGCACCAAGTCTGTAGAAGGATATTACGATGATTTACCTGAACTGATTGATGATGTTATGAAGGGCACGGGATATCTGGAAGAGTGGGAGAATTCCGATGATGAAGATGCGGAAGACCGCATTCAGAATATGGACGAATTGATTACCAAGGCAGCAGCTTTCGAAGAGAAGTATGCGGCAGAGAATCCGGAGGCAGAGCACGGACCGTCATTGCAGGACTTCTTAACGGAAGTGTCTTTGGTAGCAGATATCGACAGCGTAGACAGCAATAATGACAGAGTGTTGCTTATGACCATACACAGTGCCAAGGGTCTGGAGTTCTCCCAGGTGTACTTAACCGGTATGGAGGATGGCCTTTTCCCGGGTTATATGGCTATCAGTGCAGAAGATGATGAGGAAATCGAAGAAGAGCGAAGACTTGCGTATGTAGGCATTACAAGAGCCAAGGATGAGCTTACCATTACCTGTGCGAAAATGCGTATGCTTCGCGGGGAGACCCAGTACAATCCGGTCAGCACCTTTGTCAAAGAGATTCCGGCAGAATTGCTTGACGGAAGTCTGCCGAAGAAACGTATTTCCTTCGCAGAAGAGCCGGTGAGTGCGGCATCCGTTAATATTATGAAGACTGCGCCTTTTACGGGATTTGCACCGAATGGTATGGCAAAGCCTAAGGCAAGAATGGCACAGCCTGCGGTAAAGCCTTATGCAGGGGCATCGGGACTTGCGGGTTTAACTAAGGGAAGCCAGTTAAGCAGTGCCAGTGTGGATTATGCAGCAGGTGACCGTGTGCGTCACATTAAATTCGGCGATGGTTTTGTAGAGAATATCGAGGCCGGAGAAGGCACCACGTTGGTAACGGTTATTTTTGATAAGGCCGGGAAACGTGTGTTGAATGCGGCATTTGCAAGGCTGCAGAAGTTGTAAATTTGCAACAAAACAGAAATAATGGCGTACTGCGAACTGTTGCGCCGGAAGGTAAATTATTAAAAAACAAAATTTGCATATTTTTTCTAAATTTAGGGATAGTAAAATTATGGATTTCGTGGTATGCTATCTATAGGATTTTTGAGCAATCAATCGTAAAAAGGGAGGTTTTGGCAATGAAGAAAATCGAAGAACTTTTAGAAACCGTTAAATTAAACGAACTTCTTAACAGAAAAGAAAAAGAACAGGATGAGAAAGTTAAGAGAACTATCATCTGGGTTTTGGCAATCATCGGTGCTGTTGCAGCAATCGCAGGTATTGCTTACCTCGTATATCGTTATCTTACACCTGATTACTTAGAAGATTTCGATGATGATTTCGATGATGATTTCGATGATGACTTCTTTGATGATGAAGAAGCAATCGAAGTGAAAGCTGACGAGAAATAATAATAAGGAATTCATAAAACGGGCTGTGTCAAAGCAGCCCGCTTTTGTGTTATGGGCAAAAAATGAAAAAAGGTGATATTTTACAAGGATATGTAGAGAGATGCGATTTCCCCAACAAGGGACGCGTTGTAATTAAAGCAGAAGATGGAACGGAAGAGGTGGTAACCGTAAAGAATGCGTTGCCCGGACAGACGGTTTCCTGCGTTATTAATAAAAAGAAACATGGTAAGGCGGAAGGCAGACTTTTAGAGGTGGTTACACCTGCAGATTGCGAGATGGAAGCACCTTGTCCCCATGCGGGAATTTGCGGCGGATGCCTTTATCAGACATATCCTTATGAGGAACAGTTGAACATTAAGCGTAGCCAGGTTGAGGACTTAATCAGACCGGTATATGAAGCTTATAACACGGGGGATAAGGCTTTCAATGAAGTGTTTGAAGGCATCAAGGCAAGCCCTGTCAGTGAAGGGTACCGCAATAAGATGGAGTTCTCTTTTGGTGATGAATATAAAGACGGCCCTTTGGCACTCGGTATGCACAGAAGGGGAAGTTTCTATGATATTGTGTCGGTGACAGGGTGTCGCATTGTAGATGAGGATTACAGACAGATTCTTACGGCTGCGACAGAGTATTTTGCCAAGGAAGGGCTGCCGTTCTTCCATCGATTGACACATCAGGGTTATCTGCGTCATTTACTGGTGCGTAAGGCGGTTAAAACCGGTGAAATTCTGATTGGACTTATTACCACAAGCCAGCAGGAAGTGGATTTACAGCCTTTTGTGGATGTAATACTTGCATTGCCCTTACAGGGCACTATTGCGGGCATTGTACATACCGTGAATGATTCCGTGGCGGATGTGGTGAAGAATGAGGGAACCACACTTTTATACGGCAAGGACTACTTCTACGAGGAGTTGTTGGGGCTTCGGTTTAAAATCACCCAGTTTTCATTCTTCCAGACCAACAGTCTCGGGGCGGAAGTATTATACGATACTACACGAAGCTATTTAGGAACTCTGGAAAAGGAGAATCCTGTGGTGTTCGACTTATACAGCGGAACAGGCACCATCGCACAGCTTCTTGCGCCTGTGGCAGGGAAAGTTGTGGGCGTGGAAATCGTGGAAGAGGCAGTAGAGGCTGCCAAAGAGAATGCAGCATTAAACGGTCTTACCAACTGTGAATTTATCGCAGGCGACGTGTTAAAAGTCCTGGATGACATTACGGAGAAACCGGACTATATCATTTTAGACCCGCCGCGTGATGGTATTCATCCCAAGGCGTTACAGAAGATTATCGCTTACGGTGTTGACAGGATTGTGTATGTATCCTGCAAGCCTACCAGTCTTGCAAGAGATTTGGAGGCGCTTCTTCAGGGCGGATATAAGCTTGAGAAGATGTGTTGTGTGGATATGTTCCCGAGCACCGCAAATGTAGAGACAGTGGCGTTGCTGAGTCGATAAAAGGTAAAAATATGATAAAATATATAACGGTGTTATGGCTTTTACCACAGCACCGTTTTTTGTTATAAAAGTTTAATTTTGTTTTGCTTTTAGCATCTAAGTGCTACATTAAGAAAACGATGATTTGAATGTGAAGGAAAAGAAGAACACAGGAGGTACGAATATGAGTAAAGAAGAAAAATCAGATGATTTAGTTATGGACAATAGCAATGAAATTGCAGAGGATGGTGTGCAAACAGCAGATAATGGTGAACAAGGTGTGGACGATTCGGACGACGAACCGTGTACAGGCGGATATATTGAATCATCATACCCTTGGAATCAAGTATATGACTCAGAAGAGTTCGATATGAACGAATATTTGATTAATTATAATGATTTGTTCAAAGATGAAACACCAACGTTATTCCGCGATTCATTGATTCAGCAGACCATTTCATGCATGATTGGCAAATTCAAGCCAAATGCCTTGCTGGTAGGTCCCGCGGGCGTGGGTAAAACCAAAATCGTAGAGGATATCGCAAGGCGAATTGCCAACAATGATCCGTTGATTCCGAAGAATTTGCGGGATTATACGATTTGGGAGCTGCCGCTTTCAAACATTGTATCCGGCTCCGGCCTGGTAGGCGATGTAGAGCGAAAAACCAAAGCTGTGCTCGAGTATGCGCAGAATCCTAATAATAAGGCAATTCTTTTTATTGATGAAATTCATATGCTGGCGGAAGGAAATCAAACCTACGATAAAATCGCCCAGCTTATGAAGCCGGCGCTTGCCCGCGGAAATATGAAGGTGATTGGTGCAACTACTTTACAGGAATCGCAGTGTCTCTTAAATGACCCTGCTTTTAACAGACGTTTTACAAGGCTGATTGTGGACGAGTTGTCCAAAGAGCAGACAGTAGAGATTCTTATACATATGGCGGATGAAATGGTACATCACTATAATCATATCATTGACTTGGATGCTCAGGTATTAAGAGAAGTGGTAAACGTCGCGGACCATTATAAAACCATCGGTTCTCACAGGCCGGACAATGCAATTGCATTGCTGGACCGTACGATGGCGGATGCAGTGCTTCAAGAAATGTTGAGCGGTAATAAGGGTAAAAGCAAAAAGAAGAGTTCGCCTAAATTGCTTACCGAAGAACAGATGAAAAAGACAGCTATGAAGTTGATGACCGGTAACAACGAAAAGGTCGAAACCGATATGGCGTTGCTTAAAAAGAATTTGGAAGTGATTAAAGGTCAGGATGAGATCCTGGAATACTTAATCGATGTATTTGAAAGAGATAACTTAAATCTCTTCCCGCGTAAAGTTCCTTTGAGTATTCTTTTTGCAGGAAACAGCGGTGTGGGTAAAACCGAGATTGCAAAGATTATTTCACGCACGCTGACCGGAATGGAACCGATTATTCTGAATATGACGGAGTTTAGTAATTCATCGGCATTAAACCGTATTATCGGTGCACCGTCAGGCTTTGTAGGGAGTGAATCCAAGGCGGAGTTGCCTTTTGATATCTTAGAGTCCAATCCGTACCAGGTAATTCTGCTGGATGAGTTTGAGAAGGCGGATATCGCGGTACAGAGATTGTTTATTTCGGCTTTTGATGAGGGATATATTAAAACATCGAAAGGGAAATGTGTGGACTTCTCTAAGGCAATTATGATTGCGACTACCAATGCCGGGCATACCACCCGTAGCAGGGCTATGGGCTTTAACGCGACACAGAAGAACTTCAAGGCGGCTACCATTTCGGAGCTTTCCAAGTTCTTTGATGTGGAATTGCTGAACCGTTTTACGGGAGTGCTTAATTTCGGACCGATTACGGAAGAAATCTTTGTGGAAATCCTGAAGGATACGTATCGTCGTATGGTGGAAGAGATTCACACAAACCGTAAGGATATTACGTTGCCTGCTGAACTGGCGGAAAGTGCTGTGAAAGAGTTGAAAGATAAGTACTATGAAGAGGAGTTCGGCGCAAGACCGGTACGGCTTGCGGTACAGAAGTATATTGAGGATTTGGTGCTTAATCGGAGATAAAAGAATAGATAGATGATGAAGAAGTGCTGTGGGAAACCGCAGCACTTTTTTGTATGGATTGCAAATGATGAAATTTGTGGGGTGGTGCGAAAAAAAGTTTGTAACTTTTTGTAACTTTTGACGTTATTATTATATTCACGTCGTTGGGGAAATATGACGGGGTAAGAAAAAAGTATAAAAGGTGGGGAAGTTATGGATTATACGGTATTTGATGTGGAGACTGCGAATGAGCGCAGAGATTCCATCTGTGCAATTGGCATCATACGATACAAAAACAACAAAATAGTGTATGAGAATGAAATACTTATAAACCCGGAAACGGAGTTTAATTATTTCAATATCAAGGTGCATGGTATTACGGAGGCTGATGTTGCCAGCGCGCCTACGTTTGCTGAAATTTGGGACGAAATCAAAATGTATTTCGACCGGACGATTCTGGTGGCACATAATGCGAAGTCAATGGATTTGTGCGCATTATATCGGACACTAGAGAGATACGATTTGCCTTTGGTTAGCAATCAATACATATGCACGCTCGAACTGGCAAAAAGCATATTCAAGGGAAATGATGCCGTTCAATCCTATCGTTTGGATGTTTTATCTAACTTGTATGATATCAAACTACTTAATCATCATAATGCGTTGGATGATGCCAGGGCATGCTTTGAAATTCTAAGGAAGTTTGAAATATTATATCCGGCAGCAGTTGTGCCTAAAACGTATTATTACGGAGCGACGGAGAAGCGTAATAGTTGCGGTTGCGGTATGGAGAGTATGTACAGTGATAAAACGAAAGAGATGCAGAAATTGCAAATGTTAGTATCGAAAATTATAGAGGATTGTGATATTTCAGATGCAGAAATGAATGAACTTCAGGCATGGCTTGGGGCACATACTGAGTTAAAAGGATTCTATCCTTTCGATAAAATTTATGAAGTGGTTGAAGGGATTATGCTGGATGGCGTTATAGATGCAGAAGAAAAGGAACTGTTGCTAGGAATTCTGGATGCTTTCATTAATCCGCAGACACAAAATGTAAAGATTGATTTCAACGGGAAGCTGGTGTGTCTGTCCGGTGAGTTTCATTACGGAAGTAAAAGTCAGGTGGAAGAGTGGTTGTGTACGAAAGGAGCACAGATTGCTAAAGGCGTGACCGGGAAGTTGGATGTGTTGATATTGGGCGAGGCCGGAAGTGCAGCGTGGAAGTATGGGAATTACGGTTCGAAGTATGAGAAGGTGTGCCAGTTGAATGAGAAGGGAAAGAAGATTGTGATTGTAAAGGAGGGGGATGTGATGGGGTGAGATAAAGTTTATTATGTTGGAAAATGGATATAATAGTATTATTA
>CAZQBM010000041.1:0-23514 GCA_964591945.1 uncultured Lachnospiraceae bacterium | reverse complement strand
GCTTTGATTTAATATCTATAACATTTTATAGATATTTTATAACAATCGTACAATGTGATGATTTTTTGCCGATTTTATCGGTTTGCTGCCAAAAGTTTGTATGCCAAGTCAACTTATTTACAAAAAACATTTCTTTTCTTCTCAATACGCTTTATCGGAAATTTGTGGTGTTTCATCGGAAAACTCGCTCCTGTTACTTTTATTTCAAATCTTACTTTGCTAATATCACTCTTGATATTTCGTATCGCATAACACTTTCTTTTATAAAACGCGAAAATATTTTATAAAAAGGAAAAGGAGTAAAAAATGAAAAAAATCAAGTACTTATTATTAGCAGGTGCAATGGCAATCTGCCTTTCCGGTTGTTCTTCAACTACTGATGAAATTACAAGCGAAAATATCGGAAACAGTGAAATCGTGGAAGATGGAAGTGCTGAAGAAACCGTTAATTCCGAAGACGTTGTCAGTGAAGAAGAATCCTTCTGCGGAGACTGGGAAATTGTGGAAGAATGGGGCAAAACACCCTTCTGGTTAAAATACGGACTCCAGGGATTGGAAACCAAAGAATTAAGTCAAACCCAACTATATGGATGTATGACTCCGGGTTCTACCGTAGCAGAAATACTTACCAGTGATGAGTATACTTACTTTAATGTTTATTTTTCAGATGTATTCAACTCAAATTTTTCTACCGGAAACGCGGAAGAGATTTTGAATTTATCCCAGGACACTCAAATTAGTTCCGGCGGATATATTAATATATACATGCATCCTTCTGAAAATGATGCCTCATTCGTTGAGATAACAATTTATAATCTGTCCGATGAAACATTATGTGCAAGTGAAGTTTTAGCCAATAACCAATTTTATATGGAAGAGGCTCATGATGGTTTTAATACCGACCTTGTTTTTGATGATGAACACAAAGATTTAATATTTGGAATGAATGGTTCCTTTGATAGAAATTATTTAATTAATGTTGCTGATATATTAGGACATCCCGATACAATTTATGCCGGTATTAACGAAGAGCTTTCAATGTTTGAAGATAAACTTAAAACAGGCGACGGGATTCTCTCTTACGTTATGTTTTATGACAGAGATGGATATTACCTTATTGTAAACGTATCTGAATATAACATTACAAGTGATTATGATTTAGGTAGTATCACTTTAATCTATACAACACCGGAACTTTATACCTACCTTGATGAAGAAACCAGCTCCGGCTCATTGATAAATGAATCATATCGTCAGATATATTATCAGGCAGATTAAGTTTATTCTATAAAATAAAAAGGAGAATATTATTTATGAAGAAAATCAAATACATATTACTTGCATGCATCATAGCAACCTTTATTGCGGGTTGTTCAGACGCAACAGAAGAAATTACAAGCGAAGACGCAGGAAACACTGAAATCGTGGAAGAAACGAATTCAGAAGAAACAGTGGATTCGGAAGACGTTGTCAGTGAAGAAGAATCCTTCTGCGGAGACTGGGAAGTTGTGGAAGAATGGGGCAAAACACCCTTCTGGTTAAAATACGGACTTCAGGGACAAGAAGTAAAAGACTTATCAGAGACCACTCTTTTTGGATGTATGACTCCGGGCGCTACCGTAGAAGAAATACTTTCAAGCGGAGAATATAATTATTTCTATGTCTCTCCTTCATGGCAGGATAGGGTAGAAACATCTGATGTGAATGAAATTTTGAATTTACAGACTGAATATCCCATCAACCCCGGTGATTCCGTTAAAATCAGTATGTACAGATCACAAGAAGAAGTTTATTTTATCGATATGGTTGTTTATAACCTGACCGATAGTGAACTTAGCGTAAGTGAAGTTCTCGCTAACAACCAATACTATATTGAAGAATACCATGAAGGTTACTATATTGATGAATTCAATGCAGAAAGACCTGACCTTGTATTTAACCTTGAAGGTCCTTTTGACAGAAACTACTTAATTCAAATGACAGACATTCTCGGCAGACCGGATATTATTTATACGGGTATTACCGCTGATTCCTTGGAAGAGTTTCAGGAAAAAATTAAGACAGGCGAAGGTATCCCTTGTTACTCAATGGTTTATGAAGAAGATGCAGGTAAATTAATTGTAGAACCTATGGAAAGCAATCTTACCAATAATTATGAGTTAACCCAGGTAAATATCGTTTATGTAACAAATGACCTTTATACTTATCTTCGTGATGAAACCAACAGTGGTGCTCTTATTTATGAAGATGAAGTATTTATCTACAACCAGGCTCAATAATATATTTTAATAACCATCTCCCGCTGATGTCCAAGGCACAGCGGGAGATTTCTCTTTTCAAAAATAAATACTTTGGAAATAGCCACGCATTATTGGAAAATGTAGAAAAAATACAGGTTCTTTGGTATACTTGCTTTAATACAGTATTACCTTTTTAATCTAAAATAACTTTTAACAAAATCATACATATACTACCAAAGGACTTTTATATGGAAATATCACAAACTTACCAAGTACATATCTGCGATGACACAGAAGAACATGCTTTGGAACTTCAGAATCTCCTGCAGTCTCTTGAGTCAAACCTTCGCTTTGATGTCAGCATCAGCTCCTCAGCAGACGAATTTCTTGCCCTGCTGTCTTCTATCGAAAAGGGCGAATCCTCTTCTTGGGACATTGTTTTTATGGACATTTGTATGCCCAAAAGCGACGGTATTACTCTGGGTAAAAAATTAAAGGAGCTTTGTCCCGACGCTTACCTAATCTTTACTACGACGCATCCTGAATACGCTGTAAAAGGATATGAGGCTTCCGCTTACCGCTATCTCTTAAAACCGGTTAAGGCCGAAGATTTGACTGCGTTGATGACCGGAATTCTTGCTGACCCGGATAAAAAGAAAAAAATCCTGATTAAGGGAAAAAAGAACAGCACCTATGTAACCTTAAAAGATATTCTCTACATCAGTGCCGAAGATAAGTACGCCATCGTATATACGAAAAACGGCCATTTTATCAGTGATATGAGTTTAAACCAATACGAAGAACAACTGCGCAACCACGGATTTTATCGGATTCATCGTAAGTACCTGGTAAATGTGTATCATCACCGCAGTTTAATTGATAATTGCGCAAACCTAAGCGACGGCAGTTCTCTGCCCGTAAGTAAGGCCAAAACCGGTGCCTATCGGAGCTTTGTTTTTGCTTACATGCGCGAAGAATTAGTGTAAAGTAGGGAAAATTATGTTAGAAGTAATTCAAGTAGCCATTCTTGTTATGACCAATGTTTTCGTGGTCTTAAATACCATTTTAATTCTGAAATTTGTCTACGGCCGGGATATGCGTTATGATGCGAAATCCCTGCTGATTACCGCCTTAGCGTTCCTGGGCATGGACATTCTTATTTCCTTTTTACCGCAGGAAATGGATTGGCTGGCGTCTTTTGGTATCAACACCGGACTTTTGCTGGCAGTTATTTTTATGTGCCGTTCCAAACGCTTTGTTACGGTACTTCTGATTATTCCCGCCATTCTTTTTTATGTACAGACCGGTTCGATTTTAACGACGCTGGAACTTTTTACGGGACTGGACAAATTCCAAACCGTGGCAAGCAATGGGGAAGTCATTACACCCTTATTTGTGTTGTGCGATCCCTTACTGTTTGCAGTGCTTCTTTTGATGATTCGTCACACGGACCGCCGGATCCAGAATACGGCCTTAAATGCGGTGGAAGTCATTGTATTGCTTATTTTTAACGCCGTCGGCTTCTTCTCTGCCGGCATCATCCGTACCTTAAAAGCTGAGAATCCGTATTATTTCGTAATATCTTCCCTGATTCTTTTTGCTTTTGAAATACTTCTGCTCTATGCGGTATATCACCGGAAGCGTTCCGGCTACTACCGCCGGCTCTCCCAGGAATATAAGAAACAGTTCGAAGAAGAATATACTTTCTTTAAGGACTATAAGACAACCCAGGAAGATACCATACGTTTTCGCCACGATTGGAAAAACCACATGCTTTTGATTCGTGAAATGCTTGCCAAAGGCGAGTATGATAAGGCGGAAGAATATTTCGGCAACTTAAGCGGAAACACTCCGGAGGGAAAAGGCAGTACCGCTACCGGTTGTGAATTGGCTGATATGATGATTGGTATTAAAAGTGAGTTAATGGAAGATTTGCAAATCACCTTTCATTTTACCGGGAATCTTGGGACTTTGAACCGCTTAGAACAGGTGGATTGTTGCATTCTTTTATCCAATCTTCTGGATAATGCCATTGAAGCAAACCGTAAAATAAACGGGGCGCGCCACATTACCTTGGTCAGCCGCCAGACAGAGAAACTGCTTTATATGGAAATGCGAAATCCAACGGCAGAAAATCTTCAGAAAGAGGGCAATCGTATCCTATCCACCAAAAAAACCGATGCCCCTTCCGGCATCGGTCTTGAAAATGTAGATTCAATTGTGCGAAAATACCACGGCGAATGCCGTTGCTTTACTGAAAAAAGCGAATTCGTATTTCAACTGTTGTTACCGGAGGAGTAAAATTTTACTCCTTCGTTTTATGTATCCCTGTAAAATGCCGGACACTATAATTACACCATCTCATCTGAATCATAAAGAATGGTAAACGGTCCGTCATTCACCAAAGACACCGCCATATCCGCACCAAAAATGCCGGTTTCGGTTTTGATGCCGCTCTCCCTGCATTTACCGATGATATATTCGTACATGTCATTGGCAAAGTCCGGCGCGCCCGCCCGGATAAAAGAAGGACGGTTGCCTTTTTTACAATCTGCATAGAGGGTAAACTGGGAAACCAAAAGAAGCTCTCCGCCAACGTCTTCCAAGGCTAAATTGGTTTTGCCTTGTGCATCCGCAAAAATGCGAAGCCCCAGAAGTTTCTTCACCAGCTTATCCGCAATTTCTTTGGTGTCCTCATTGGATACCCCTATCAAAACAAGGAAGCCTTTGCCGATTTGTCCGGTAATCTTGCCTTCCACCTCAACTTTGGCTTCTTTTACACGTTGGATTACAAATTTCATAGTCTGTCTCCCTGTCTTCCAATAGCTTACAATTGTCTGCTTTTATATCAACAACAATTTAAAAAATATCCTTATTTTATCACACATTTTTAACGTTATATGTGTTATACTTCTTTTTAGGCAGTTTATGAATTTCGACCGCCAGACTTTATCAATATAACGTAACTATTCAGAATACCATTCGCAAAATAAATTTAAAAAATAGCCCACCGTATGCAAGCATACCCGGTCTATATTTTTAAATTTGCTCGGTTCTGAATAGTTACAGTATAACATAAGAATGTGAGGAAATAAAAATGAATATTGCAGTTACATACGAAAACGGACAGATTTTTCAGCATTTCGGCCATACCGAACAGTTTAAGGTATACGAAATCGAGAATGACACAGTGGTAAAAAGCTTTGTAGTGGACACAAACGGCCAGGGTCACGGCGCGTTGGCAGGCTTTCTTTGCTTAAATAATATTGAGGTTTTAATCTGCGGCGGTATCGGCAGTGGCGCACAAATGGCTTTGGCGCAGGCAGGCATCAAACTCTACGGCGGTGTAAGCGGTGATGCGGATGCGGCTGTGGATGCTTATCTTGCAGGAAACTTAGATTTTAACCCTAACGTACAGTGCAACCATCACGGACACGACCACGGCGAAGGACACAACTGCGGAAATCACGGTTGCGGCAGTCACAGTTGTCACTAAACGCTGCGTTTCAAGAATTTTTTTACAATTTTACTAATATTTACTGTCAAAAATTTGAAAAATAAATGGACAAGAATGTTTAAAAAAAATATAATTAGTTCATAGTAATTATAAAAAAGGAGGATACACCTATGTCTAAATACGCAGGTACACAAACAGAGAAAAACTTAATGGCTGCTTTTTCCGGAGAATCAGAAGCCAGAAACAAATACACTTATTTTGCTTCCAAGGCAAAAAAAGAAGGCTATGAGCAGATTGCAGCCCTTTTCTTAAAAACAGCCGATAACGAAAAAGAACATGCGAAATTATGGTTTAAGGAATTAGAAGGCATCGGCAATACCGCAGAAAACCTTATTTCTGCTGCTGCCGGCGAAAACTACGAATGGACCGATATGTATGACGGTTTTGCTAAGACTGCTGATGAAGAAGGTTTCCCTGAGTTAGCAGCTAAGTTCCGTATGGTAGCTGCAATTGAGAAACATCACGAAGAACGCTACCGTGCATTATTGCACAATGTTGAAGCTGCAGAAGTATTTGCTAAGAGTGAAGTGAAGGTTTGGGAATGCCGTAATTGCGGTCACATCGTGGTTGGCACCAAGGCTCCCGAAATCTGCCCGACTTGTGCTCACCCTCAGGCGTACTTCGAAATTCATGCAGAAAATTACTAAAATTTGCTTTTACGATTATTCCGTATATCGCAATATGATTTAATTACAATTTAAGAGGCCTGCCTTACTATACGTAGGGCAGACCTCTTTTTCATCTTTAAATGTTTTTTAGTATTCCTTATTGTTGTTAGACTTGTTGTTTGACTTGTTTTCAGTTTTATCGGAATAGTTATTCTTAGAAGCATTCTTTGCTTTGTTGTTGTTCTTATCTTCTGTCTTGTAACAATCCTTGTTTGCATTGTATGACTTATCGTTGTAGTTATCCTTCATGATGCACCTCTCCTTCCAATTGAAATCTTTTTTCTTTTTGCATTCTATTGTTAATGAAACGCCAACACGCTTTGCGTCTCAAAACGCATTCACGCTTCTGAAGATATTGTGTGCAGGTTTTTAAATTAATAAACTGGTATATTTTGCAGGTTTTTGATTAAACCGGCATTTTTCCATTTGCATTTTCTTTTTTAAAACTTTTATAAAATTTTTCATGAAATGAAACCTTTTCCAAAAAATCCGTGTTTTATAGACATAAGCGCTTAAAATTTTGGCATTCCCCTAAATGCCGCATACGTAAACATTTGATTTAAAATATGGAGGATTCATTTCGATGAAAAAAAGAGGAAAAGTTCTTTTGGTTTTATCCGCAACAATGGTAACCCTTGTAGGATCCGTGCTTCCCGTTTCGGCAGCACCTACTTACGCGGATCTTTTTGATGCAGAATATTATGCGGGAATTTACAGCGACGTAGCTGCAGCATACGGTGATGATGAAGAAGCATTATTCAATCACTATATAAACTATGGTATTTATGAAGGGCGCGTAGGCAGCGAGGCTTTTAATGTTTTAAACTATCGCGAAAGCTATGCAGACTTGGAAGCAGCTTATGGCAATGACTGGAAAAGCTATGTAGACCACTATTTAACTTTTGGTTTAACAGAAGGCCGTGACAGCGGCGGACTGTTTGATGCGGTTTCTTACGCAAACCGCTACCCTGACTTAAAAGAAGCCTTCGGCTACGATGTGGGAAAGCTTTGGGCACATTATGAACAGTTCGGTGTAAAAGAAGGGCGTAATCCTGTTTCGCAGACCTTAGTAAACGAATGGGCAGCAGCTGATGCAAAAGCAGAATCAGCGAAAACAAATACCGGAAATAATACACATACAGAAACTCCGGCAGAAACGCAAGCACCTCTCGTTTTAAGCGGTAATGCAGAAGACTCCTATACAACCACCCGCCCCGAATATGTAGAGACGGACAAATTCGTTCTTTATTTAGATGAAAACATTACCGTGCAAGGTAATACGGCAGACTTAATTTCCAAAGTATTACAGCGTACGGAAGAAGTGAGTGGTTTCACCTTAACAAACAATATCGGCTATGATGCCGGCTTCACTGTTTTTGCTCCTTACGAATTTTACGGTGAAACAGCTTTGGATAACGTAGATCCGGAGAATGAAAAATATCACATCTTTGTAGTTGCACCGGAAAAATACAGTCCTTGCGGTAGCGTAGGCTGTTTGGTTTTAAATCAAATTGATTTGGACATTGCCGGTGGCGAAGGCTGGGTTCTCGTACACGAATACAGCCACTCCCTACATCTGGCAAACGGCGTCTATTTAGATCAGGTTATGACAGAAGGCTTTGCTACCTATAACTGCGGTCAGGTAATTAACAACAGCCCCGACATACCTTTTAATTTTAATGCAAATTATAACTACTCCTGCTATAATCGGGAAATTACTCCTGAAAATGCAGAGGCTATTTTCCTTGAAGATAAAGAAGATGGTTGGGAAGACTATTTATACGGATATCGTTTTATGACCTTCCTTACCGAAACCTATGGCGAAGATATTTTTAGAGTAATTCTTACCGATGCAAGTATGGATGCCGGACAGTGGGAATACGGATATGAAGGTGAAAAAGTAATTCCCTACATCAAAGAAAACACTTCCGAAGATGTCTTTGTAGAATTTGCAAACTGGTTGGAAGACAATAAAGACCGTATAGACGCATGGCAATATGAATAGTTACAATTCTTTCTACATTATAAAGATGGGCACTGACACAAAGTGCCCATCTTTTTCTATGCAAATCATAAAATCTGTATTTTTATTTAATTTTTAATGCTATAATTTTAAAAAAGTGAAACCTTTTTGTGATTTTATGTGTTTTACTGGTATAAGAGCCTTATAAAAAGAATGTACATTTGAAACAAAGGAGAAAACAATGACAGAGGAATTATTCTGCCAACACTATGAAAAATATAAGAATACTGTGTATTCGGTGATATTTAATTACGTGCAGAATACGGAAGACACCGCGGACCTTTTACAGGAAGTGTTTATCAAGCTGTTCGCTACGGAAGACGATTTCCAAAACGAGGAGCATATGAAGGCCTGGTTGATTCGTGTTTCCATTAATTTATGTAAAAATCACTTAAGAAGCGTAAAAATACGTAAAATCGTACCTTTGGAGGAGGACATTCCGTTCTTCGACCAAAGAGAAGACAACGATTTGCTGAAAGTCGTTTTTACGTTACCGGAGAAATACCGAATCCCAATCCACCTATTTTATTACGAGTCCTACAGCATCAAGGAAATCGGTAATATTTTGGATATGCCCGAGGCGACAGTGAAAATCCGACTGAAACGAGCCCGCGAGAAATTAGGTAAAATCTTGAATAAGGAGGACTGGTTTTAATGAAAATAAATGAACTTTATATAGAACAGACCAATCAATTCTGCGAAGCCAATTGCAAGATTACCGCTGAAGACATTCTTGCCAAGGCAAAGCAGAGACAGGCAGAGAATGTGTTGGCCCAAACACATTCTACTGAAAAAATAACAAACAATCCTATAACAAAAGATACAGGTTCTACAAGTGCAGAAACGCAAGCTGGAACATCTTCTGAACACAAAGAAACAACTTCTAAGAAAACAGGCAAAGTAATTACAATGCCTTCCGGCAAAAAAGCTGTGTTCCGCTTAAGTCACGTAGTAGCTGCATGTCTGGCAATCTTTGTACTGACCGGTACTACCATCCTTGCTTTTAGCGGCAAAATCGGTAACTTCCTTGGCGATGCCGGCACAACGGTAATTGCTTTTGACGAAAGAAAAATGGAATTCTTCTTCCGCGACATTCTGGGAGATGAAACCACTGCCGAACTGGTAGGTAAGGGATATTTATACGAAATCAATCAGACACAGGAAGACGAAAACTTCCGCATTGATGTCGTTGCCGCCAGCGGTGATATCGAAAATGCCAAGTTAGCAGTTGACGTATATGTTAAGGACGATGAACTGGCAGCAGCAAATGACCGTATCTATCTTGTATGCTATATGACAAAACCCGGCGAAGAGGTTGTAAAAGACCCCAATGGTTGTCGCGTAAGCGGAGGATACGGAGTCAAAGACGAATCAATTGATAATCTGTATCATGTACTTATAGATATCAGCTCAAATCATTCCGAGGTCGAATATCATTTTACAACTGTTATTACAACTTTTGCATCCGATGAAAACCGGGAATTATACCTTTATGATTGGCTACCTTATTATATGGAAAGTCATCCTTTCTGGAGATTTCATTCGACGGATATACTTTTTGATATAACCATACCGGAAGAAGCATACAGCATCCTTCCTTCCCGCCAGTACAAAGATGTTGTTTATCACGGTACAAAATATGAATACCATCTGGATTCCGTTGAATATGGTTATTATGATATGAAATTAAACTTCGGATTTGACTTTGAAAGTGATTATGTTGCAGACAGCGAAGACGCGTTGATGACCTATGGTCGTTATATGTCTACGGAATTACACAGCATGTTACAGGACGCCGTATTAATCATAGATGACAAAGAATATTATTATGATCAGCAATTTATTCCCAATGGTCACTGTACTTTCAGCGATAAGGAAGGAGCTTCCGATCATTGCGAAATTACCGTTTACTTCCCTGCAACCGATTACTTCGATGCCGATACCATTCTTTTACGAATCGGCAACGAAACCTATGATTTAAAAGAAAGTAAATAATCGGAAGGTTCTGATTTCTCTGCTTCCTTTGCTACGACTACGGAACATGATGTAAAACCCGGAGAAACTGTAGTGTTTACCTTTGATGCAAAAACCGTAAGCGACTTCGAGGGTATCAAACCCCATGTTTTTGCCGCTTGGCACGCACATGGTATTAAAGACGGTCATGATACCGCTTATTAAAAGAATACTTTCTTATGAAGAATAAAGAAATACAAATTTTAGCAGATATAGATTAGTTAATTTAAGAAAAAGGAGTTATCATGGACAATAAAAAGAAAGCTATTATTCTCATTGCTGTAGGGGTTGTTATATCGGCATTATTATATTTTATAATATTACACCCTTACATTCAGGCTATGCACACTATCAATGCAAGTTATGAAGAATTCCACGTAGAAGACCTTGGTTATCCTGCAGAATCTTTTACCAAATACGAAATAAGCGATTCAAGCTTCGTTCCTGTGGAAGCTAACGATTACACCATTAGTCTTCCGACATATTTTACCGATAACACCAAAGACGATTCTGAAATTTTTATTTTTAATGCAGAAAATAATGCCAATGACTATGGTGAATCCATTAGTTTTGGTAATGGCATCGACTACTCCGATATGACTATTTTAAATCAGAAAGATTTAAGCGATCGCGATAAAGAGAAACTGATTGAGGGTTATGAGAAATTAGGCTACGGCATTCCCGACACCTGCTACAGCAGTTTAAAATGCAGCTATCTGATTACCGAAGATGACTTCAGTTTTTGGAATCGTGAAAAAATGGATGCTTATACACTTTTGGTTCCTTACAGAACCGGCGGTGCATTCTTCTATTCGGATGGCACCAGCAAAACCTACATTTATGAAACGGAAGAAACCTATGCTCTTATCTCCGAACAGTATATTCCGGATTGGAATTTGTATCATTATGTGGTAAATTTCTTTGATTCGGATGATTTAAATACACAATATACCATCAGTATGAAGACCAAAACGCCGGAAACTGCATATGCGATTATTAATTCCATTGAGTTTAAAGATTAATTTTTTCGGATAATTGTTCTATGACAAACAAAAGCCCTCCGCTTATTTCTATGCAGAGGGCTTTATTATTTATTTTGAAAACGAAAAGAGAATTTTCCTTCCTCTCTATCTTACAAATTCGCTTCCTGGCGAATGGTGGCATCACCGCGTTGCAATGCAACAATACCTGTACGGCAAATTTCCACAATTCCAAAATCTCTCATAACATTAATAAAATCATCAATGTGCCGTCTTTCACCCGTCACCTGTAAAACAAGGAAATCCCGGCTGTAATCCACGGTTTTGGCTTCAAAAGCCTCTGCTGCCGCACGGATTTCTTCGCGGTTTTCCGGTGAATTCGTCACCTTGATTAAAAGCAATTCACGGCTTACGGAATCTTCATTATGAAGTTCCTTAATTGAAATTACATCCGGCAACTTATAAAACTGATTGATTAACTGCTTCTTAATACTCTCCTCACCCTCAAATAAAATGGTGATTCGGGAATAATCCGGCGACTCGGTCTCACTAACGGTAAGGCAGGAAATATTAAACTGACGACGGCGGAACATAGATGTAACTCGATTCAAAACACCGGACTGGTTATTAACCAGAATTGCAATTGTATATTTCTTCATTCTAGTCACCTACCTTTACAATCAAATCTTCCATAGAGCCTCCGGGCGGAAGGGTAGGAAGTACAAATTCATCTTTATCAATTCTGCAATCGATAAGAAAAGGACCGTCACAGGCAAAACCCTTGTCCAAAGCCACTTTTAACTCATCCAAAGTAGAAGCTATTGCACCATCAGACCCAAAGGCCTGCGCCAATTTCACATAATCGGTCTGACGTTCCAACACTGTATTGGAATAATGCTTATCAAAAAACAAAGTCTGCATTTGGCGAACCATACCCAGCACACCATTGTTCATTAAAAGAATTACCATCGGCACGCCGTAGGTTACTGCGGTTGCCATTTCATTCATATTCATGCCAAAGCTTCCGTCTCCGGTTACCAATACGGAACGTTCGCCCGTAGCCATAGCCGCACCGATTGCCGCACCCATACCAAAGCCCATGGTTCCCAGACCGCCACTGGATATGAACTTACGCATTTGCTTAAATTCCAGAACCTGCGCAGCCCAAACCTGATGCTGACCTACATCTGTAGCTACCGGTGTGGTATCTTTCAAATATTTATTTAAAAGTGACAAACAATTATAAGGTGTCATTCCCTTCCGATTGTCTGCTATTTTCTTCTCTTCTTCTCTGTAAGAAGCTACCTGTGCCATCCATTCCGGACGCTCTGCCTTCTGAATCAAAGGTAACATTTTCTCCAGTGTCATCTTAATATCGCCACGAAGCATATGGGTATCATTGGTATTTTTACCAAGTTCCGCACCTTCAATATCGATGTGTACAATCTTGGAAGTTTCCGCAAATTTGCCACGATCTCCCGTAACGCGATCATTGAAACGAACACCCAAAGCAATAATACAATCCGCATTATTCATAGCTACCGTAGAAGCATAATGTCCGTGCATTCCGTGCATTCCAAGGAATCTGGGGTGATTGGTAGGCACCGCAGAAATCCCCATCATGGAACATCCCATGGGAGCGTCAATCAAATCCGCTAATTTGCACATTTCTTCTCGGGCATCGGAAGTAATCATTCCGCCGCCAAAATATATATATGGTCTTTTCGCCCTGTTAATACATTCTACCGCCGGCTCAATACGAATATCCTTCGCACAAATTCTGCCGCCGGGAATCACAGGCTCTGCAGGTTCATACTCACACATTGCCATCTGAATATCCTTGGGCACGTCAATCAAAACAGGACCCGGACGACCGGAAGCTGCAATCACAAAAGCCTCGCGAATCGTATCCGCCAGTTCTTCCACATCACCCACAAAATAATTATGCTTGGTAATCGGCAGGGTGATACCTGTGATATCAATCTCCTGAAAACTATCCGTACCAATCTGGGAACTCATAACGTTACCCGTCACAACAACCATAGGCACAGAGTCAATATAGGCCGTAGCAATGCCGGTTACCAGGTTGGTTGCACCCGGTCCCGATGTGGCAATTACCACGCCGGTTTCTCCCGTCGCTCTGGCATAACCGTCCGCCGCATGGGCCGCACCCTGTTCATGGGCTACCAACACGTGATTGATTTCATCCTGGTATTTATATAAAGAATCATATACATGAATAATCTGTCCGCCGGGATAACCGAATACGGTTTTACACCCCTGCTCTATTAACGTTTTAACAACGATATCTGCTCCTGATAATAACACTTGGAACTCCTTCCTTCATTAACCGGCTTTTACCTTAAGTTTCGAAAAGCAAATCTACGCCCATTGTACTACATTTCCTTAAAAGTGGCAAATTGAAGAACTTATTTTTACGCTTTTTCTTTTATAGAGGTAAAAGTTTAGTAAATTTTAATGATTTGGCGCCTGTTTTCGGGGGCTTGCGACTTTTACAGTCCTTTTATTTTGTGGTAAAATATATACATATGGGATATGAGTAGTAATTTAGGTGATTATGATTACGATATCGTAACCTAACTCTCCTATTAACAATTATAACATTTGAGGCACCAATGAAGAAGAAGAAAGAAACCTGGAGAAAACCGCATCATCAGCCAATTATATCCATTGCTTTGCCCTTTCTCGATTTATACACCAGATGTACCTATCACATTAAGGTCGAGAACCGGCGCAAGGATAAGCGCCAGTATCTGATTCTGTTTAATCATCAAACGGCGTTTGACCAGTTTTTTGTGTCTATGGCTTTTTATCGGCCGATTTATTATGTGGCTTCGGAAGATTTGTTTTCCAAGGGCTGGGTCTCTTCCGTGATCCGGTTTCTGGTGAATCCGATTCCTATTAAGAAGCAAGCCACAGACCTGAAGGCCGTTATGACTTGTATGCGTGTTGCCAAAGAAGGCGGTACGATTGCTATGGCGCCGGAAGGCAACCGTACTTTCAGCGGTAAAACCGAATATATGAATCCTGCGGTGGCGCGTCTTGCCCAGAAATTAAAGCTTCCCATTGCGATTTTCCGCATTGAAGGCGGTTATGGCGTTCATCCCCGTTGGGCCGATGACGTCCGCAAAGGTAAAATGCGCGGCTATGTTTCCAGAATGATCGAACCGGAAGAATATACCAAACTTTCCGCAGATGAATTTTATACACTTTTAACGCAGGAGCTGTACGTGAACGAAGCCGTGGCGGATGCCTGCTTTGATCATCAAAACAGCGCGGAGTATTTGGAACGCGCCATGTACGTATGCCCCAACTGCGGGTTGTCAGAATTTTATAGTGAAAAAGATATCACTGAATGTAAGAATTGCGGTGTAAAAATTCAATACCTGCCTACCAAAGAGTTAAAAGGCGTGGACAAGGAATTTCCCTTCCGCTTCGTCAATGACTGGTACGAATACCAGAAGAATTTTATCAATAAATTGGATCCGATGGAATTTTATGAGAAACCTATGTATGTTGAGAAGGTTTCCCTGTCGGAAGTAATTTTATACAAGAAGAAAGTCCCTATGTACGACGGTGAACTCAGCCTTTACGGCAATAAATTTGTGATAAAAGGACAGGAAGAATTGATTCTGCCTTTTGATCAGGTTTCTGCGGTGTCAGTACTGGGACGAAATAAAATCAACATTTATTATGGCGATAAACTCTATCAGATCAAAAGCGATAAGCATTTTAATGCATTGAAATACGTGAATATTTATTATCGCTACAAAAATACGCTGGGAGGAGAAAAAGATGAACAATTTTTGGGACTCTAATGTTTGGGGAACGTTTAACTTAATTGCAATGCTTTTAATCAGTCTCCTGTTTGCCAATATTTTAAAAAGACGAATTAAATTTTTACGCCACTCCCTAATTCCTACGTCGGTTTTAGGCGGTATTATTCTATTAATTGTAGCAGAGATTGTAGGAGCCTTTACGAAGGTACCGTTCTTCGATACCAACTTCTTCGGAGGCAACGGTTACGCAATGCTTGAAATGATTACTTATCATACTTTGGCGCTGGGATTTATTGCTTCCACCTTTAAAGCTGCTAAGGGCAAGCTTGGTAAGAAACGGACCATCGAAATTTTTAACACAGGTGTTACCACCGTATCCACATACCTTCTTCAGGCAATTGTTGGTTTCGGTATCACTATGATTGCGACTCTTGTTATTAAGGGTTTCTTTGCGGCAGCAGGCGTTTTGCTTCCCTTCGGATTTGGTCAGGGAACCGGTCAGGCTATGAACTATGGTAATATTTACGAGACTGAATACGGCTTCGCAGGTGGCAAAAACTTCGGACTTACCATTGCGGCTTTAGGCTTTTTAAGTGCCAGCATCGGCGGTGTTATTCATTTAAATATTCTTAAAAAGCGCGGTAAAATTGTGTTAGGTGGCGAAGAAAAAGTAGAAACCAACTTAGGACCGATTCAGGGCGAAAATGAAATTCCCATGAATGGCAGTATGGACAAAACCACCGTACAGATTGCCTTCGTTGCGGTTGCTTACCTGATTACCTTTGGTATTATGCAAGGCTTAGGGGCTCTTTTACCCGGCATGAAATCCGTAATTTTTGGTTTTAACTTCTTGCTTGGAACGCTTTCCGCAACTCTTGTGAAAACTGTGATGAACTTCTTAAATAAGAAAAAAATTGTGAAACGCGAATATTTAAACGACTTCTTAATGACCCGCGTCAGCAACTTCTTCTTTGACATTATGGTTGTGGCCGGTGTTGCTGCAATCCGATTAAGCATCCTTGAAAATTACTGGGGCATCATTTTAATCCTTGGTGTTGTAGGCCTCTTGATCACCTACTTCTACAACCGTTTGGTTGCGGTAAAACTCTTCAAGGAGTATCAGGAAGAACAGTTCCTTACCATGTACGGTATGCTTACAGGTACCGCCAGCACAGGTATCATTCTTCTTCGTGAGATTGATAACGATTTCCAAACACCTGCTGCCGACAATATGGTTTACCAGAACTTCCCGGCAATTGTGTTCGGTTTCCCTATGATGTTGCTTGCAACACTCGCACCGCAGAAACCGGCACTGACTATGGTAATTTTAATAGCATTCTTTATTGTGATGAATGTGATTTTGTTCCGGTCCTTTATTTTCAGAAAGAAGAAAAAAGCGGAGTAAGTTTTAACGCAGATAGATATATAAAATATTTATTTACAATTTGAATATTTAAAAGCAAAAAGGATTGTGGCAACTCCACAATCCTTTTATAATGCTCCCAGCAGGAATCGAACCTGCAACTAGCCCTTAGGAGGGGCTTGTTATATCCATTTAACTATGGAAGCTTATGTTATTTGCAAGATTCACTTTCATAAAATTAAAAGATATCTCACTTATATAATTCAGCAAGCGGGAAAGCACTCACTTACCCGCCTGCATTATTATATCATTTTATTTTATGAATGAAAACATCTTTTTTACTGTTTCGGATGCCAAGGCCAATCGTTGGTGGTAGTTTCTTGTGTTCCATAGCTACTGCTCTGGCCGTAGGTATCTGTTGTTCCATAGTTGCTGCTCTGGCCATAGGTATCTGTTGCCCCATAGCTGTTCTGGCCATAAGTATTTGTACCGCCATATGAAGTATCTCCGTATGTACTGCCATCATAAGTGGGATTATACTGATTCGAAGCACCGTAATCGGTTCCGCCAAAGTTGTTACCACCGTAGTTTGTGCCACCATATATATCCGTACTTCCGGTCCGGGTCACGCCCATATAAGTGTTGTTAGCAAACTGATCTTTTTCTTTTTTACCCTGATAAAATAAAAATCCTAAAATTCCTAACGTAATTACATCAAAGAAAATACCGATTCCCAGGGTTGTCTTGCAGGCCCCTGCGTTCACCTTTGTAATCATATACGGGCATAACATTTGATTAATCTCGCTGTTATTATATCCGCATGCCAACAAGAATTCTTCCATGAATTCTTTTTCTTCGGAATCCATCTTTTCAAGAACACCATCAACGTAATAGGTAGTCATTCCGTAATCCAGCGTTCCTGTTTCATCGAAATACCAATCATCACTTTCTTTTAAAATCTGCTCCACAACCGGATAATCGCTTTTATTTGATACTCGCAAACCAATATAATAATCAATATCATAGTATCCCTGATTATCTATAAACAAATGCGGAACTGCATATCCACGCCCGGATTCACGAGAATCGGTTGTGACACCAAACGTAGTTTCTTCAGTGGTTTCAGTATAAACATGACCCCAAATCATATCCACGGTAATTTGCACATGATCGCCGGCCTCTAAAGTACCCCAATCTACAGATTCCATTCGAATAGGATCTTTCGACAATCTAATAACATCTTTTCCGCCCAAAAAGGTGAGTACCACACCTAAAGTACCCATAAACAATAAGATTTTCCATGCGCGTTTCATTTTTCTTTTGTACCTTTCCTAGAGAATTACTTTTACACTAACAATTGTATTTTAAACAAATGTAATATATTAATCAACTACATTTATTTTATATTACCTTATGCAAGAACAAACAAAATCACGAATCTTAGTTATTCGATTGCTCCCTTATCTACACATCCGGGAAATTAATATATCCCTGCATCCAGATCACTCCCTTAAAACGTCGACCCACCGCCGGCTCGCCATACAAATCATCTTTGTTGATACACACATCAAAAAGCAAATCATTGGCAGATATAGTCATAATGTAACATTCTTCCTCTGTCATGGAATTCCGTACTTTCCTGCAATCTTTAATCTCGCCAAGCACCGAATAGTGGTCGCATTCCACACCATAAGGCATAAAAAATGTATCCACCAGGGAATAAATATCCTCAGTATAAATTCGCTTAGAAATATTAGAATACATATCCATATCATCCAGCGTCAATGTCTCAATGGCTTCCTCATCACCCTGTCTTGCCTTAGTAAGCAAAGCATTTCGCTTGGTAATGACCTTGCGCACCTTTGCCTCATCTTCCTGATGTTTTTCGATAGGCATCATAATTCTGCCCTGACAAGAAAGCGCACTTAACGAGAGTGTATTAGGCGTTCCGTAAAAACGACCACTGTTCTTTAATTTCAAACTTGTAATCATATTTTGCAAATAAAAGATTAAAATCACTCCGACTTTTACATCATCGCAAACGCCGGCATAGGATTCCTTCTCCGCGTGTCGCTCAATGGTGATTTCTTCCACGGAACTGATTACTTTAGATCTCAAATAAGGAAAATAATATCTGGCGCCGGAATTCTCCAAATCTTCAAAGTCTTCGAACTCGCCACGGACACAAATTCCGATATCATCGGCAAAATCCTTGCAATATTCGCCTAACATACTTTTATCATCCGTAGAAATATAATTTTTTTCATTTGCTTCCGAAATCACTCCCTTAAGAAGCTCTTCCATCTCTTTATAGGTTTTATATTTGCTAAAACCGATGGCGCGCAAATATTTATGCAAAAATTTCACCTCTTTTCTGATACATCTAAAACTTATTTTTTATCAAAAAGAAGATATAACATCTTATCTAACTCTCTATTAGAAATGCTACCTATAAAACATAATTTCTTACATAGACAGGAGTAGGTTTTATATAAAACCTACTCCGTCCTATTATGAAAATTATCTGATTTCGCTCTTGCCACCCATGTAAGGTCTCAATGCTTCAGGGATACGAACAGAACCGTCTTCCTGATAGTTGTTCTCCAAGAATGCAATAAGCGCACGGGGAGTAGCCAATACAGTGTTGTTTAAGGTATGCACGTAATAAGTACCGTTTTCGCCTTTTGTACGGATTTTCAAACGTCTTGCCTGAGCATCACCTAAGGTAGAGCAAGAGCCAACCTCAAAATACTTCTGCTGTCTGGGGCTCCATGCTTCCACGTCGCAAGATTTAACTTTTAAGTCGGCCAAGTCACCGCTACAACATTCCAAAGTACGCACGGGAATGTCTAAGCTGCGGAAAAACTCTACTGAGTACTGCCACATCTTATTGTACCAATCCATAGAATCTTCAGGCTTGCACAAAACTACCATTTCCTGCTTTTCAAACTGGTGCACACGATAAACACCGCGTTCTTCCATACCATGAGCACCTACTTCTTTACGGAAGCAGGGAGAATATGAAGTCATTGCGATGGGCAACTGGCTTTCTTCCACGATTTCACCCTGGAACTTACCAATCATAGAATGCTCGGAAGTACCGATTAAGAATAAGTCTTCGCCTTCAATCTTATACATCATCGCTTCCATTTCCGCAAAACTCATAACGCCGTTTACCACGTCACTACGAATCATAAAAGGAGGAATACAGTAAGTAAATCCTTTATCAATCATAAAATCTCTGGCATAGCTAATCATAGCAGAGTGAATTCTTGCAGCATCGCCCATTAAGTAGTAGAAACCTTCACCACTGGTTCTTCCGGCTGCCTTCTTGTCCAAACCATTCATGCTGTTGATAATATCAGCATGGAAGGGCACTTCAAATGCCGGAACAATGGGATCGCCATATTTCTGAATTTCCACGTTTTCAGAATCGTCCTTACCGATAGGAACACTTTCATCAATGATATTAGGAATCACCATCATAATTTTGGTGGTCTTTTCTTCTAATTCTTTCTGCTTTGCTTCAAGCTCTGTCAAACGCTGTGCGCCCTCAGCAACCTGCTTCTTCACTTCTTCAGCTTCTTCTTTTTTGCCCTGAGCCATCAAAGCACCAATCTGCTTTGCAATTTTATTTTTATTTGCTTTGATATCATCAACTTCCTGCTGGGTTTTTCTTCTTTCAGCATCCAATTCGATTACTTCATCCACCAAAGCAAGCTTTTCATCCTGGAATTTCTTGCGGATATTCTCCTTTACCAATTCAGGGTTCTCTCTCAAAAACTTAATATCAATCATGTGATCCTCCATTGAAAGGCCGGGGCCTTATTTTATTGTAAAAATACCACTTTGTTTATTATATACTCTGCGGGATAGATATACAAAGTAAAATTATAAATTTTTGTGATTTTATTGCATTTCTTTTATAAAACAATATTCTTATAATAATATTCTATATAAATAAATTACGTGTGTAATTTATTCTTTATACTAACTTATCTTCACGCATTAGATAAAATTTACTCTTTTACTCCGACTTCATAGCTTTCTCTAAAGCATGCTGTTCTTCACCACTTAAAGCGATATCGCTTTCACCCTTTGTAATACGCTTGGTATAAGAGTAGCATCCATCAGTACTGTGTACGGAATTCAATACAAAACCATCGTTCTCTTCATCCAACATTACAAGACAAAAACTTAACTTACCGCCCATCTCTTTAAAAGCATCATATTTTACAATGGCTGACTTCTGGAAAGTGGACTTATGTCTTCTGTATAAATCTTTAATCTGCTTTGTATGTACATCCGAATTTTTCTTTAAGATGTCGTGGATTTCACAAAGTTCTGTAATCTGATCTTCCAAAGATTTTGCATTTTTACCCTGCAAAAACTTCTCATACTTCTTACGAAGCTTCTTATTCTGATTCATCTGACAAATCACAAGAACTGCCAATGCGATAATACATACCAGCATAAAAATAAAAATGTATGCAATATCTAAGTTTCCTAATCCTATAGATTCAAATAATTTACTGTTCATATTTCACCTTTACTTTGATACTTCTTTTATAATGAGCAATTATAATATTATTCTTCATTTAATGGTTTCTTATTTTCGTAATAATATACCTTTTCAGTTTTCTATTTCATAATAATATCCATCAAACGGACAAGTTCTGCATTGGAGAAGAATTCTACTTCAATTTTACCGGCACCGTTTTCTTTGGCAACAATATTAACCTTTGTACTAAGCTTACCCTTTAATGTCTCTTCGATTTCCTGATAAATTGCGCTAAGCTGCTTTTCCTTGCTCTTCTTCTGAACCTTAGTCTTACCTAAGTTCTTCACCAGTTTCTCGATATCACGTACCGATAACTTCTCATCGAAAACCTTCTGAGCTAAGATGTATTGTTGCTCAGGATCTTCAATTGCAAGCAAAGCTCTTGCATGTCCGGTACTAATCATTTCATCAATTACCATCTGCTGTACTTCATCGGACAATTTCAAAAGACGCATAGAGTTAGTAACTGCAGTACGGCTCTTAGATACACGTTCTGCCACTTCGTCCTGCTTTAAGTTAAATTCTGTTAAAAGTCTTTTGTAAGCCTGGGCTTCTTCAATAGGATTCAAGTCTTCACGCTGAATGTTTTCAATTAATGCAATTTCAACGATTTCCTGCTCCGTCAAGTTGCGAATGATGACAGGAACTTCTTTTAAACCGGCAATATTTGCTGCACGCCAACGACGCTCACCGGCAATAATTTCATAATAATCATCTCTCTCCTGAACCAAAATCGGTTGAAGAACACCAAACTGCTTGATTGATTCTGCCAATTCCTGTAACGCATCTTCGTCGAAATTCTTACGGGGCTGTTCACGATTGGGCTCAACCTTAGAAATTTTAACGTTTACAACACCGTCTTTATCTGCAACTTTAGAAGGATTTTCTACCGTTTTGTTTACTCCTCCACTGGGAATTAACGCATCCAAACCTTTACCTATTCTTGCTTTCTTCGCACCATCTTTATTCTGTACGCCTAATGCCATTTACTTTTCCTCCTCTTACAAACCCTCCCCGGGTAGAATGTTTCATTCTGTTTTTACTCCGGTTATTCCTAATGTATCTTTACTTTATTAAAATATATTCTTATTTAAACATGTTAATAGAATATGTTTCACAAAATAATATTTCCTTATTGAGACTTCTTACATTATATAAATTACGAATTTTCCTTAATAATCTCCTGCGCCAAAGAAATGTAACTTACTGAACCGGCTGACTTCGGATCATACGTTGTAATAGGTTGACCAAAACTCGGTGCTTCTGCAAGTCTGATATTTCTGGGAATTACTGTATCAAAAATCTTTTCATCTAAGTTTTCTTTTACGTTTTCAACAACTTCTGCGGAGAGATTTGTTCTGGAATCGTACATTGTAAATACAACGCCTTCCATTTCCAAATCCTCATTCAATCTGGATTTTACTAAATTAATCGTATGAATTAATTGGCTCAGACCTTCCAAAGCATAGTATTCACACTGAATCGGAACCAAAACACTGTCCGCTGCTGACATCGCGTTTACGGTCAACATACTAAGAGAAGGAGGACAATCGATTATAATAAAATCGTATTTATCCTTGATCCAGTCCAATTCATTCTTTAAAATATATTCTTTATTTTCTACATCAATTGTTTCAATTTCAATTGCTGCAAGATTTACGTTGGTGGGAAGCATGTCTAAATTAGGAATTACTTCACTTAAAATACATTCCTTAATAGAACATTCTCCTAACATCAACTCGTATACCGTGTTATCTAATTCATTTTTTTCTACACCAAATCCACTGGTTGCATTTCCCTGAGGATCTGTATCGATTATTAAAACTTTCTTTCCCTGCGCTGCCAAAGCTGCAGATAAGTTAATAGATGTGGTGGTTTTACCTACGCCACCTTTCTGATTCGCAATTGCAATAATCTTTCCCATATTACACTCCATTCTTTCATTGGATATTTTCTTTTCTCTCTTTTCCAGCTATGTGATTATACCACTAATTTAAAAGTTTATCTATAAGAAAAACAGTTTTTTTCTTGCATTTAACTATAATAATTATCCCCAAAAAACTAGATATTGTGGTAGTGGATTTGTGGATAATATGTGTGAAACTTTACTATTCTTAACGTTTCACGTGAAATAATAAAATGTTTCACATTATTCAAACTAGATATTGATAAAATGTTTCACGTGAAACATTATATCTTGTGTTTCCTAAAATACCACCACATAATGTTTCACGTGAAACATTTCCACAAAACAGGTGTGGATAATTTAATAATAAATAGATAGAAAAGCACAAGATATAGGTAAAATAAAATAGAATATTTTTAAAGAAAAATACAAACACAATAAAT
>CAZQBM010000040.1:0-24276 GCA_964591945.1 uncultured Lachnospiraceae bacterium | reverse complement strand
GTGTTGACATCTACACATACAACAACTATACTATATCTTGTATCGCTATTTTGGATCGCACAATAATTTGATACAATATATAGGATTTTATGTAAATCATTTCGGAGGGGAAGCAGAATATGGGTGAAAAAACAGATTATAGCAAAATTTATATACCGCAGAAATCGGTAAAGGTGGTAAAGAAAGACGGCAGCAAGGAAGAATTCAATGTCCAGAAGGTTATTGATGCTGTAAATAAGTCTGCATATCGTGCGTTGACTAAGTTTACACCGGAAGATGAAGCGCAGATTTGTAAAAGTGTTGTAGACAGCATTGATGAAATGGGTGAAGAGTTGATTCCCATTGCCAAGATGCATAATATTGTTGAACGTGCATTAGAGGGTGTGAAGCCTATCGTTGCAAAGAGTTACCGCGATTATCGTAACTATAAGCAGGAATTTGTTCGTATGCTTGATGATGTATATAAGAAGAGTCAGTCTATTATGTACATCGGCGATAAAGAAAATGCAAATACGGACTCGGCTTTGGTTTCTACCAAGAGAAGTTTGGTATTTAACCAGTTGAACAAAGAACTTTATCAGAAGTTTTTTATGACTACGGAAGAGATTCAGGCATGCCGTGACGGATATATTTATGTGCATGATATGTCTGCCCGCCGTGATACTATGAACTGTTGTCTTTTTGACGTAGCAAACGTGTTAAAAGGCGGTTTTGAAATGGGTAATATCTTTTATAATGAGCCCAAGTCTTTGGATACAGCTTTTGACGTAATCGGTGATATTGTATTAAGTGCCGCAAGCCAGCAGTATGGCGGCTTTACCGTACCTGAGGTGGACAAGATTCTTGAGCCTTATGCAGAAAGATCTTATGAAAAATATGTAAAGAAATACCTTGCGATGGGTGTTAGCGAAGATGTTGCAAAGAAAGAAGCGGATGAAGACATTATCCGTGATTTTGAGCAGGGATATCAGGGTTGGGAGTACAAGTTTAATACTGTAGCCAGCAGCCGTGGAGATTATCCTTTTATCACAGTGACTGCAGGTCTTGGTACCGGTAAATTTGCACGTCAGGCTTGTATTTCAATGTTGAATGTACGTAAAAGAGGCCAGGGAAGACCGGAATGCAGAAAACCTGTTTTATTCCCGAAGATTGTATTTTTATATGATGAAGAATTGCATGGACCGGGCAAGGAGATGGAAGATGTTTTCAATGCCGGCGTGGAATGTTCTGCAAAGACGATGTATCCCGACTGGTTAAGTATGACAGGCAAGGGCTATGTTGCAAGTATTTATAAGCAGTATAAGAAAGTAATTTCTCCTATGGGCTGTCGTGCCTTTTTATCTCCTTGGTATGAAAGAGGCGGTATGACTCCTGCGGATGACCAGGATGTACCTGTTTTTGTTGGTCGATTCAATATTGGTGCGGTATCCCTTCACTTGCCTATGATTTATGCGAAAGCAAAGCATGAAAGCAGGGATTTTTACGAAGTATTGGATTATTATCTTGAGTTAATCCGTCAGCTTCATATCCGTACTTATGCGTATTTAGGTGAAATGCGTGCGTCCACCAATCCTTTGGCTTATTGCGAGGGTGGATTCTTGGGCGGTCATTTACAGCTAACAGATAAAATTAAACCATTGTTAAAAGCTGCAACAGCATCTTTCGGTATTACTGCATTAAATGAATTACAGCAGATTCATAACGGAAAGTCTCTTGCGGAAGATGGTAAGTTTGCAATCGAAGTAATGGAATATATTAATAAAAAGGTTACGCAGTTTAAGGAAGAAGACGGCAATTTATATGCAATTTACGGTACACCTGCTGAAAATCTTTGCGGTTTGCAGATTAAACAGTTCCGTAAAAAATATGGCATTATTGAAGGTGTTTCCGATCGTGAATATGTTTCTAACAGTTTCCATTGTCACGTGGCGGAAGATATTACACCGATTCAGAAGCAGGATTTGGAAGCTCGTTTCTGGGATTTGTGTAATGGTGGTAAAATCCAGTACGTAAGATATCCGATTGACTATAACTTAGAGGCAATTAAGACCTTGATTCGCCGAGCAATGGATATGGGCTTCTACGAAGGTTTGAATCTGTCCTTGGCATATTGTGATGATTGCGGTCATCAGGAACTTGAAATGGATGTATGTCCTAAATGCGGAAGCAGTAATTTGACTAAGATTGACCGTATGAACGGCTATTTGGCATATTCACGCGTTCATGGTGATTCGCGTTTGAATGAAGCGAAAATGGCAGAAATTAAAGAACGTAAATCTATGTAAGTAGGTGTGTGTATCTACACATATACGACATTAGGGTATCGTTATAACAACTAAGAAATTAAGAGGAATGAGATAAAATGAGATATCATAATATAACCAAGGATGACATGCTTAACGGCGACGGTCTTCGCGTGGTTCTCTGGGTATCAGGCTGCAGTCATTGTTGTAAAGAGTGCCATAATCCGATTACATGGGATCCGAATTCCGGTCTCCTGTTTGATGATGCTGCCAAAGCTGAAATCTTCGAGCAGTTAGATAAAGATTACATTTCCGGCATTACGTTTTCCGGTGGAGACCCCCTGCATTTTGCCAATCGCGCGGATGTTGCAGAGTTGATGAAGGAAATCAAAGAGAAATATCCCCATAAGACTATTTGGCTTTATACAGGTTCTTTATGGGATGAAATTTATATGGAAGATTATATGCAGTATGTGGATGTATGCGTAGACGGTGAGTTTCGCGTTGATAAGAAAGATACCAAGCTTATGTGGAAGGGAAGTTCCAACCAGCGTGTCATTGATGTAAAAGCAACTCTTGAGAAAGAGGCGCCTTATGTTCCGGTGCTTCATTGTGAAAATTATTCAAAAGATGCTTTTGGTTCTAACACAAGAATGTGTGAAGTATAAATTCAAAGCTTCTTTAGGGATGACAATAAAAACTGCGAAGAGGAAAAGAATATGAACGATATTATTAAAGAAATTAAAATCAAGTATTTCGATGATGAAATTGAGAAACTTTGCTATATTGACGGCAAATCAGACTGGATTGATTTACGTGCCGCAAAGGATGTAGAACTGAAAAAAGGTGATTTTGCGTTGATTCCTTTGGGTGTTGCAATGCAGTTGCCGGAAGGCTATGAAGCACACGTGGTTCCCAGAAGTTCGACTTTTAAGAATTTTGGTATTATCCAGACCAATCATCAGGGTGTTATCGATTGTTCTTACTGCGGTGACAATGACCAGTGGTTTATGCCTGTTTTAGCGGTTCGCGATACTGAAATTCATAAAAATGACCGTATCTGTCAGTTCAGAATTATGGAAAACCAGCCTAAAATCCAGTTTACGGAAGTTGCCGTTCTGGAAGGTAAGGACCGCGGCGGACACGGAAGTACCGGAACGAAGTAATTTTTTATAAAAATTAGTTCTGCATTTATTGGATTAGGTAATTTTCATTGCTTTAAATGAATACAAATGATATAATTTGAAATGTAAAATTTTTACATTTGTGAGAGGTGGATTACGAAATGGAAAAAACAAAATTTGGCGTATCAGTTGCACTTATAAGTATGATTTGTTATTTTACAGGCTATGTTAATTTTACGGCGTGTATTATTTTGATGGTGGCTGTTTGGGTATGGTCTGATTCATATTTAGCCAAAATTAATGCAACACAGGCTGTTGTTTTATCGGTATTTTTTGGCTTGATATCAACAATTTGTAATTGGATTTCCACAACTTATATTGACTTTGTGAATAATGTATTCGGTATTTTGGCTACGTGGTGGGATCTTTCCGGAGTACAGGCGTGGTTTTTACGAGTAGATTTTGTGGGTGGAATTGCGAATTTCGTTAAATTTATTGAATTGGTTGTAATGGTTGTTCTTGTGTTTATGTCTTTAAAGAACAAAGAAATTAAATTGCCTATCATAACAAAACTTGTGAAAAAGCATTTTGATGAGGAAGAGACCGTTGAAACACCTGTAACAGAAGAAACGGTTGTATCACCTGTTGTAGAAGAAACGCCGGTTGAAGAGAAGCCTAAGAAGACAACCAGAAGAACAAAGAAAACTGTACAGGCTGAAACTACAGAAGAAACGAAAACAGAATAATTTTTACATAAGATAAGAAAAACACTGTATGTTTCGTACAGTGTTTTTCTCTGTAGTATATTATTTTGTATTAAACTATATTACTTAGATTTTATATTTGTTAAGGAGAGTTCGCAAGGAGGAAAAGAAATGATTCAAGTTAAGAATCTAACCAAGTTATATGGTTCGCATGTTGCTGTGGATGATATTTCTTTTAAGGTTAAAAAGGGACATATTTACGGGCTTTTAGGGCCTAACGGTGCCGGTAAGAGTACCACAATGAATATGATTACAGGATACATATCACCTACAATCGGTTCCATTACCATTAACGGACATGATTTGGGGACAAAGACTTTGGAGGCAAAGAAATGTATCGGCTATTTGCCGGAGAATCCTCCTTTGTATCAGGATATGTATGTGAAGGAGTATCTTGAATTCGTAGCAAAACTTAAAAAGACGGATAAAAGTAAACGTAACGAAGAAATTACGGACATTATGAAGAAAACCGGTCTTACAGATGTGTCAGGCCGTCTTATTAAGAACTTATCTAAAGGATATAAGCAGCGAGTGGGTATTGCGCAGGCGCTTCTTGGTGATCCTGAAATCGTTATTTTGGACGAACCGACCGTAGGTCTTGATCCGGAACAGATTATTGAAATCCGTTCACTGATTAAGAGTTTAAAGAAGAAACATACGGTTATTTTGAGTTCGCATATTCTATCAGAAATCAGCGCGGTTTGTGATGATGTATTGATGATTGCCCATGGTAAGGTCGTGGCTATGGATACCACAGAAAACATCCTTAAAATGAATAAGGGCAGACAGCAAATTACAATAACCGTGAAAGGTCAGGCATCTAAGGCGGAAGAAGTATTGAAGAAGTTAAAATGCTTAGAAAGCTATAAGCTTGTATCTGAGAAGAACGGACAGGCAACTTTTGAGCTTGAGGCAAAAGACAGTAAAAAGGATGTACGTGAGGAAATTTCCTTTGCATTATCGGATGTGAGAATTTTGATTATCGAAATGAATGTATCCAAGGCTTCACTGGAAGATGTATATCTGGATCTTTTACAGGAAAGCCGTGAAGCGGAAGAGGCAGAATCTGAAGAAGAAAGTGCTTTGGAAGAAGCAGCTCTTGATAAAGAAAATGAAGAAGCATTTTCTGAAGAAGAAAACAAAGATACTGACGAAGTGACAGCAAATGTCGAAACGAATAATGAAACGGAAGGAGAAGAATAATGTCAGCAATTTATCAAAAAGAACTGAAGAGTTATTTTAAATCTTTGTCCGGTTGGTTATTTCTTGCAGCGTTAACTTTTTTTGGCGGATTATACTTTTCATTGAATAACTTGATTTACGGAAGCCCTTATTTGTCAGAGACACTGGCAAGTATGCTGATTGTGCTTTTATTTTTAATTCCGATTCTTACCATGCGTTCTTTTGCGGAAGAGAAGAAGTTTAAAACAGATCAGCTGTTATTAACGGCACCGGTAAGGGTTTCATCGATTATTTTCGGAAAGTTTTTTGCAATGGCAACCATAATGGCAATTGCAACCTTGGTCTTCTCTATGGGTATTATTCTGGTGGCGGTTTACGGTAGCGTGCCGGTTGCAGAAACTGTGATGGCATTGATTGCTTTTTTCTTATACGGCTGTATTTGTATTGCAATCGGTATGTTTTTATCATCTGTAACAGAGCACCAGTTTATTGCGGCAATTTTAACCTATGGATTTTACATTTTTATGATTCTTGTTCCTTCCTTCTGCGAGGTATTGTTAGGTGCTGACAGCTGGTTGGTTAAAGCGTTAAGCATATTAGATGTAACCACACCTTTTAATATGCTGTTTTCAGGTATTATTGTACCGACAGATATTGTTTATATTTTCTCGGCACTGTTTGTGTTGTTGTTTTTGACCTGGTTTATGGTAGGAAGAAACAGTTTCCAGCTTACCAATAACGGCAAGAAGAATCTTTTTAAAACTGCAATCGGAACAGTGGTAGTAATTGCGGTTGTGATTGCTTTTAATATTGGTGTCAGACAACTTCCTACGGAATATGCCCAGATTGATATGACGCAGCATCGCTGGTATTCCATTACTGATGAAACCAAAGCAATTCTGGATTCTTTGGATGAAGAAGTTACGATTTATGTAATCGGCAGTAAGGAAACGGTGGATGACGGCGTAAGACTTTATTTGGATGCTTATAAGAAATATAGTAATAAAATTAATGTAGAATATAAACCTTTGGATACATATCCTACATTTGCAGCTGAAATGACGGGCTCCTATATGGATGAGTCCGGAATGGTTGTTGTAAAAGGTGATGAGTACAGGACAGTTTCTTACGGGGATTGTTATGTGATTGAATACGGATATGATTCATACGGAATGTTAACGGATTATGTATCCGGCATTGATATTGAAGGTCAGCTTACTGCAGCAATCGGTTCCTTGATTTCGGATGAGAAGTATACCGTATATTTCCTTGAGGGTCATAATGAAGTGCCGATTTATGAAAGTTTACTTTCAAGATTTCATAAGGGCGGATATACAACTGCAAATTTATCACTTCTGAAAGAAAAAGAAGTGCCTGCGGATGCGGTTACACTTGTTATTAACGGACCGGAGAATGATTTGTCTGCTGCCGAAGTAACAGCGATTAAAGAATATGTGAATCGTGGCGGTAATCTGATTATGATGGCGTCTCTTGATATTAAAGATACGCCGAATTACGATGCTTTAATGGAAAGCTACGGTGTAAATATTACAGAAGGTTCTGTATTGGAAAGTGATATGTATTATGTGTACAATGAAGTTCCTTTTGCAATTCTTCCGGATAATGAGTATCACGACATTACGGCGTCTGTTTATAACAGCAAATATACCTTAATGATTCAGTCAAGAGGTTTTACACTAGATGAAACTGCGGAAGGAATGGATGTGTATCCCTTATTTTCTTCACAGGATAATTCTTATGCGAAGGTGCTTACACCGGAAGCTCTTGTAGAATTTGAAGAAGGCAATGAGGTTGGGCCTTTTATGCTGGGCGTGTGTACTGAGATGTATACGGATAGCGGTGAATTGGCAACTATCACGATGATTGGCAGTCCTGCTTTTATCTATGAAGATATAGACATGATTGTTGCTAACGCCAATACGGATGTTTTCTTTGGTGCAGTGAATTATGGTTCGGATGTGGAAATGGTAACCACCATTCCTGCAAAGAGCATTGAGCCGGAATATGTTATGGTCAGCAGCGGATTGATTCTTCTTTATACTGCATTAATTGTATTATTGTTGCCCATTGGTATGGTGATTACAGGCATTGTAATTGTAATTGCGCGACGAAAAAAATAAAGAATCAAAGAAACTTGGTTGATTTTGTCTTTCTTTTATGTCAAAATAGGAAAAGGTTTCAACCAATGAATAGATTAAAGTGAGGCGTTAAAATGGCTAAAATAAGAACACGTTTTGCACCTTCCCCTACAGGAAGAATGCACGTAGGAAATTTACGTACTGCATTGTATGCATATTTGGTATCTAAGCATGAGAAGGGTGATTTTATCCTTCGTATCGAAGATACCGACCAGGAAAGATATGTGGAGGGGGCAGTAGATATTATTTATCGTACTTTGGATAAAACAGGTCTTCATCATGATGAAGGTCCCGATAAGGACGGTGGCGTTGGCCCTTATGTACAGAGTGAGCGTCAGGCAAGCGGAATTTATCTTGAGTATGCAAAGCAGTTAATTGAAAAAGGTGAAGCATATTATTGTTTCTGCGATAAGGAAAGACTGGCTACTCTTGAAAGAGAAGAAGGCGGCAAAAAGATTAATGTCTATGATAAGCATTGTCTTTCTTTGTCAAAAGAGGAAGTGGAAGCAAAGCTTGCGGCAGGTGTTCCTTACGTAATCCGTCAGAACAATCCCACCGAGGGAACTACAACCTTCCATGATGATATTTATGGTGATATAACCGTAAACAATGATGAGTTGGATGATATGATTCTTATTAAGTCTGATGGTTTTCCGACTTATAACTTTGCCAATGTTGTTGACGACCATTTGATGGGCATTACACACGTGGTAAGAGGTAATGAATATCTTTCTTCTTCACCGAAGTATAATCGTTTATACGAAGCGTTCGGATGGGAAGTACCTGTATATATTCATTGTCCTTTGATTACAGACGAAGACCATAACAAGTTGTCCAAGAGATGCGGACACAGTTCGTACGAAGATTTGATCGAACAGGGCTTTTTGACAGAGGCGGTTGTTAACTTTGTGGCATTGCTTGGCTGGTCGCCTTCTGAAAATAAAGAAATTTTTACTTTAGAAGAACTTGTTGAGGCGTTTGATTATACCCATATGTCTAAGTCGCCTGCGGTATTTGACTATACCAAGTTAAAATGGATGAACAGCGAATATATTAAGGCTATGGATTTTGATGCATTCTATGAGAAGGCAGAGCCTTTCTTGAAAGAGGCATTAACAAGAGATGTAGACTTAAAGAAGATTGCGGCTATGGCCAAGACCAGAATTGAAGTATTCCCTGATATTCCCGGGCTTGTAGACTTCTTCGAGAATGTTTTGGAATATGACATTGAAATGTACACGCATAAGAAAATGAAGACCGATGCGGCTTCTTCATTAACTGTTTTAAAAGAAATTCTTCCTGTTTTGGAAGGTGTGGATGACTATTCAAATGATAATCTTTACCAGACTTTGGTTGATTTCTCACAGGAGAAGGGCTACAAAAACGGTTATGTTTTATGGCCCGTACGTACCGCGTTATCCGGGAAACAGATGACACCGGCAGGTGCTACCGAAATCCTTGAGATTCTTGGAAAGGAAGAATCGCTTAAGCGAATCAATCAGGCGATTGCAAAGCTTGAAACAGAGGCTTGATGAAACACAGCAATGCGCTGTAACACACGGAGAGGGCCCGTTACTTGTAAGTGCGGGTCCGGGCTCCGGAAAGACAACAGTCATCACACATCATATCAAATTTTTAATTGAAAATCTGGGCATTCCGCCCAAAGAAATCCTTGTTATTACATTTACGAAATCAGCAGCAACGGAAATGAAAGAACGTTTCCTTCAATTGACCAGCGAAAGAAGCACGCAGGTTATTTTTGGTACCTTTCATGCTGTCTTTTATCAAATCTTATGCAGGTCCGGAGGCTTTGACCATAACAGTATATTAAAAGAAAATGAGAAATATACAATTCTTCGAGATATTCTGAAAGCACAGAAGATATACTTTTATGAAAATACTTTTGCAGAAGATTTGCTTGGAGAAATCAGTCAGGTAAAGAACAAAAATGATAGTAAGGAGTTTCAGTCGGCGCTTCTGGAAAAGGAAGTGTTTCAGACTGTGTTTCATGAGTATCAAAGACGAAAGATAAGTTTACATAAAATCGATTTTGATGATATGCTAGTAAATTGCCATCAATTGCTTTTAGAAGATGTCAATGTTTTACGGAAGTGGCAGCAAAGCTTTCGTTTTATTCTGGTGGACGAATTCCAGGATATTAATTCCATACAATACGAAATTGTTAAATTGTTAGCCGAATCACATCATAATATTTTTGCGGTAGGAGATGAAGATCAGTCCATTTATTCGTTTCGCGGTGCGAATCCAAAGATAAGTTTTCAATTCTTAAAAGATTTCCCGGAAGCAAAACAGTTGTTTCTGTCTATTAATTATCGTTCTGATAAAGGCATTGTAGAATCGGCTAAACGATTGATTTCGCATAATAAGGACCGGTTTGATAAGGATATTCGGGCGAATGATCATTCGGAAGATATTAAGAATTTTATAACAGAAAGCGAAAAGTCCATAAATAATATAATTAGTCAAAGAAAGCATTCTGCGGATTCTGTGCAAATAAAGTACTTTCACTACGAACAGGAGTCTTATGAGGAAATAGCAGGGTATCTGAAAGAAATGAAGAATAAGCACGAATTATCAAATTGTGCGATACTTTTTCGGACCAATATGATTTCGCCGCTGTTCTTTCAGGAGTTAAAAAAGAACAATATACCATATACTATGAAAGCCAAAAGTAAAGATTGGAAAGAAAATACCATTATAAAAGATATTATTGCTTATTTTTCGTTAGCGAAAGGTGATTTGAGCAGAAAACATTTTTATCGGATTATGAATAAGCCTGTACGCTATATTTCAAGGGATATGGTATCCAAAGAAAATATGACATGGGCATTGCTTGAGGAAAATGCAAAACAATATTTTTCAGTGCTTGAACAGGTGCGAAAACTTAGAAGCGACTTGGAATATGTAAATAAAATGCCGGTGTTTGCGGCGCTTGGATATATTCGCAGAGGAATCGGATATGATAAATGGCTAAAAGAACAAGGGGGTCAAATTTGTCAGGACGGTTTGGAGATTTTGGATATGCTTAAGAATATTGCAAGCGAATGTGAAACCTTTAAGGAATTTAGGGAAGTGCTTGAACTTTCTGAGACTAAGCAGGAGGAATGCACGGAAGATGCCGTAGAAATTATGACTTATCATGGGGCAAAAGGCTTAGAGTGGCCGGTTATTTTTCTTCCTGATGTTATTGAGGGGAATGTTCCCTATAAAAGGGCCCATACCAAGGAAGAAATTGAAGAAGAGCGCAGAATGTTTTATGTTGCATTAACAAGAGCGAAAGAAAAAGTGTACATTCATAGTCTGCACAAAGATAAACGGCATAAAAAATCCCCTTCCGCATTCTTAAAAGAATTGAAAGGGGAGTAGATAGCTTATTCTTCTTCGCCGTCAGGAATGATTTCGTCATATTCCTGCTTGTCTAAAAATTCATCGAAAGCATCGGCAACAGCTTCATATACATTGTCATCGTCAATGTATTTCAACTGGGGTTCATCATCGGGATCGTCATCATCCTCTTCGTATTCATAGAACCATACGTCGCCGTAGTTTTCATCATCTTCATCCACCATAGGAAGAAGAGCAATGTAATCCTTGCCGTCTACTTCCAAAATAGTAATGATAGCACAATTTACAATTTTACCGTCTTCTAATTCAAGTTCAACAGTAATGTCTTCCGCTTCTTCATCGGGAATGTTATTTATAATATCTGCCATAGTGATATCCTCCGTCAATAAATTAAATTTCTAAGGATATTTTATCAGTATAATACATAAAATGCAAGTTATATTGTGAATTGCATAGAAAGGCATTTTATGATAAAATATAATGGCGTATGGAAGAAATGAGGTATAGGAATGACAGAATTACAGATTACAAAAGGTACAACCTATCCTCTGGGCGCTACGATTACGAAAGATGGCGTTCAGTTTGCTGCAGTGCTTAACAAAGAAGGTGACTGTGGTGTTGTTTTGCTTGAAAAGAATACGGGAGAGAAAGTTAGAATTCCTTTTTCAGATGGAAACAGAATCGGCAATATTGCTTCTGTTTTTGTGAAAGGATTGGATACTTCCGCTTATGATTATAACTTTTATTGTGATGAAGAAGAGTATGTAGATCCTCGTGCAAAGCGCATTATCGGTAACGAAAAGTGGGGCGTTAAAGAGGAAGAAGTTCAATTGCGTTCCGGATTCGGGACTCTATATGATAACTGGGAGGGGGATGAGCCCTTGTGTATCCCCTGTGAAGACAGCGTAATTTATTGTCTTCATGTCAGGGGATTTACGGTGCATCCTTCTTCGAAAGTGAAAGGTGCAGGAACTTATCAGGGCATCATCGCCAAGACGGATTATTTAAAGTCTTTGGGCGTAACAGCTGTGGAATTAATGCCTGCATATGAATTTGAGGAGTATACACCGCCTAAGAAAGAAGAAAAAAAGGATATTATGTCCTTTTTTGAAGAAAAGTCTGTAATGCCCATTAATTACTGGGGATATAAGGAAGGTTATTACTTTGCGCCGAAGGCTTCTTATGCGTATGGTGAAGATGCGTGTAAGGAATTTAAAGATATGGTAAAGCATCTTCATAAGAACGGAATTGAAGTGATTATGCAATTTTATTTCCCGGATAATGTAAAACAGGGTTTCATCTTTGATTCCATTCGTTACTGGGTAACGGAATATCATATTGATGGAGTTCATTTGAAGGGTAGTAAGGTGCCTATTTCTTTTATGGGTACGGAGCCTTTGTTTGCGAATACAAAGATTTTTTATCATTACATTCCTGAGCAGGAGATTTACGGAACGCACGAGGTACCTGCTTATAAGAATATGTGCATTTATGCGGACGATTTTATGTATAATATGCGTAAATTCTTAAAGGGCGATGATGATATGTTGTCCACCATGTTGTCCATGACAAAGCGTAAGCCCGAGCGTGTGGGTAGCGTGAATTTCATCACCAATTATTATGGTTTTACCTTGAATGACTTGGTGTCTTATGATAAAAAGCATAATGAAGACAATGGTGAAAATAATCATGACGGTGCAGATTACAATTACAGCTGGAACTGCGGTTTTGAGGGCAAAAGCCGTAAAAATACAGTACTTGCGTTGCGTAAAAAGATGATGCGTAATGCACTTATGCTTGTAATGTTATCTCAGGGAACACCGGTTATATTGGCAGGTGATGAGTTCTGTAATAGTCAGAACGGTAATAACAATCCGTATTGCCAGGATAATGAAATTTCCTGGCTTAACTGGAATATGACGAAACCCGGCAAAGAAATGCTTGAGTTTACCAAAGAATTGATTGCATATCGTAAGGTGACGGCTTTTTTGCATACGAAGAAGGAATTTACAATGCTTGATATGCATCATTGCGGCTATCCCGATATGTCATATCATGGTGAAGAAGCATGGAAGGCAGAGCTTGCAAATTATAACCATCATGTAGGGATTATGTACAGCAGTGTACAGGAAGACGGTATGGTGAAACTTTGGTATGTTGCATACAATATGCATTGGGAAAAGAAGCAGTTCTCGTTGCCCAAGCTTAGTAAGGGGGCAAAATGGCAGGTTGCATTGACTACCGGTGAACAGGTGAAAGAACTGGAAGGTGTGACTAAGTCATCCACTTATGAATTGGCAGAGAGAAGTATTACAATTTTTGAGAGTGTTTCGCATAAATTGTAGGAATATAATTTTATGATAAAAGAACGCGATACAGCGGTATAACGGAGGATATATAGAATGATTGACGGTAAGAAAGTACTTTTTAGCGGAATGCAATCCACAGGTTCGTTGACTTTGGGAAATTATCTCGGAGCATTGAAGAACTGGGTTTCATTAAGTGATGATTACGAATGTTTTTATTCGGTGGTTGATATGCACTCGATTACAGTGCGTCAGGACCCGGCGGAACTTCGTAAAAAAGCAAGAAATCTTTTAACTTTATATATTGCGGCAGGTTTGGATCCTAAGAAAAACTGTATTTATTATCAGTCACATGTATCAGGACATGCCGAACTTGCATGGATTTTGAATTGTTTTACTTATATGGGTGAATTAAACAGAATGACACAGTTTAAAGATAAGTCAGCAAAACATGCTGACAATATCAATGCAGGTCTTTTTACATATCCCGTATTAATGGCTGCTGATATTCTGCTTTATCAGGCGGATGTGGTGCCTGTAGGTAAGGATCAGTTGCAGCATTTGGAGCTTACAAGAGATTTGGCACAACGTTTTAATTCGATTTATGGTGATGTATTCGTGGTTCCTGAACCTTATTTGGGTAAAAGCGGTGCAAAGATTATGAGTTTGCAGGATCCCACCAAAAAAATGTCAAAGTCTGATGAGAATGTAAATGCAAGTATTTATCTGACAGATGATACCGATACCATTATCCGTAAGTTTAAACGTGCGGTAACGGATTCGGAAGCAAGAATTAAGTATTGTGAAGAACAGCCCGGAATCAGTAACTTGATTGAAATTTACAGTGCATGTACAGGCAAGACTTTTGCAGAAGTGGAAGCGGAATTTGCGGGTAAGGGATATGGTGATTTCAAGCTTGCGGTAGGTGAAACCGTGGCAGATACCTTAAGACCTGTTCAGACGCGATTTGATGAGCTTTGCAAGGATAAGGCATACATTGACGGTATTATCAAAGAAAACGCTGAGAAAGCAAACTATTACGCAACTAAGACTCTTCGTAAGGTACAGAAGAAGGTTGGCTTCCCCGAGAGAGTACGTTAAAAAAACAGCCCCGGTTCATTTTGAATCGGGGCTTAATTTTTTATTCATTTTATTCAGACTTGATTTCTTTCCAAAGGTTATTGTACATTTCATCGCCTTCTTCACCAAGGTAAGAGAAGGTTTCGAGGTTTTCGTACTGAGAAAGATCGGGGAATGCAATGGTTGAATTACGGATATCATCATCTTCAATCAATTCTCTTGCAGCATCGTTGGGAGTAGAGTAGGTAATGTACTCAAAGTTCATAAGTGCAATGTCGGGGCGACACATAAAGTCGATAAACTTTTCTGCATTTTCAACATTTTCCGCATCTTTTAAAATACACCATGAATCAATCCAAACGTTGGTACCTTCCTTCGGAATTACATATTCAAGATCGGGATTCTCGCGCTGTGTAAAGATTGCTTCGCCGGAATAGATTACACCGATTGCAGCTTCGCCACCAATCATTTTATCTCTAACCTGGTCAACTACATATGCCTGAACCAAAGGCTTCTGTTCAATCAAAAGTTCTTTTGCAGCTTGAAGCTCTGCTTCATCCATAGAGTTCATGGAATGTCCGTTTACTTTTAAGGCAACCATAAAAGCATCTCTTACAGAGTCCTGCATTAAAATATTGTTTTCATATTTTTCATCCCAGAGAACGGTCCAGGAATCAATGGGTTCGTCAACCATTGTCTTGTTATAAAGAATACCAACGGTTCCCCAACAATAGGGTACGGAATATTTGTTTCCGGGATCGAATTCTTCAGACTGTGCGTAATACTGTTCGCCGATGTTGCTTGCATTGGGAATGTTTGCCCAGTTGATTTCCTGAAGTAAATCGTTGTCAATCATCTTCTGAATCATGTAATCGGAAGGGCACACAACATCATAGTTGACTGCACCGGCTTCTACCTTGGGATACATGATTTCGTTTGTTTCATACTCATCATATACCACTTTGATGCCTGTTTCTTCTTCAAACATTTCAATGGTTTCGGGGTCAATATATTCCCCCCAGTTGTATACGTATACAACACCGTTTTCACCGCCTGAAGAACTGCCGCAAGCGGAGAGAATTGTCATGCCTAAAACAGAAATAAGCATAACTGCAAGAACTTTTTTTACAATTTTTTTCATTTTGAGTTTAGTCCTCCTTAAACTGTTTTCTTAGATTTATCTTTAGGTGTTCTGTTCACCAATAAAAGCAGAATCAGAACACTGACAAATATAAGCGTTGATAATGCGTACATTTCAGGCTTAATACCTTTACGTACTTCGGAATAAATCTTGGTGGAGAGAGTATCCACGCCGGGGCCTTTGGTAAAGTGTGTAATGATAAAATCATCCAGCGACATTGTGAAGGCCATCAAAAGACCGGAAAAAATGCCGGGGGCAAGGTCCGGTAGAACCACCTTAAAAAATGCTTTCAAGGGCGGTGCACCCAAATCAAGGGCTGCTTCATAGGTGGAAGGATTTAACTGCTTCAATCTCGGCATTACACTTAAAATAACATATGGAATGTTGAAAGTAATGTGAGAGAGAAGGATGGTCATTAATCCAAAACGCATACCTACGGTAATAAAAAGAAGCATTAAGGAAATACCGGTTACGATTTCGGCATTCAACATCGGAATGTTGGTAACACCCATCCAGAAGGTTCGTCCCGTGCGGTTCATCTTGTTAATTGCAATTGCGGCAATGGTGCCGATAATGGTAGCAATTACGGAAGAGAGAATCGCTAATACGATGGTATTGGTCAAAGCCTGCATAATAGCTTCGTTCTGGAATAATTCCACATACCATTTAAAAGTAAATCCACCCCATTTTGCCCTGGACTTGCTTTCGTTAAAACTTAAAACAATCAAGGTTGCAATGGGAGCGTATAAAAATACAAAAATTAAAGCAACATATATTTTACGGAGAATATTTGTCATAATGCTGAGCCCTCCCCGTCTTTGTCAAAGATTGCGGTGATAATCATACTGATTACAATAAAAATCATCAATACCATAGATAAACCACTGCCAAGATGCCAGTTGTTAGCCTGCAGGAATTCCTGTTCAATTACGTTACCGATAAGAAGAATTTTACTTCCGCCCAGTAAGTTGCTGATAATGAAAGTGGTAAGTGCAGGTACGAAAACCATTGTAATACCGCTGATGATGCCGGGTACGCTTAAGGGAAGCGTAACTTTGATAAAAGTCTTAAAATTATTCGCCCCTAAGTCCTTTGCTGCGTTAATGACATTGGGATCGATTTTACAAAGAACATTGTAAATCGGCAAAATCATAAACGGAAGGAAGTTATAAACCATACCGAGAATGATTGCATAAGGGGTGTTAATAATTTCAAGTGCAGGTAAATGTAAAAATTCCAAAATCTGATTAATTACACCGGATTTCTCAAGCAAAGTCTGCCATGCGAGGGTTCTTAACAAGAAATTCATCCACATGGGAAGAATAAAAATCAAAACGATTAAACGGTCCTGGTTTCCTTTCATATTGGCAAGAATCATTGCAAGCGGATATGCTAATAAAAGGCAAATAATTGTACTGATTAATGATAAAAGTAATGCAATACTCAAAGCTTTTATATGCTCAGGAGAAGTAATTGCAGTAATGTTTTCTAAAGTAAAAGCGCCGTTTTTATCGGTTAGTCCATAGTAAAATACCATAATCAAAGGGATGATGATAAAAGCAATGGACCAAAGGATATAGGGAGACGCCATGAGAGAATTTAATTTTTTATTCTTCAATGGGGGCTGCCTCCTCGTCTTCAGATTCCGGTTTGTTCATAATCTGGATGTTGAAAGGATCAACCTTAATACCAACCTCAGTTCCCACAGGGAAGAGGGAGGTGGAGTGAACCAGCCATTCAAAACCGTTTGCCATAACTTCCATTTCATAATGTACACCTTTGAAAATTAGGTGGGAAACAACGCCGTTAATGGTACCTTCACCGGGACGAACAAGTTCCACGTCTTCCGGACGGATTACAACGTCAACGGGTTTGTTGTTACCAAAGCCTTTATCTACACAAGCAAAGCGTGCACCGAGAATTTCTACCAATTCATCCTGAATCATAGTAGAAGCGATGATGTTACTGTCGCCGATGAAGTCTGCTACGAAAGCATTTTCCGGCTCGTTATAAATCATTTCCGGAGTACCGATCTGCTGGATGTAACCCTGATTCATAACAACGATAGTGTCAGACATAGTCAAAGCTTCTTCCTGATCGTGTGTTACATAGATAAAAGTGATACCCAATTCGTTTTTGAGACGAATTAATTCGTATTGCATATCCTGACGAAGTTTTAAGTCCAAAGCTCCAAGCGGTTCGTCAAGAAGAAGTACCTTGGGCTCGTTAACGATAGCACGGGCAATGGCAATACGCTGTTGCTGGCCACCACTTAAAGAGTCGGGCATTCTTTTTTCATAACCGTCAAGATTAACCAATTTTAAGGCATATTTAATTTTATCATCGATATAAGCCTTACTTTTGCCTTTGATTTTAAGACCGAAAGCAATGTTTTCGGCAATGTTCATATGTGTAAACAACGCATATTTTTGGAATACGGTGTTTAATTGTCTCTTATGAGGCGGAATATTGGTAATGTCAGCACCGTCAAAAATAACACGTCCTTTATCCGGAGTTTCAAAACCGCCAATGATGCGTAACGTGGTGGTTTTGCCGCAACCGCTGGGGCCTAAAAGGGTTAAGAATTCATTTTCGCGGATATATAAATTCATATCATCCAGAACCATCTGGCTTCCGTATGATTTGCTGATGTTCTCTAAATTAATTAATCTGTTGCTCATACTGTAATCTCCTTCGCGTCACAATCTAAAAAGTAGGAGGGGTACTTACCCAAAGGAAGGTTGCCCCTGTTTTGCCTGCTGCCTCTACGTAATGAGAGGAAGAGGAAGTGAAGTAGAAAGACTCGCCTTTGGAAGCCTTATAAGTCTTTTTACCGATATGGATACGTATGCTTCCGGATAAGACATAACCGAATTCATCACCTTCGTGAGGGTTGTCGGGATAGGTACTGCCACCGGGCTGAAGCGTAACACGTATGGGCTCCATCATATTTTTTTGAGCGTTAGGAATAATCCACTCAATCTTATTGCCGAGTTTATCATCTTCTTTTTCAAAGTAATCTTTGTCGTGAAAGACAATTTGTGTATCTTCTTCATCGCTGAAGAAATCTTTTAAGTCCGTACCGAGACATTGTAAAATATCCATTAAAGATGCAATAGAAGGAGAAGTTAAGTCTCGTTCCAACTGAGAGATAAAACCTTTGGATAATTCACAACGGTCAGCAAGCTCTTCCTGGGTGAGTCCTTTCTGGACTCGCAACTCTTTGATTTTTAACCCGATATTCATAACGCGCCCCATTTCTTAAAAAACAACAATTTTAAACTTTTTGTTTACTTTTACTAAACAAATCAAGATTTATTATACGCAGTAAGAGACAAATGTCAATTAAAAATAGTATATATTTTAAAAAAATATGGGGATGTTTCATAATTTAAGTAAAATAAAAGAGGAAATGATATTTTAGACCTCAAAACAGCAACCAAAAAGAAAGAATTTATTTATAAGAAGTAAAAAACATTTAACAAATATTTTAAGGTGTGGTATCATAGATTTATATGGCGTAAGTGCGGAGGTTGCAAAGATGGCAAATCAAAAATATGTTGCATATGTTTCAACTTATACAATGAAGAACAAAAATGGAATCACTATTTATGATGTTGACGTGGAAAAAGGGATTCTACAGGAGAAGGGAGATGTGGAGATTACCAATTCTTCTTATTTAACATGTTCTCACAATGGTAAGTATTTGTATTCCATTACGGATATGGGCGTAAAAGGATATCGCATTCTTGCAGACGGTATGCTGGAAGAAATTAATTATGCTTCTATAAATGGTATGCGTGGATGCTATCTTTCTACGGATTATGATGATAAATTTCTTTTTGTGGCCGGTTACCATGATGGTAAAATTACAGTTTTAAGATTGGCCGAAGACGGCAGCATCGGTGAAATTACCGAAGAAATCTATATGGTTGGTATGGGAGATGTTATGGAAAGAAGCTTCCAGCCCCATGTGAATTGCGTTAAAATGTCCAGGGATAACCGTTATCTTCTTGCGGCGGACAGCGGAATGGACCATGTAAATGTATATGAATTAAATCAGATTACAGGTAAATTAAAGCAGATTGATATTATACGAAGTGATGTGGGAAGTGGTCCGAAGCATATGGTATTCTCCAAAGACGGACGGTTTCTCTATATTGTTCATGAGATCAAGAATTATATTGATGTATACAGTTATAAATTTGTGGAGAAGTATCCTGAATTTGAGAAGATTCAGACGATTTCCTGTGTCAATCAATATCATGCAGGAAGAACCGTTACCAGTATGGTAAAGTTGACCTTGGATGGTAAGCATTTAATCAGTTCCAATGCAGGCGATAATAGTGTGGTTGTTTTTGATTTGGATACCGATACGGGTCTGCTTGCCAAGAATTTCTGTTTACCTATCAGTGGAACTTATCCTAAAGATGCGGCGATGTTCCCGGATTTGAAGCATTTGGTGAGTTTAAACCATGAGTCTAATACAATGACTTTCTTTATGGCAGATTTGGAGAAACATATCATTGCTATGAGCAGTAAGGAAATTAAAATCGAAAAACCGAATTGTATCATCTTTTATGAACTGAAATAGAAATATAAATTTAGTAGAAAATGCGATTTTCTAATAAGGAAGATTATATTCTGACGGAATCGCAGATGACGGAGTAAATACGAGAATGTATAAAGTTTTAAAAACAGAAGGCAATGCCAAGCGTGCCGTAATGGAAACCGTACATGGCATTATTCAGACCCCCGTTTTTATGAATGTAGGAACTGTTGCGGCAATTAAGGGCGCTGTGTCTACAGCAGATTTGGAAGAAATTGGTACACAGGTACAGTTGTCCAACACCTATCATTTACATGTTCGACCGGGCGATGAAGTGGTCAAAGATATGGGCGGCTTGCATAAATTCATGTCTTGGAATAAGCCAATCCTTACGGATTCCGGCGGATTTCAGGTGTTTTCCCTTTCGGGCTTACGTAAAATCAAAGAAGAAGGCGTTTATTTCCAATCACACATAGACGGCAAAAAGATTTTTATGGGGCCGGAAGAGAGTATGCAGATTCAATCCAATCTGGCATCTACCATCGCGATGGCCTTTGATGAGTGTCCTTCCAGCCGTGCGGATCGTAATTATGTACAGGCATCCGTTGACAGAACTACAAGATGGCTGTTGCGTTGCAAGGATAAAATGGCTGAATTAAATGCAAAAGAAGATACCATTAATAAGAATCAGTTGTTGTTCGGTATTAATCAGGGTGCGATTTTTCATGATATCCGTATTGAACATGCCAAAAGAATCAGCGAGTTTGATTTGGACGGATACGCCTTGGGTGGTCTTGCTGTAGGCGAGAGTCATGAAGAAATGTATGATGTTTTGGACCATACCGTTCCTTATCTTCCCAAGGACAAGCCTACTTATTTAATGGGGGTGGGAACGCCGGCGAATATTTTGGAAGCGGTGGAAAGAGGTGTTGACTTCTTTGACTGCGTTTACCCGACCAGAAACGGAAGACATGCGCATTTGTATACCAATCAGGGTAAAATCAACCTACTGAATGCTAAGTACGAAAGGGACGGAAGACCTATTGAAGAAGGTTGTATGTGTCCGACCTGTCAGCGCTATTCCAGAGCCTATATTCGTCATCTTTTAAAAGCGAAGGAAATGCTTGGAATGCGTATGTGCGTTATTCATAATCTTTATTTCTATAATAAGATGATGGAAGAAATCAGGGATGCACTGGATGCTGGTGAGTTTAAGGCATATAAAGCACGTAAGTTAGAGGGTATGGAACAGAAGAATGATTAAAATTTTGTGAAAAGCCCGTAAACAAAGAAAAAATGCTTGCTTATAAAAGAAAAATTGTGTATTCTAGTTAGGATTGCATTGTAAAAAATGGATAGGATATATTTATCTTATAGATGCGAAATAAATTGTGATAATTTGGAGGTAAGAAATGAACTTATTATTAACAGGTGAAGCGGCAGCAACAACTGCAGATGCGGCACAGTCAGGCGGAATGTTCGGCGGAAGTATTTGGGTAACAGTTATTTATATTGTAATTATTGTTGGTTTCTTTTATTTTATGCTTTACAGACCTCAGCAGAAGGAAAAGAAGAAATTCAATGCAATGATGTCATCTATGGAAGTGGGCGATATTGTTGTAACCACCAGCGGATTTTATGGTGTATTGATTGATATTACCGAGGAAGATGTCATTGTTGAATTCGGTAATAACAAGAATTGCAGAATTCCTATGAAAAAAGCTGCAATTGCGCAGATTGAAAAGGCGAATGCGGATAATTAAGAATAAGTAGGGGGCGTTTATATGCGCCCTCTTTGTTTTTATACGGAGTACAAAAGAATGAATAAAAAGAAGTGGTTGACGGCAGGGATTGTTTTGGCAAGTATGCTTCTTATAACAAGTGGTATTTATTTAGGACTGGCCGGATATTATTCGGAACGTTTTTGCTATGGTACATGGATTAACGGAGTGTATTGCACCGGCAAAACCGTAGACGAGGTAAATGCAGAGCTTGTTACGCTTGCTTCCTATGATAAAATCACTGTCATTGACCGAAATAACAGCCAATATGAAGTTACGTTGGAAGAAATTGAATATGGTATGGATTATACAGGTGCTTTGAAGGAGATTAAAAGCGAACAGAAGGCGTTTGAGTGGATTCGATATTATTTTACGGAACAAAACTTTGATGTAATGCCGGTTGTAACCTTTTCGGAAGAGAAACTGTCGGAAATTCTTTATAAAGCGGACTTTATGAAGAAAGAGGTTTTGGCAGTTGGAAACAGGCCTGAAATTGTTCTGGAAGAAGATGGATATCATTTGTATGACCATACGGTAAATCAGATTGTGCCGGAACGGGTTTGCAAAGCTGTTTCAAATGCGTTGCATAACCTCGAACAGGATGTGTATGTAGCAGAGCAAAAAGGTTGTTATGTAACAATGCCTGTTACGCAGGAGAATTTGGATATTTATAAGTTATGGAATGATATTTATGCATTCCAGAGTTTTGAACTTACATATATTTTAGGAGACCGGGAAGAAAGAATTGACAGTAGTGTGGTATCCAGGTGGATTGCCATTGATGAAAATACAGGTGCTTTTATAAAAGATGCACAGGGAAATCTTGTGCTGGATGAAGCAAAGGTGCTTGAATATGCGGTTTCTCTTGGCGAGAAGTATGATACCGTTGGTAAACCCAGAGAATTCATGTCGACCAGAGGTGACTTGGTAACGATTGAGAAGAGTACCTACGGAAATGACATTGATGAAGAGGAAGAATGTGCCCTTTTGATAGAAGATTTCACATTGGGTCGAAGCGGTACGGAGCGTGAACCGGTTTATGCGTCTAAAGCCTGGAGCCAAGACGAGGATGATATCGGCGGGACCTACATTGAAGTTGATATGACTGAGCAAAGGTTATATTACTATGTAGATTATGAACTTGCATTGGAAACACCTGTAGTTACGGGAAATATGCGTCGCGGATGGGATACGCCGGCTGTGGTATGTTCTATTTACGGTAAAGCAAGAAACCGAATTCTAAGAGGCGCAACATATGCAACTTTTGTTTACTACTGGATGCCGGTTTACGGCAATATCGGTTTGCACGATGCGACCTGGAGAAGGAAGTTTGGCGATGACATATATATGACAGATGGTTCTCATGGATGTATCAACATGCCGAAAGATAAGGCGGCTGAACTTTACGGAATGGTAGAAAATGGTACGCCTGTAGTTTTATTTTATTAATATAATATATAAAATGCATTGTTATTTTTTTGTCATTTCGCTATTTTTATAGTTGACGAATAATGTCCGTAATTGTAAAATGAATTTTATGGTGATTACCAACCTTAAGGAGGAAAGAAAAATGGCTAGAGTGTATAATTTCTCAGCTGGTCCGGCAGTGTTACCGGAAGAAGTGTTAAAAGAAGCGGCAGAGGAGATGCTTGACTACAAAGGAACCGGTATGTCGGTTATGGAAATGAGTCATCGTTCCAAAGCTTATGATACAATTATTAAGGAAGCGGAAGCTGACTTAAGAGATTTGATGAATATTCCCGATAATTACAAGGTATTGTTCTTACAGGGCGGCGCACATCTTCAGTTCGCTATGATCCCTATGAACCTTATGAAAAATAAGGTTGCAGATTACATTGTAACGGGTATGTGGGCTAAGAAGGCACATAAGGAAGCGCAGAAGTTTGGTACTGCAAACAAGATTGCAACTTCTGAAGACGATAATTTCTCATACATACCTGACTGTTCAGATCTTCCCATCTCTGAAGATGCTGACTATGTTTATATTTGTGAAAACAATACTATTTATGGTACAAAGTTCAAAACTTTACCGAATACAAAAGGCAAGACACTTGTTTCTGACGTTTCAAGCTGTTTCTTATCAGAACCTATGGATGTATCTAAGTACGGTATTATTTATGGTGGTGCACAGAAGAATATCGGACCCGCAGGTGTTGTTATTGTAATCATTCGTGAAGATTTGATTACAGAAGATGTTCTCGAAGGAACACCTACTATGTTACAGTACAAGATTCATGCAGATGCAGAATCTCTTTATAACACACCTCCTGCATACGGTATTTATATGTGTGGTAAGGTTTTCAAGTGGCTTAAGAAGCAGGGCGGTCTTGAAGCTATGAAGGAATACAATGAGAAGAAAGCTGCTATTCTTTATGATTACCTTGACGAAAGCAAGATGTTTAAGGGTACCGTTCGTAAGGAAGACCGTTCTCTTATGAATGTACCTTTCGTAACAGGTGACGCTGATCTTGATGCTAAGTTTGTAAAAGAGGCTACAGAAGCAGGATTTACTAACTTAAAGGGTCACAGAAGCGTTGGCGGTATGCGTGCAAGTATCTAC
>CAZQBM010000039.1:0-24420 GCA_964591945.1 uncultured Lachnospiraceae bacterium | reverse complement strand
ATTAAATATGTTTTTGTATAGAACATTTATGTTTAGACTTTTATTTATATAATAATGTCTAAATGGATTTGTAAGGTTAATATTAAAATATAAAGAGAGGTAAAAAATATGCCCTGGTGTCCTAATTGTAAAACAGAATATAGAGAAGGTATTGAGAAGTGTGCCGATTGCGGAAGCATGTTGGTAAAAAGTCTGAATGAAGAAGAGCGTGTGGAAGAGTCTTGTTCCCTTTTGTTCGGTGATAAAAAGCATGTAAAGATGATTGAAGAGCACTTGCTTGCGGAAGGATTTACGTCTGCATTTTCGGTAAAAACAGACCGTAAAAAAGGTGAAAGCAGAGAAGAAGGTGCAGAAAATTACGAGTTGTTTATATCTGCTGCCGAAAGAGAAGGTGCGGTAAGATGTGCGGCGGAATTTATGCGTAACACAAATCCGCAGGCTATGGAAGCCGCTAAGAATCCTGAAAGTCCCAGAGTAATGACCAAAAAGTCGGAGCCTGCTAAGGAATTTAAGACCGCGAAAGAAAAGAAGAGTGAATTAAAAGCCAGCGGAATCATGCTTTTGGCGTTTGGTGTTGCAGGCATTGTTTTCATGGTGCTGGTAATTCTTGGGGTCGTGCCTCTTCGTTTCTCGGGCTTTAATGCAATCATTGCATATTCTATTATGGGCATTTTCTTTGGTGCTTTGTTTGTATCAGGTATTATGTCATTTGTTAGTTTAAAGAAAATGGGAAATGCGGATGACGAAGAATCAAAGAAAATAAAAGAAATTGAAGAATGGTGTGCATTAAATCTTACTAAGAAGATTGTGGAGCAGACAATTCCCGGTGATGTTTCTGTGGATGAACAGCTTTATTTTGAGCGCTTCGATTATATGAAGGCTACTATTGCCAAGGCTTTTCCTGAAATGGGCGATGACTATGCGGAATATATTACTGAGAAGAAGTATAGTGAGTATTTTGAGTAATCTTTAAACAGGAGTTTTATCTTGAATGTAACATTAGTAACCGTAGGTAAAATTAAGGAGAAATTTTATCGGGATGCGGTGGATGAATTTGTAAAGCGTTTAAGCCGTTATTGTAAAATTAAAATCATAGAAGTGGCTGATGAGAACACACCGAATAACGCGCCGGAAGCTATTGAAGAGCAGATAAAAAACAAAGAAGGCGAACGTATTCTTAAAAATATCACGGATAATATGCATGTAATTGCGCTTGCGATAGAAGGAAAAGAGCTTTCATCGGTTAAATTTGCACAGAAAATTGAGAGATTTGGCATTGAAGGAACTTCGGATCTTTGTTTTGTAATTGGCGGTTCGTTGGGGTTGTCTAAGGATGTGTATAACAGGGCGGATGAGTTGCTTAGTTTTTCTCCTATGACTTTTCCGCATCAGTTAATGCGTGTGATTCTTTTAGAACAGGTATACAGATGTTTTCGAATTATTCATAATGAACCGTATCATAAATAGATACTGTCTAAAATGTTCTAAGAGGTAGACATTGTTTTATTAGATAATAGACTAGGATTCGTTATATTGGGGGGTGTTTTTATGAGAATGTATGATATTATCATGAAAAAGCGAAATAATGGGGCATTGAGTAAGGAAGAAATTGATTTTTTGGTAGAAGGATATACCAAAGGTGAGATTCCTGATTATCAGATGTCAGCCCTTACTATGGCAATTTATTTTAACAAAATGAATGCAGAAGAAACACTAAATCTTACCATGGCTATGGCCAATAGCGGTGATATGCTGGATTTATCCGCTATTAAAGGCGTGAAAGTTGATAAGCATTCTACCGGCGGTGTGGGTGATAAAACGTCCCTTGCTTTGATTCCTATGGTGGCTGCGGTTGGTGTGCCGACTGCGAAAATGAGTGGTCGCGGACTCGGTCATACAGGAGGAACCATTGATAAACTGGAGTCTTTTACGGGATTTCGAACGGATATTTCTACAGAACATTTTATTAATCAGGTTAACCGTATCGGCATTTCCATTATGGGACAGACTGCGGATTTAGCACCTGCGGATAAGAAACTATATGCTTTACGTGATGTGACGGCAACAGTAGACAATATGTCTTTGATTGCAAGTTCCATTATGAGTAAAAAACTTGCAGCAGGAGCAGATGCAATTGTTTTGGATGTAAAGACCGGTAGCGGTGCTTTTATGAAGAAAGAAGAGGATTCGTTTGCTTTGGCAAAAGAAATGGTTACCATCGGTAACGGTGCCGGAAGAAAGACCATAGCGGTAATTTCGGATATGGACCAGCCACTCGGAAGAGCGGTTGGTAATGCGTTAGAGGTAAAAGAAGCTATTGATACCTTAAAAGGTGAAGGTCCGGAAGATTTCAGGGAATTGTGCCTGGCTTTGGGTTCTTATATGGTGGTTGCTGCTGGAAAAGCATCTGATAAAGACGAGGCAAGAGCAAAACTTGAAGAAGTAATTGCAAACGGTCAGGCGTTAGAGAAATTGGCTGAATTTGTAGAAGCACAAGGTGGGCGAAAAGAAGAAGTCTGCAATACGGAACTTTTACCAAAAGCGCAGTTTGTTGAAGAGATTATTTCGGAAGAAGAAGGATATATTTCCGGCATTGTATGCGATGAAATCGGAATTTGTTCCTTGATTCTCGGTGGCGGTCGTGAAACCAAAGAAAGCGAGATTGATTTATCGGTAGGATTGGTACTTCATAAGAAGAAAGGTGATTATGTGAAGAAGGGAGAAAGTCTTGCGACAATCCATGCGAATGATTTGGATAAATTACAGGTAGCAAAGAAACGTTTCCTTGCGGCGTATTCTTTTACGGATAAAGAATTCAAGCCGGAACCTTTGATTCGCGGAGTTGTTGAGTAAAGAGGAAAATTCAAATGAAAAAGAGAAGTTTTATTCAAAAGTTGAAATATCGTTTTGATAATATTATGTCAAAAGGTACAATCGCTTTGATTGGTCTTTTGTGTCTTGTAACCTTTGTTATTGTGTGTATAGCCGGTGCAATTACCGTGTTAATTGGTATGGATGGCGGAATTGCAAGTTCCATTTGGGTGAGTTTTATGCACGCCTTGGATCCGGGAACTATTACAACGGATACGCTTGATAATATACCTTACGTAATTCTTCAAACAATTGTAACCATTTGTGGTATTTTTATCAGCAGTGTTTTAATCGGTATTATTTCTTCCGGCTTGGAATCAAAATTGTCAAGCTTGAGAAAAGGTACATCTATTGTAATCGAAGACGGACATACGGTAATTCTTGGCTTTAATGATAATATTTACACTTTGATTAATGAATTAATCGGTGCAAATGAAAACCAAAAAGACGGCTGTATTGTGGTTGTAGGTGAAGCGGAAAAAGAAGTGATGGAAGATGCTATCGCGGGGAGATTTCCGGATACCAAAACCACTCGAATTATTTGCAGAAGCGGATCGCCTTGTGAATCGCATATTTTGGAGCGTTGTTCTGTAGAAACCAGTAAATCCATTATTATTAATGAATACGATGATCCTCAAAGTATTAAGATTATTCTTGCGTTGACATCTTATTTAAAAGATAAAGAATTGACTCACCCCAACCTTTATTTTACGGTTGCAATTAATGAAGCACAGAATGTTGAAGCGGCCAGAATTGCAGGCGAAGGGAGGGCAGAGGTTATTTTTGCCAATGATGCAATTTCAAGAATTATTGCACATACATGTCGTCAACCTGGTTTATCACAGGTGTTGGTTGAGTTGTTTGACTATGATGGCGATGAATTATACTTTGAAGATGTGCCTTCTTTGAGGGGATTGACTTTTAAAGATACTTTAAATTATTTTGAAAAAGCAGTTGTATTTGGTATTCGAAATGACAGCGGTACCTATTTAAATCCGCCTATGGACACTATTATTACTGCCGAGGATAAATTAATTCTTTTAGAGGATGATGACGGTTCTTTTACGGTTTTGGATAAAATACCGGAAGTTAAAGAAGATTATATTATAAAAGAAATTCCGGAAAGACGTCTTGTAGAAACGGATGATTTGCTTGTTTTGGGAAGTAATCCAATGTTGCCTTCAATTTTAAAAGAATATGATTGCTATGTTGATGATGGCACCAGAGTTGTCATTGTTACCGATGATGATTTGGATTTATCAACGGAAGAGTATAGACACATCAATCCTGAAATACGTAAAGAAGGATTTGTAAATCGTGCACGAATGGAAGAGATTCTGACGGAAGACTTGGATAACGTGCTGATTCTCAGTAATATTCATCTTGAGGCTGAAGAAGCAGATGCGAGAACCTTGCTTAGTTTGATTTATTTATGGGATATTATTAAGAATACAAAACATCGTGTATCCATTACAAGCGAGATGCGTAAAACTGTCAATCAGCGTCTTGCTACCGGTTCACGCGGTGATGATTTTGTAATCGGTTCTAATATTGTTAATCTTCTTATGACACAGATTGCAGAAAACCGTGAATTGACAGCTTTATTTGAGGATATTTTAGATGAAGACGGTTCGGAATTGTATATGAAACCTATTGAAAATTATGTTGTTTTGAATACTCCGGTTGATTTCTATACAGTGACTGAAAGTGCTTCCAGACAGGGACATATTGCTGTCGGATATAAAAAGATTATTGATGATGAAATGTTGATTGTAACCAATCCTGCAAAGAGTGAAGAAATTACCTTTGTGGAGGGTGATTTATTGATTGTTGTTGCAGAAGATTAAAGGCGTATTAGAAACCCTTTTTATTTGTTGTATAACAGATAAAAGGGGTTTTTAAATTAATGAGTAAAAATATTTGTTCATATTCATATCATATTTGGCATAAAATCAAGTATGAAAAATGATAAAAAAGCAAAAATCCAAGAACAAAAAGAACAATTAGCCGACCTTTTTTCGCTTCCCCACGATATTGTTTGTGGCGCCAGCAATGTATCCATTATCGGTTCAATGCGCGTTGTAATCGAGAATTATAAAGGTATTTTGGAATACGATAAAGATGTCATCCTTTTACAGGGGAAGCAATCCAAAATTAAAGTGTGCGGAAATTGCCTTAAAGTACGTAGCTATAACGAAGAAGAAATTATTATAGATGGTCAAATTGATAGTGTTTTATTTATAAAGTAAGTAGTAAGCGGAGGTGTTAAGTTGCGTTCATTTCAGTTAATGATACAAGGATTTGTACGCATTCGTGTAAAAGGATACGGTGCCACGCGATTTGTGAATATCTGTAAAAAAAGAGGTTTTCATATTTATGATTTGGTGCAAGGGGAAGAAGAATATGAATTAAATATTTCGGTTCCTGACTTTAAACAAATCAGAGAAGTTGTACAAAAAACAAATGTAAAGGTAGCCATTGTTGAAAAACATGGACTGCCTTTTTTCTTTTTGCGAATGTCTACTCGTAAATGCTTTGTGTTAGGTGCATTGGTTTGTTTTGGCTGGCTTCTGTTTATGAGCCGTTTTATATGGGCCATTGAAATTGAAGGAAATATAAGTATTTCAGACGAAATGATCTTAGATTATCTTAAAACGCAGGATATTCAGATGGGCACAGTCAAAAGCGAAATTGATACGGATGCCTTGGAAAAAAACTTTCGAAAGGATTTTACCGATATTACCTGGGTTTCCATCGGTCAGGAAGGCACCACCTTATCCATTGATATCAAGGAACGTGACGTAGCTGTTTATGAAGAAGAAGATTATTATGCAAGCAGTTTGTATGCGCCAAGAGATGGCACCGTTATTTCGGTAGTGGTTCGAAGCGGTCAGGCCAAAGTTAAGGCAGGAGATGTGGTAACGAAAGGTCAACTAATCATTGACGGAGTGCTTCCTGTTGTAAAGACTGACGGAACTATTCTCGATTACAGACTTGTGAATGCGGATGCGGATGTTTTAATTGCCTATAGTGAAAATTATTATGATGAGCTTTCTTTTTATGGGGATGAAAAACAGTATTCCGGTGAAACTTATCAGGAATACAGTCTGCGAATGGGAAATAAAATGTACGCTTTTCATTGGTTTTATCCGCAATATGAAAAAGAAGAGATTTCAGAGTCGTTTTATCAGTTGAAATTGTGGGAACACTTTTATTTGCCGGTTTGGTTTTATCAAAAAACACACAAAGAATATGATTTTGTCCGCGTAAAAAAGGATAAAAGTGCCTTGGAAGTACAATTATATGAAAATTTATCCCTTTTTCTTAAAAGTTTAGAAGAAAAGGGGGTACAAAATATGCAAAAAGATGTTAAAATAGGTACTAGTGGTAGTATGCTTACTTTAAGCGGGGAATTATATTTTGTGGATTCGAACCTGCTGCGGGAAGAAATTAACCCTGCCACGAGAACGGAGCTTTTAGATGGCCAATACAATTCAGTTAACAATGGAGATGAGCACTGAACATATGCAGAATATTTTCGGTGAAAGAGACTCTTATATTCGTAAAATAGAAAATGACTTGGATGTTACCATTATCAATCGTGACGGCGTGGTAAAGATTACAGGTGATGAATACAATGCCAAGAAGGCTGTGCGACTTTTATCTGAACTTACAGAACTGTCAAAGCGGGGAAATACCATTAAAGAACAGAATGTGGATTATGGTATTGCAATGTCCAAAGAAGATAAGTCGGATGTTTTGCTTTCGGTTGATTCTGATTGCATTTGCCATACGATGAACGGTAAGGCTGTAAAACCTATGACCTTGGGCCAGAAAGAGTATGTGGATGCAATTCGCAAGAATATGATTGTGTTTGGTCTCGGTCCTGCCGGTACGGGTAAAACCTATCTTGCCATGGCGATGGCCATTACAGCTTTCAAGAATGAAGAAGTAAGCCGTATTATTCTTACAAGACCTGCGATTGAAGCCGGAGAGAAACTTGGATTCCTGCCCGGCGATTTACAGAGTAAAATTGATCCCTACTTAAGACCTCTTTATGATGCGCTGTATCAGATTATGGGGGCGGAGTCTTTCCAAAAGAATATGGAAAAGGGCTTAATTGAGGTAGCACCCCTTGCTTATATGCGCGGACGTACTTTGGATAATGCCTACATTATTCTGGATGAGGCACAGAATACAACCCCTGCCCAGATGAAGATGTTTTTGACCAGAATCGGTTTCGGTTCTAAGGTAATCATTACGGGCGATATTTCGCAGAAGGACCTGCCTGTCGGGGCGCAGTCAGGTTTGGATGTGGCATTACGTGTATTAAAAGACATTCCCGATATTCAGTTCTGTCATTTGACCGGCAAGGACGTTGTTCGTCATCCGCTTGTACAGAAGATTGTATGTGCTTATGACAATTATGAAAAGAAAGAAAAGGCACGGGAAGAACGTAAGGCTGCCAGAGTAAAGGAGGTACGTCGTCGTGGTACAAATTAATTTCTGGGATGAAATTACAGAAGAAATCAACGAAGAAGAGTTGACATTGGCGAAGAAGGTAATAGAGCATATTTTACAAAAAGAAGGCTGTCCTTTTGATTGTGAAGTAAATCTTACTATGACGGATAATGACGGTATTCAAGCGGTAAACAAAGAGTTTCGTGATATGGACAAGCCGACGGATGTTTTATCCTTCCCAAATTGTGACTTTGATACGCCGGGAGAGTTTTCGCAGTTTCGTGACGAAGAGATTTATTTTGACTGTTTTAATCCGGAGAATGACTATTTTGTCCTTGGAGATATTATGATTTCAAGGGATAAAATGCTTGCGCAGGCTGAGGAATACGGTCATGGGGTTACACGTGAATATGCTTTTCTAATTGCCCATAGTGTGTTACACTTAATTGGATATGACCATATGGAGAACGAGGAAGCCAAGCATATGGAAGCAAAGCAGAACGAATACTTAAATGACTTAGGAATTACCAGATAATAGACGAACGGGGATTTGATCAATGAGTGAACGTGCAAAGAAAATAAGAAACGGACTTGTGGTACAAGGTGGAATTCTTGCAGCGGCGGGCCTGATTGCCAGGGCAATCGGTATTGTCAGAAGAATTCCCTTAACAAACATTATTGGTGATGTCGGTAATGGTTATTATGCGGCAGCTTATGAATTGTACGCAATTATCCTTCTTTTATCATCCTACAGTCTTCCTTTGGCAGTGTCTAAAATGGTTGCAGCCAGAGTCAGCAGAGGACAGTACAAAAATGCAAAGAAGATTTTTAAGGCATCTTTATTGTTTGCCATGGTTTCGGGTGGCCTTGCCTGCTTGATTGTTTTATTCTTTGCAGATTTCCTTGCGGGTTCTTTGATGGGCGAACCTATGAGTGCCACGGCCTTGCGTGTTTTGGCCCCCACTCTTTTGATTGTAGCAATTATGGGTGTGTTCCGTGGATATTTTCAAGGATTGGGAACAATGACACCTACCGCAATTTCGCAGATTGTGGAACAGATTTTCTTAGTTGTGTTCTCTTTGATATTTGCGAATATTGCCTTCGGACGCGGTGAATTGTATGGTAATTTGATGATGAATGACCGATATGCACCTGCACAGGGCGCAGCCGGAGCAACTCTTGGCTGTGGTATTGGTGCCATTGCCGGACTGTTATTCCTTGTTATTGTATATTATTTATCCCGCGGTAATATGGTTCGTGCAGAACGCAAGGATGTAACCAAAGCAAACGAAGATTATGCATCCATTTTCAGAGTTCTTATTCTTACTATTGTACCGGTACTTTTAAGTTCGGTTATGTACAATTTGTGCGGTGTTTTGGATCAGATTTTTTATAATCATCATATGCTTTCCATTGGACAGGAAGAGTTAAAAACCTTTAACTGGGGTGTTTACAGCGGTAAATATAAGGTTTTGATAAATCTGCCGATTGCTTTGGCAAGTGCAATGTGTTCCGCAATTGTACCTTCCTTAGCAGGAAGTTTTGCCAACAATGATGTGGCAAGTGCAAGAAGTAAGGTGGCTTCTGCAATCCGCGCTACAATGATGGTAACCATTCCTTCGGCAGTGGGACTTGCAGTGCTTGGTAAGCCGATTGTTGATATGTTATTCAGCGGTGAAGTGGATTTGGCAGGACAGATGCTTCTTATGGGTACTTTGTCTGTGGTATTTTATGCTTTATCTACCCTTGGAAACGGTATTTTACAGGGCATCGGTAAAATGTATGTGCCGATTATTAATTCGGCAATTGCCCTTGTTGTGCATCTTCTTAGTTTGTGGGTAATGTTAAGTTTTATGAAACTTGACATCATTGCAGTAGTGTTCTCGAACATCATTTTCTCGCTTGTAATGTTTATTTTAAACCATTTGGCAATTCGTAAGTATATCGGATACCGTCAGGAACTGATTAAAACTTTTATTATTCCCTTGATCGTATCTGTTGTAATGGGCGCGGTGTCTTTCGGAATTTATCATTTGTTCCACTTATTCCTCCCTACAACGGCAAGTTGTATTATCGCCCTTGTTGTAGCGGTAGTGATTTATTTCGTGGGAATGATTATGTTAAAAGGGTTCCGTGAAAGCGAGCTTGCGCGAGTTCCTTTGGTTGGTAAGCCTTTAATTTCCATGTTAAAGAGATTTGGCGCAATGTAATTGAATAATTTTTCCAAAAGAGGCGGATACTATAATCGTAAAAATATGTAAGGAGACACATATGAATCGATTTTTTAGAATCTGCTTTCTTTGCGTAGCGGGCGTAAGTTTATTTTTCCTTGGAATGTGGTTTTCGTCGTATTTATTTTATAAAAATCAATTTGAAATATATGAGGAGCCACCTGCTCAAATTGAGAATTCTGAATTTTCAAACGAGGTATCATCTGAAAATCCTATGATTGAAACCGGTGCTTATGCGACTGTGGATTTGAATACGGAATTTATCATTATCAAAGAAAACCTTGTAACCGGTGATGTGAGTGAAGTTACGGAGAAATTGCCTTCGCAGTTCGTTGGAATGAGCCGAAATGCTTTAGAGGAGTATTATGAGGATTATTCCTTAAGTCCTGTGCTAAAGGACCGCGAGGAAGGCTTTGTCAGTGCTTCGGTAGAAAGCTATTCGCCGGAGAAATTAGTGGTGAAAAAGGTTTATGAGCCATTACAGTTGGAAGAGAAATTTTATCTGAAGGCGGAAGAAAATTATGTTGTTGTATATTACGGAGATAACAGCACCGTTTATATGTATACAAATATCCGTTTAGACAGTCTGCCGGAAGAAACTAAGGCTGAAATTGAAGCTGTAAAAGAGGTCGAAAGTTATGAGAGCCTGTATTCGTTCTTGGAGTCTCATACGAGTTAAGATTAAAAAAATGCAGTAAACGAATGTTTTACAGATAATAGAATAAACGATTTTACAGAGAAAATGGAAAAGAATGCGTGGTGAAGCAAAATGAAGACAATAGCGGTCATCGGCGCCGGCCCTGCGGGTATGTCTGCGGCAATTGCGGCGGCGAGGAATGGTGCAAAAGTAGTTGTATTTGAGAGAAACGATATAGCAGGGAAAAAACTGCTTTTAACCGGTAACGGAAGATGTAATTTTACAAATGTAGATATTCATGCTGACTATTATTCCTTTGGAGAAGGCAGTGTGGCGGATGAAGTATTAAACAGCCTGTCTTCAAGAGATATTTGTGAATTTTTTACAGGTTTGGGCGTACTTTCCATGGAACGTAAAGGAGGAATGTATCCGGTTACGGGACAGGCAGGTACGATACAGACTGCTTTCCTACAGGCAATGGAACAGTTGGGGATTGAAGTGATTTACAACGCCTGCATCAGTGAAATTGTTCGGGATAAAGAGCAGTTTGTGGTACATACGGACAATAAATTTATTAATTTTGATGCAGTGATTCTTGCATGTGGCGGTAAGGCTGCGCCGAAAACAGGAAGTGACGGTTTTGGTTACCGTCTTGCAAGAGGATTCGGGCATACGGTTACAAGAACCTATCCCGTATTGGTGCAATTGCTGTCTGATGCACCGGGTTTAAAGCAGATTGCCGGCGTTCGCTGTTATGCAAACGTAACCGCTTTGGTGAATGAACATAAGGTTGCCACTGATTACGGTGAATTACAGCTGACGGATTATGGTTTGTCAGGAATTCCGGTATTTCACTTAAGTCGTTTTCTTTCTAAAGAAGTGGAAGAAGGAATGAAATGCGTGGTATCTGTGGATTTTCTTCCGCAGATTAGCAAGGATGCTTTGGGCGTTTTTGTCACTAAACGTTTAAAAGATTTAAAAGGCTATGCCTTAAAAGATTTTATCACCGGTCTGGTACATAATAAATTGGCGGATTATATCCTGAAAACGCGTAATCTGGAAGCGGGATATACCGTAGTGCCGGAAGACAAGGAAATGGTGCTGGAACTTTTGAATGCCATGAAAGACTGGCGTTTCGGTATTACAGGTCATAAAGGATTTGAAAATGCCCAGGTGACTAAAGGTGGCGTTATTTTAGACGAAATTGACGGCAATATGGAGTCGAGATTGGCAAATGGTTTGTTTTTTGCAGGCGAAATGGTAGATGTGGATGCCGATTGCGGTGGCTATAATCTGCATTGGGCTTTTGCAAGCGGAATAAAAGCAGGAGAAACGGCGGCGAAATGATTCGATTAAATCAGTTAAAAATACTTCCCGGACAGGAAGATAAACTTTCAAGTTATGTGGCAAAAGCTTTATCTGTTCGTGAAGACGAAATGCTTCAACTGAATATTGTAAAGAAATCCTTGGATGCCCGTAAGAAACCGGAATTATTCTGGATTTATACGGTAGATGTGGAGTTAAAGTCATCTGCTAATTTTAAAAGGGTTTTTAAGAATAAAAATGTCTCTTCCGCACCTGAATTAAAAGAGTATCAAATTCCAAAATGCGGAAAGACTCCTCTGGAATATCCGCCTGTTGTGGTTGGTATGGGTCCTGCAGGCCTGTTTTCCGCATATTTGCTTGCGAAACGCGGATTTAAACCGATTGTGATGGAACGCGGAAATGATGTTGATAGCAGAATTCGTGATGTGGAAGATTTTTGGCAGGGTAAACCATTGAAGCCTGATTCTAATGTTCAGTTTGGCGAAGGCGGTGCAGGTACTTTCTCTGATGGGAAGCTTAATACCGGCGTAAAAGATAAGGACGGCAGGAATCGTGCGGTGCTTAAGATATTCTGCGAGCATGGGGCAAAAGAAGATATTCTATATAATGGTAAGCCGCATATCGGTACCGATATTTTAGCAACGGTTGTAAAGAATATGCGCGAAGAAATCATTGCCTTAGGCGGTAAAGTGTTGTTCGGACATCAGTTTGTGGGATATGAAGTGAAAGGTCAATCACTGAAAAGCATTAAGGTTAAGAATTTGGCCGATGGTTCGATTGATGATATTGATACAAATGTAGTTATTCTTGCAATTGGGCACAGCTCAAGGGATACTTACGAAATGTTATACGAAAAGGAATTGACTATGGAAGCGAAGCCTTTTGCGGTGGGCGTTCGTGTGGAACATTCCCAGGATTATATCAATCGTACGCAGTATGGTGCGGAATATAAGGAACGCTATAAAGATGCTTTACCGGCATCACCCTATAAATTAACGGCGCGCGCCCAAGACGGGCGCGGCGTATATTCCTTCTGTATGTGTCCCGGGGGATTCGTGGTAAATGCATCTTCGGAAGAAGGCCGATTGGCGGTAAACGGTATGAGTTACAGCGGGCGAAACGGCGAGCATGCAAACAGTGCCATTGTAGTTGCAATAGACGAAAAGGATTATGGAACGGAACATGTACTTGCGGGTATGCATTTCCAGCGAGAACTGGAGGAGAAGGCTTACGAGCTTTGTGACGGTAAAATACCGGTACAGTTTTATGAGGATTTTAAGGCAAATGTACAAACGAAGTTTGCCGACGATAAGAAGGCTAATGATGCGTGGGATTTGCAGAACAATATGTTAAATGGTACAGAAGAAAAGGCTGATGATTTCATGCATTCCATAAAAGGCCTGTATGCCTTTGCTGATGTGACTGAAATCTTTCCGACAGCGATTTCTAAGGCAATTGTAGACGGTATGGAGACTTTTGATCATACAATTCCCGGATTTGCTAAAGAGAATCCACTGCTTTGTGGTGTAGAGAGCCGTACTTCGGCGCCGGTACGTATTCTGCGAGATGAATTTTATCAGGCGAATGTGCGTGGAATTTATCCTTGCGGGGAAGGCGCAGGCTATGCAGGCGGAATTACTTCGGCCGCAATGGACGGCATGAAAGTTGCGGAAAGTATTATTGTTCAATTTTGTCCGAAAATATAGCGTTTAATATGGTTCAAAAACTAGACATTATATTATTTTTAGAGTAAAATAAAGTGTTTGAAGAATTTTATTTTTTAAGAATAATATTTTATAAAAAATAATGGCTTAAAAGTGTTTGGTTGTAAGAGAAACCGGGCACCGGAGGAGATATGGAAACATTAAGAGAAGCAATCAAAGATAAAAAAAGAATTGTTGTAAAAATCGGGTCATCATCCTTACAGCACCCTGAAACGGGAGATTTGGATTACAACAAGATGGAGGTTCTTGTAAGGGAGCTTTGCAATATCCGAAACAGTGGAAAGGAAGTTGTTCTGGTAAGTTCCGGTGCGATTTCCGTAGGTAAGAAATCCGTGCATCTTGAGAATGACAAGTCCGGTAAAGTATCCGTAAAACAGGCTTGCGCGGCGATCGGTCAGGCAAAGCTTATGATGATTTATCAGAAGTTTTTTGCAGAATATAATCAGGTAACCGCACAGGTTCTTATGACCAAGGACACCATTACAAATACTATAAATCGTGTAAATGCGCACAACACATTTTCGGAGCTTTTGGAACTTGGCGTTATTCCTGTTGTAAATGAAAACGATACGATTTCTACCTACGAAATCAAGTTTGGTGATAACGATACTTTGTCAGCAATCGTTGCGGCTTTGATTGATGCGGATTTGTTGATTCTCTTATCTGATATTGACGGTTTGTATACTGATAATCCGAGAAGTAATCCTGATGCAAAGTTTATCGAGGTTGTGGAAGAACTCACCGACGATATTATGCATATGGGTAAAAGTGAGACCGGCAGTAATGTGGGTACAGGCGGTATGAATACAAAGCTTCAGGCTGCCAAAATTGCCACAAGTGCAGGTTGCGATATGATTATTGCAAACAGCTCGGATATTCATATTCTTCATAGAATTATGGATGGCAGAAACTTCGGTACTTTGTTTAAGGCAAACAGAGATGAAGATTTCTATCTTGCGGATTATATTATGGGAATGAAGGAAGAGGCTTAATTATGGCAACAATGGAAGAAAAAATTGCACGTATCAACTTGTTATATCATAAATCCCAGACTGAAGAGGGACTCACACCGGAAGAAAGGTGCGAACAGCAAAAGTTGCGTGCGGATTATGTAGCAAGTGTTCGTGCAGCACTTCGAGGACAACTTGATAATATTGATATCGAGGAAAAAGACGGTTCGATTACAAATTTGGGCGAGAAGTTTGGGCAGAACGGTAAGTTGAATTAATATGTTTTAAGTATGGAGGTCTTATGGATATTCTTTCGCAGAAAAAAGAACTTCGTAAAGAAGCAAAATCATATCGTAAAAGTTTATCCGAAAGTGACCGACCGGATAAGTCAAGTGCCATCATAAGTAATCTTAAGGCATTAAAGGAATTTCAGAGGACGGAAGTTATCTTAATGTACGCGTCCTTGCCGGATGAAGTTGAGACATTAAGCTTGATACATGAACTCACAGAAGAAGGTAAAAGGCAAGTTTATTGCCCGGTAACGCAAGGCGATGAGATGGAGTTTTACAGAATTTCATCTTTGGAAGAGTTGAAAGAAGGTAATTTTCACGTACTTGAGCCGGAACCTTTGAAAGAAAGGCTTTTGGAACTGCAGAATGATGTTGCATACTGTATGCTTATGCCTGGTCTTATGTTTGATAAAAAGGGCAACCGCTTAGGGTATGGCAAGGGGTATTACGACAAATATCTTGCAAGAGTGCCTAAAGATGTGAATCTTACAACAATTGCATTATCCTATGGAGCAATGGTAAAAGATGCAATTCCTGCGGAAGAGTCGGATTGGCGTGCGGTTTATGTTGTGACGGAAAACGAAGTCATTTACTGTCTAAATGAGTGAAATGGTGAATAAATGAAAAAGATAACTGATATTTTAAAAAATCGAATACTACATATCATCATAGCTTTTATCTGTGTAATCGTTTTAATTGTTTTTATAATTGCAGCACCGGAGATGGGCGAAAAAGCACTTTTTTATGAGACATTAAAAGCATTTTTGGTCATTGGATTTGGTATATATATGGCATCATTTCCTTTTATAATTGCCATAAAACATATAAAAGAAACGAAAGATTTGCCGGATACGCAAGTGGAAACTCGGATGGAAACATTGGTAAGAATTCTTGGGAAAATCGGTTTGATTCCGTTTGTGACCTTAGCTTTAGGCATTTTAGCTATATGGGCCGGTGGCTTGCAAGTAGGTGATTGCATCAAGGATTATCGTGAAGGAACTGTGGATATTGTGCTGATGAATACCTCTGCAGAATATTATAGAAGTACATCTTCTCGCGGATATTCGCACAAACGTTATACGGTGAAAGGAATGGAAGTTTCAACAAGAGAAAACTATAAATTCCGCTTTGGCAGTTTAAGTAATCAGGCAATGGACGCAATCAATACTGATTCTGACCGGATTGAGATGCGGATTTATCCGAATTCCAAAGCCGTGGTTTATATGAAGATTTGCGGTTCGGACCAAACGATTGTTTTACCGGGTGAGTAAATAAAAAATAAAAGTTTTAAAAGGAATAATATGCGCAAAACAGAAGAACTTTCAGATAAAAAACTTAAATTATTGTTTATAAGTTTAATTATAGTTGTAGTTTTGTTTCTTCTCGTTATTTTCGTAGCAATCAATATAACGTTCGGCGATGATGAAGGTGAAGACAAAGTAGTTGTTGAGGAATTGTATTATGAAATTCCGGTTGATGAGCTTCCGTTGCCACACTATGAAATCGGACAGGATTATGCCGGATTAATGGTAAGCTTCCCAAGTGATTACGAAGAGAAGGACAGTTATTTGGATGATGATTATCACTTATATTCCCCTGTGTTTGCCAAACTTCGCAATCTATGCGAAATTGAAAGTTCGCAAAGCATCAAATATATGGTAAATGATGATACCGTTGTACTTTTGATATATCAAAAATCGGACAAAAGTCTTGATGAGGTTAGAGCTTTTCATATCAATAGTTGGACCGGTTGGAAATAAGATATTAATAAACAGCGAGAATTGATTTTTAAAAGATAGAAATTGAGAAGGAGAGACCACTATGTACCTTGAAGAATTAGGTAAAAAAGCAGCTGCTGCCAAATACGAAGTGCAGATTTTAACTACAGAAGAAAAGAACAATGCATTAAAAGCCGTTGCGGATGCTTTGGTTGCAAACACGGATTTTATTATAAAAGAAAATGCCATTGATTTAAAAAATGGTGAAGAGAACGGTATGCATCCCGGCCTCATTGACAGACTTCGATTGACACCGGAACGTATTGTAGCAATGTCGGAAGGAATTCTGCAGATTATCGACTTGGAAGACCCAGTTGGTGAGGTTTTGGAAACAACAACAAGACCGAATGGTATGGAAATCAGCAAGGTACGTGTGCCGATGGGCGTAATCGGGATCATTTATGAGTCAAGACCGAATGTCACTGCGGATGCTTTTGCATTATGTTTTAAGACCGGTAATGCTGTGATTCTGAAGGGCGGTAAGGATGCTATTAACTCCAACAAGGCCATTACGGATACTATTCGCGGTGCGTTAAAGAATGCAGGCGTGACAGAAGATGCCATTCTTTTGATTGAGAAAACGGATCGTGAAACCACAACTGCTTTTATGAAGTTGAATGATTACGTAGATGTGTTGATTCCCAGGGGCGGTGCGGGACTGATTCGCGCGGTGGTTGAGAACAGCACCATTCCCGTAATTGAAACCGGCACCGGAAACTGTCACGTTTATGTAGATGAATATGCGGATTTTGAGAAGGCATTAAATATTATTTACAATGCGAAAACTCAGCGTATCGGCGTATGTAATGCCTGCGAATCCCTGGTTGTGCATGAGAAGGTAAAGGATGCATTTTTACCGCTTTTGGCAGAGAAGCTGGCGCCTGCTAACGTGGAAATCAGAAGTGATGCTGCTGCCAAAGAAGTGTTAAAAGACAGCGTTGCGGCCACGGAAGAAGACTTTTATAAGGAATACCTGGACTACATTATTTCGATTAAGACCGTTGCAAGTGTAGAAGAAGCAATTGCACACATTAACGAGCATAATACAGGACATTCTGATTGTATCGTTTCCGAGAATGCCGAGAATATTGCGAAGTTCCAGAAGGGTGTGGACGCAGCTTGTGTATATGCTAACGTGTCTACCCGTTTTACGGACGGATTTGAGTTCGGTTTCGGTGCGGAAATCGGTATCAGTACACAGAAACTTCATGCAAGAGGGCCTATGGGATTGAAGGAACTGACTTCCTACAAGTATTTGATTAACGGAAACGGACAGGTGCGTTAATTGTAAATTTTATAATAAGGATTAATATATGTACTCAAATTTAGACAAAACAAAAATCGGTGCCGGTTTGTCCGATTTGGACGAGCTTACGCGCCAGAAAGCTTACATAGAGGAAGCTAAAACGCTCGTGGCTAAGATTGCCGGAGAAAAAGGCAGTCCTTTGACCTGCCATGTGGCAACTTTCGGCTGCCAGATGAATGCAAGAGACAGCGAAAAACTTCTGGGCATTCTGATTGAGGCCGGCTATCAGCCTATTGAGACGGAAGATGCGGATTTGGTTGTGTATAACACCTGTACCGTCCGCGACAACGCCAATCAGAAGGTTTACGGGCGATTAGGTGTATTAAACGGCAAGAAAAAGAAGAATCCTTTGATGAAGATTGCTCTTTGCGGTTGTATGACCCAGGAGCCGTCAGCGGTGGAGAAAATCAAGACAAGTTATCCCTTTGTGGATTTGATTTTCGGAACACATAACATTTTTACCTTTGCGGAGCTTCTTTGTAAAATGCTGAAGGCGGATAAGCGCATCGAGAGCATTTGGCAGGATACCACACAGATTGTGGAAGACCTGCCCATCGAGCGTAAATTCAAATATAAAACCGGTGTAAACATTATGTTTGGTTGCAATAACTTCTGTTCTTATTGTATTGTGCCTTATGTGCGTGGCAGGGAGCGAAGCCGTGCACCGGAAGAAATTATCGAGGAAATTAAGAAACAGGTGGCTGACGGCGTAATTGAAGTCATGCTTCTTGGCCAGAATGTAAATTCCTACGGTAAAAATTTAGACAACCCCATCTCTTTTGCAGAACTTTTAAGAAGAGTGGAAGAAATTGAAGGATTGCAACGGATTCGTTTTATGACTTCCCATCCGAAGGATTTGTCTGACGACTTAATCGAAGTGATGAAGCATTCCAAGAAGATTTGCAGGCATTTACACTTGCCCCTGCAGTCCGGAAGTACAAGAATTTTAAAAGCAATGAACCGTAAATACACGAAGGAACAGTATTTGGAGCTTGCTTTAAAAATACGTCGTGAGATTCCCGATATTGCCATTACCACTGACATTATCGTAGGGTTCCCCGGCGAAACCAAGGAAGACATTGATGAAACTCTGGATGTCATCCGTAAGGTAAAATACGACAATGCTTTTACATTCCAATATTCCAAGCGCACCGGTACGCCGGCTGCGGCAATGGAGAACCAATGTAGTGCAGAGTTTGTAAAAGAGCAGTTCGACAGGGTTTTAAGTGAGGTACAGCTTAATGCAAGAAACCAAGTGGCATTGTGGGAGGGGAAAATCATGGATGCCTTGGTGGAAGAGATGAATGAGCACGATAGTACTTTGGTAACGGGACGATTGTCCAACAATACCATTGTGCATTTCCCGGGAGATGAAAGTCTTATCGGAAAGATTGTTCCCGTGCGTCTCAATGCCTGCAAGGGATTCTACTACATAGGAGAGCTTGTATAATGGAAAAGTTAAAACCGAAGTTGTTTTCAGTCATGAAAACCTACACAAAAGAACAGTTTATCAAAGATGTGATTTCAGGTATCGTGGTTGCAATCGTAGCCTTACCGTTATCCATCGCCCTTGCCATTGCTTCAGGCGTTGGTCCGGAGCAGGGTATTTACACCGCAATCATTGCCGGATTCTTAATTTCCTTCTTCGGAGGAAGCCGTGTACAGATTGCAGGTCCTACAGCTGCATTTGCAACCATTGTTGCAGGTATTGCACTGCAGGAAAACGGTATGTCCAAGTTGTTCTGGGCAACCATCATCGCAGGTGTTTTATTGATTTTAATGGGTCTTTTAAAATTTGGCAGTCTCATTAAATTCATTCCTTATACCATTACCACAGGTTTTACCGCCGGTATCGCAGTAACCATTGCGGTTGGTCAGTTAAAAGATTTCTTTGGACTTACTTATCCCGAAGGTCTCGTTTTAATTGAAACCGTAGAGAAGGCTGAGGCCGTAGTTCATAATATCGGTACCTTCAACTGGCAGGCCTTTTTGGTTGGTATGATTTGTTTGGTAATTCTGATTGTATGGCCTTTTGCTTGGAATAAAATTGCCAAGGCTACCGAGAAGTCAAATAAAGCCGTAAAAGCAATCGTAAAAGTATTCGTTAGCATTCCCGGTTCTTTAATTGCCGTAGTAGTTGGCGTGCTTATGGTAAAATTAGGTGGTATGAATGTTAAGACCATCGGTGACTTATATACGATTTCAAACAGTTTACCGAAGTTTGTAATGCCTACATTTGATTTATTGTTAATCAAGGGAATTATTCCTGATGCTTTTACCATTGCAATTTTGGCAGCGATTGAGTCACTTTTATCCTGCGTGGTTGCAGACAGTATGGTTAATTCAAAGCATCGTTCTAATATGGAGTTGGTTGCCCAGGGTATCGGTAATATCGGTTCGTCATTGTTTGGCGGTATCCCCGCAACAGGCGCGATTGCTAGAACTGCTGCCAACGTAAAGAGTGGCGGTAGAACTCCTATCGCAGGTATGGTTCATGCAATTGTATTGCTTTTAATCCTTGTGGTATTAATGCCTTATGCAAGCTGGATTCCCATGCCTACCATCGCAGCAATCCTTCTTCAGGTAGCTTACAATATGTCAGGCTGGAGAGAAATCGTAACCTTGTTAAAATCAGCGCCCAAGAGCGATATCTTGGTACTTTTGGTTACCTTCTTCTTAACTGTAATTTTCGACCTTGTAGTGGCAATTGAAGTTGGTATGGTACTTGCTGCAATTCTTTTCATGAAGAGAATGAGCGATGTAACCGATGTGCAGTCGTGGAAGTATATTGATGATGAAAACGACGCAGATCACATTGATTTGAAAGTGGTGCCCGCAAACACCCGTGTGTACGAATTAAGCGGACCTTTATTCTTCGGTGTTGCGGATAAAATTATGAATATTTCTTTGGACGGCGACCATAACTGCCTTGTACTTCGTATGAGAAGTGTAAATGCAATTGATGCAACCGCAATGCGTAATCTGGATAAAATCCGTCACGCGTGCAAGAAGAAAGGTATGACCTTGATTTTATCCCACGTAAATGAACAACCTATGAATGTTATGAAGAAATCAGGCTTCTACGACAAGGTTGGTGCCGAAAACTTCTGCGCGCATATTGATGATGCATTAAAGAGAGCAGAAAGCTTGGCTGAGAAATAAAATATATCCTTGGGAGTACGCATATATTAATGTGCGTACTTTCCGTGGTTATTTGTAGAAGAAGTAAATTCCAAGAAACAGGAGAGAAGACACATGGCTGAAATGACACCCATGATGCAAAAATATATGGAAACCAAGCAGGAATACCCGGATTGTATTCTTTTTTATCGTTTGGGCGATTTTTATGAGATGTTCTTTGAAGATGCCATTACGGCCTCCAGAGAACTGGAAATCACTCTGACCGGTAAAAGCTGCGGTTTGGAAGAGCGCGCACCCATGTGCGGCGTTCCTTTTCATGCGGTGGACGGCTATTTGAACAAATTGGTGTCAAAAGGTTATAAGGTTGCCATCTGCGAGCAGGTGGAGGACCCCAAAACCGCCAAAGGACTTGTAAAACGTGAGGTTACACGTGTGGTAACACCCGGTACAAACCTTAACATTCAGGCCTTGGAAGAGAGTAAAAACAACTTCTTAATGTGTATCTCTTATTTTACGAATTCCATCGGAATCTCCGTGGCGGACGTTACCACAGGCGATTATTTCCTTGCGGAAGTATCGGATTTAAAGCGTTTGTTTGATGAAATTTGCAAGTATAACCCTTCGGAAATCATTTGTAACGAAGCTTTTATGGTGAGCGGATTTGACATTGAGGACTTAAAAGGCCGAATGAATACAAGCGTTTATACCTTGGATAACCGCTATTTTGATGAGGCCGCTTGTAAAAAGTGTCTGCAGAAGCATTTTAAGGTAAGTTCCCTGATTGGCATGGGCGTGGAGGATTTTCCGGCAGGTATTATTGCTGCAGGCGCGCTGATGCTGTATTTGCAGGATACCCAGAAGATTTCCCTTGCGCATTTTACGCATTTGTATCCTTATGCAACCGGGAAATACATGCTTCTTGACAGTTCCACAAGACGTAATTTGGAGCTTACGGAAACGTTGCGTGAGAAGCAGAAACGCGGTTCTCTTCTTTGGGTTTTGGATAAAACCAAAACTGCCATGGGTGCCAGAACATTAAGACATTTTATCGAGCAACCTTTGATTTATAAAGAGGATATCGAGCACAGACAGGGCGCGGTTGAGGCGCTGTTTAAGGATAGTATTTCACGGGATGAATTGCGCGAGTATTTGAATCCGATTTATGATATGGAGCGTTTGCTTAGTAAAGTAAGCTATCAGTCCATCAATCCCCGGGATATGATTGCTTTCCGTAATTCCTTGGAGATGCTTCCACATATCAAGGCTGTTCTTGAAAGCTTTGTAAATCCCCAGATTGTGGAGCTTCGTGAGGAAATCGATGATTTAAAAGATGTACATCAAATGATTTTTGATGCCATTGTAGAGGAGGCGCCCCTTCAGTCTAAAGAGGGTGGAATCATCAAAGAAGGTTACAATTCCGATATTGATTATCTTCGCAATGCAAAATCAGAAGGGAAAAACTGGCTTGCTGAGCTTGAGAATACCGAGCGTGAGCGTACCGGCATCAAGAATTTGCGCGTAAAATTCAACAAGGTGTTCGGTTATTATTTGGAAGTTACCAACTCTTACTTAAATTTGGTACCGGAAGAGTATATCCGTAAGCAGACTTTAACCAATGCGGAGCGTTTTACAACAGTTCGTTTGAAAGAGTTGGAAGATACGATTCTCAATGCGGAAGATAAGTTAAATAACCTGGAATATGAAGAATTCTGTAAAGTTCGTGATTACATTGCAGCGCAGTTGGAGCGTATTCAGCGTACTGCCAAGGCGGTTGCGACTTTGGATGCTTTGTGTTCTTTAGCTTTCGTTGCGGAACAGAATCATTATGTCAAACCTACATTAAATGAAAAAGGTATTATCGATATTAAGGACGGAAGACACCCTGTTGTTGAGAAAATGATTCAGCACGATATGTTTATCCCCAATGATACCTTTTTGGACAATAATAACCACTGTATTTCGGTTATTACAGGCCCGAATATGGCCGGTAAGTCAACATATATGCGCCAGACAGCCTTGATTGTTTTGATGGCGCAAATCGGTTCCTACGTGCCTGCGGGTAGTGCTAAAATCGGTGTTGTGGACCGTATTTTTACCCGTGTCGGAGCGTCCGATGACCTTGCCAGCGGTCAGAGTACTTTTATGATTGAGATGAATGAAGTATCTAATATCTTGCGTAATGCCACAAGCAAGAGTCTTTTGATTCTTGACGAGATTGGTCGCGGTACGTCTACTTTCGATGGCCTGAGTATTGCATGGGCGGTGATTGAACATATAAGCAATCGTAAATTGCTTGGTGCGAAGACTTTATTTGCCACACATTATCATGAGTTAACTGAACTTGAGGGCAAAATGAGTAATGTCAACAACTATTGCATCGCTGTCAAGGAAAAGGGCGACGATATTGTTTTCTTACGTAAAATTGTCAAAGGCGGAGCTGACAAGAGCTATGGTATTCAGGTTGCCAAGCTTGCCGGCGTGCCTGATATGGTCATTGACCGTGCCAAGGAAATTGTGGAGCAGTTGACAGATAATGATATTATCGAGAAGGTTCAAAGCATTGCGCAACCTACCGGTAAGGCTGATAAAAAAGCTTCTGTGCCTAAGTATGATGAGGTGGATTTGGCACAGTTCTCATTATTTGATACGGTAACGGACGAGGATGTAATCGCTGAATTAAAAGAGATTAATATTACAACTTTGACACCGCTTGATGCTATGAATACCTTATATCGTTTGCAGAATAAATTAAAGAATAGATGGTAGTTGCGATAGTATAAGTATAATTATATTTTCACTGTTTTATAGCGGTAGATAACGGAAAAGAAAATTTGAAGTTGTCGGAGGAAAAAATGAAGAAGATATTGGTTATTGTTTTAGTATGTGTACTTTGCATAATGCTTTGTTCGTGTGGAAATGATAGAACGAAATACTATGAGGAAAGAATATCCTCATATGAGGCAATTTCTGAATATGCATTACAAAATTATGCTTCTTCAGATGGAAGTAGAGTATCCATTAAATTGAGTGATATTACAGAGAATAGTTTGAGCAAAGACATTATAGTTGCAGAAGAGAAATTTACATATATTTGGATAGAAAATAATAGTGTAATATTCTGGAATGATGAGATGAAAACATTAGGTCTTGTGTATTCGGACAATGCGAAAAGTGCCATAAAAGATATTGAAGAATGGTATTCTGATTTAGAAAAAGAAAAAGTAAACAACAACTGCTATTTGATAGGGCAGTTGAATGGTATTTGATAATAATACTTGGTTGTTAAAAACGCGCCCAAATTTCAGTTTTCGCGAGTTTTCGCCTAACTAACACATCGCTATGTTATATGTTCTTAAGTATTGCAATGCTTACATAGATAATAAGGAACTCAAACATGAAAGAAAGAACCGAACTTAGTATGCAGTTGTATCACATGCTGGTGGAACGAGGATATCCGGAAGCCCTTTGTGATTTGATTACACGAAACTTAAATACCGATTTTACGGCAGCAAGAATGATTGGTTATCTTTCGCATTATTCTTATCTTCCGGAAGGCGAATTGGTGGATGAGATGTTGTCGATTCTTAGTGACCGTAATGCAATTATGCAAAAGAAAGAGTCAGAGAAAGCGCAAGCTGCATTAAATGAATTGTACAGAGTTGGATTTGCTTCGGAAGAGGATGAATAGTTTATATATTTAAACCC